>JAGLYR010000195.1 GCA_023132135.1 Candidatus Eiseniibacteriota bacterium | reverse complement strand
GGGGGTCTTATACGGAACAAGATACTCATAGTTATGCTAAGAGAAGGTGGCAAGTGAGGTGATGAGTAAAATCCCCATTGATGACACTGTGGTCTACGCCCTGGCGAGACTGGTCGATGACGCCCAGTCCGAAAGGCGTGATCCCAGCCACTCAGATATCGAGTTTCAGATCAAGCGTGCGAAACTTGAGGGAGCGGACCCGAACAAGTTGGGACCGCCAGTTGGGAAGTCTAAGCGTGTTCGAATAATTCTTAACTGGGCGATGGAACATTCCCCTCAGCAAGCAGAAGTTTTCGCCACCGGTCTCATTGCAACTGTGAGGAGTTGTGGAGGGTTTCGCGAAAGTTCTCCGAACTTCGTCGGTGCGGACTCGGTTCGAAATCTTTCCGATGCGATCAAGCCACTTGGTGTTGTCCTTGGCCAGGACGGATCTGTGTCACCGGTGGCACTCGAATCTCTTTCGGGAAAACGGCTAACAAGTGCACTCCGTGGTTACGTAGAAAGAGCAAAAAAGGGCATCGAGGACGGCGCCCTTGTGGTTGGCACAAGTAAGGATCTTATGGAGGCAGTGGCGGCACACGTTATTCAAGAGGTGTGGGGGCAATATCCTACGACCGCGAATTTTCCTGCTCTTTTGGGTCAGGCTTTTGTAGCCTTGGACATGGCAACGCCCGAACAGAAGCCACAACAAGGGGATCATCCAAGGGCAAGGCTGCAACGTGGAATGTATGAGACCGCCTGTGCGGTGAATAACCTTCGAAACAAGCAGGGGACCGGACATGGACGCCCTTGGTTGCCAGACTTGGAAGAAGGCGAGATCTCGGCAGCGATCGAGTTTATTGGGACGCTGTCAGCGTTGTTGTTAGACAACCTGGAGAAGAAGAAAGCATAACAAGAGCTTGCACCTGACAAAGCCATTTGGCACGCACCGTGCTGGCGCACGGCTCGCGCCAAGCCGTCTTTGCAGGTGAAACCAACGTTATGCGCACCTGAGGTCGAGGCCGGATGACCAGTTGCCCAGATGACCTGCGAGAGCTCTACTACGAGTTCGGACGAGCTGCTGAGATGGCACAGGTGATGGAGATGGAAGCCGGAAACCTCGCTTTGGTCTATGCAACCATGCTCCTTGACACGTCCAAGATCACGGACGAACAGCGAGAGTTCTTCCGAGCGCTAGTTCATGATGTAAACAAATGCACCTTCGGCAATCTGTTTCGGCAGCTCCGAAGAATGGGACAGATTGATGACAGCATTATCGCTACCGTGAACGACGCGCTGGATAAACGAAACTACCTGACGCACAAGTTCTTTCGGAAGCACAACTTCGCTATCCACTCGGTGGAAGGCCGGAAGACCATGATTGCCGAAATCCGCGAGATTCAAGGGTCCCTGAGTTTGGCGCATACAGTGTTGTCGGGTATGACGGAGTCGTTGAGTCAGTTGCTCGCGAAGCTGTTCGGACGCAAGGTGCTCTCAGAGCAGGAAGCGCTCAGCCTAATGGCGGAAGGCAAGCGAGTGGATATCTGATGGCAAGGTCGACCGGGCGGTCGCATAACAGCAGCATGCAGCGAACGGCGCTTCGCGCCGCCGCTGATGCTGGGCGTTATGCTCGCAAACCAAGCGCATGGGTTGTGCCCTTGAGACGCCTCCAGTGGCAAGATAGGGTGCGCCTTGCCGGTAGAAGAATGAGGGACAGGAAATGGGTGTCCTGCAGAAAATCAAGCTATGCAACTTCAAGCGTTTCCAGACACTTGAAGCGCGTTTCAGCCCGGATCTGAACGTCCTGATTGGAGACAACGAATCAGGCAAAAGCTCGATTCTGCTTGCTGTCGATTTGACCCTTGGTGGTAGTAGAACGCGGGTCGAAACGCTCGGCCTGGAATCCCTATTCAATTCAGCCGCAATTGAAGCGTTTTTGGAGTCAGATCGGAGAATAGAAGACCTCCCCCTCCTATCCGTTGAACTATACCTCGACGAGCAGAACGACCCCGATCTCAACGGCACGAACAACTCAGAGGGACGCGCATGTGATGGCGTGCAGCTCGTCTGCTCGCCGAACTATCTGGTTTCGGCCGATATCGCCGCGATTCTCGCTGATGACTCCTCCGCCTTTCCCTTTGAGTACTATGAGGTGACTTTCAATACCTTCTCCGGAAAGCCCTATGCTGCATACAACAGGCCAGTCCGGCATGTTCACATCGACAGCGCCCATATCAACAATGAATACGCCACACGAGAATATATAAAAGACCTATACCTCGCTCATGTTCAGGGAACCGAGAAGAGTAAGCACAGTAACGAATACCGCCGCCATAAGGAGAGCTTCCAAGCCGACGTGCTTAGAGAGCTCAACGATAGAGTTGAGAGGTACGACTTTGTCCTCCGCACTACCGGAAAAGCCACACTCGAGTCTGATCTAACAATTGCAGAAGAGGGAATAGCCATTCAGAACAAAGGTCGCGGGCAGCAGTGCTTCATCAAGACAGCGTTCGCTCTGAATAGATCGCGGTCTTCAGCTCCTATCGACATACTGCTCATGGAGGAACCAGAAAATCACCTCAGCCACGTCAATATGAAGCGACTTATTGGGATGATTCGCGAGCGCACCGAGAAACAGCTTGTGATCGCGACTCACAACAGCCTTATCTCGACACGGCTTGACCTACGCAAGTGCCTACTCCTCAACAGCAACAACACTGCGGTGGCTCTGTTGGATAACCTCACGGAGGACACAGCCTTATTCTTTATGAAAGCCCCAAGCAGCAATGTTCTTGAGTTCATCCTCTCCCAGCGAGTTATCTTGGTCGAAGGTGATGCTGAATACATCTTAGCCGAGGCGTTCTTCAAAAAGATCACTGGTCATGCAAGCGAGGACTCCAACACTCATATCATTTCAGTCGGAGGCACGAGTTTCAAACGATACCTAGAGCTTGCGGTCCTGCTTGATATCAAGACAGCGGTGGTGCGAGACAATGACGGCAACTACCAACAGAACTGCGTCGAAGGATTCGCAGAATACACGGGCGCCAACATACAGGTATTCTCAGAAAGCGATAACGAAAAGCGCACATTTGAGATTTCGCTCTATGCGCAGAATGCGCCAGTCTGTGATGCGCTTTTCGCTGCGTCAAGGCGGACGCTCACGGTCCAGGAGTATATGCTAGGAAACAAAGCCGAAGCTGCCTTTGCACTGCTGCTGCACAAGGCCGATGAGCTTGAGCCGCCACGCTACTTCGCGGATGCCATAGCATGGATAAGAGAGTAATTCTCGCTGTCGCTGGGTCAGGCAAGACCACCAGCATCGTGCGCAGGCTCCGTGATGGCAGGCCCTCTCTCGTCATTACGTATACGGAGAACAACCTCGCGAACCTGCGTCGCAAGATCATCAAGGAGTTTGGGGTCTTCCCAAAGCATGTCACGCTGAGCTCCTACTTCACCTTTCTCTACTCATTCTGCTTCAGACCGTTTCTATGGAGGGACACCAGACCACGGGGTATGAGATGGGGGATGCCCCCACAGTGGACTCGTACGAAGCGGAGAGATAACAGACTATACTACTTCGACGAGAAGCGGAGAGTATACCACAATCGGTTGGCGAAGTTACTCGAGATGGAAAACGTATTGGGCCAGGTGCAAGCACGAATTGAGAAGTACTTCGACGCGCTGCTGATTGACGAGGTCCAGGATTTCGCTGGGCATGACTTCAATCTTCTCTCGCAGCTAGCGAGCAGCCATGTCGACATGTGTCTGGTAGGTGACTTCTTTCAACACACGTACGACACTAGCAGGGATGGCAATGTGAACAAGAACCTCCACCAGAGTCTTGACGCGTTTGTCACGCGCCTTGAGCGCATTGGCTTCAGCGTGGACAAACAGACTCTCGAGCGGAGTTATCGATGCAGTCCGACGCTGTGTTCCTTCGTCAAGGACAACCTCGGCATTGTCATGACCTCGCATCGGAAAAATGCCACGGACATCCGATGGGTCACCTGTCAAGAAGAGGCCACTCGAATTCAGGACGCTAATGAAGTGGTCAAGTTATTCTACCAATCACATCAGAAGTATCGCTGTCGATCCTGCAACTGGGGGGCATCGAAAGGTGATGATTACCAAGACATTGCGGTTGCATTGAATACCGCAACCTTGCGGAAGCTGGAGAAGGGAAAGGGGCACGAACTGAAGCCTCAGACACGGAATAAGCTCTATGTTGCCTGCACACGTGCTTGGAATAGTGTATATCTCATCCCAGAGCGTCTCATGACATCTCACGCGAATTGAGTCTGGTGAAGTGGCGAGTATAGGGCATTGCAGGCTCGGGAAGGGTGGCACGGGACTTGCGTAACACTACATTCACCAGATGTGCGGGCCGGACCGGCCCACCCACTGGTGATGTTCGCGTTGGCAAGACCCAAATAGACGAAGGCGAAACAGATGAAGCAATTCGTGTTCATGGCGGACCTGGACGGAACCCTTATCAGGGCAGGCTTTCCGGGACGTAGTTAGCTTTATTAACTTATTGTGTATCTTTTCGGCACCATCTGTCCATATCTGATTGTGTTGTGCTGGTCACCGGCACCATTTGTCTATGTCTGGCCGGCAAACCGAAATGCCAAAGAGAAAATAGGCAACAGGCAATAGAAAATCGGAAATAGGGGAAAACGTGATGGCCGGCCTTACGGCTCGCTCACGTCTTCAGACATCCCCCGGATGCGGAGTATACAACACCTCAAGTTGAACGAGTTTCAGAAGTGCGGCGCGCGCCTGTTCTGCGTTGAGGCCGACCTTGCCCATGGCCTGCAGCCAGAGATCCATGTTGAACGGCTCGGTCTGGTTCTCAAGTGCGTGCGCGGCGGTGGCCAACTCGCCGCGAGGAAGCACAACGGGCTCCCTGTGCCTGATACGGTACGACAGGCGTTCGACGCGCTGAGAGCCGCGGAGGTTGCGCTTCTCAAAGAGCAGGGACACGTCCGGATTGACGGCGAAGTGTTGCTTGTCAAGGCTCTCGAGCGTGACGGGCCGGCGCGGCGAATTGTCTTCCCGAGCCAGGATCATCTCGAAGGCGTTCCGCTCGCAAAGCTTCTCGATGAGACGATACTGATCGAGTTCCTGCAGCTTCGCGGCGCGCTCACGCAGTTCACCTTCCGGGAAGACATCCGCAGCGGACCATTCCTGCGGCTCCAACCACCGGATGAAACGCAGGCCGGCCTCCCCGATGAGGCGCCAGAGCGATGATACGTCGTAGCAGGCCTCATTCACGTTGAGACACCGGTCCACGAACTCCACGTCGTTGACGTTCGCTGTTGGCTCCCAGAAGGTATTGTGCATCACCGTGCCCCTGGCGAAACCGGCAACGCAGCGGCCAACAGCCATGCGATCCGCCAGTGGCGCCGATTCATCGAGCAGCAGGTGGCTCGCGTCGGTGACCCGCCTAAGCGGCAAGCGGCCGAGCTCCGCATAGACCATGAAGCAGATCACGCCGTGCGGGGCGAGCACTTCCCTGAGATTGCGCAGACCGACTTCGGGCTGCGACATGTGATGGACGACGCCCAGGGAGTAGATCACGTCGAAGCCGCCCGGAGGTACGTCCAGCCCATCGAGCGTCATCAGGTCGCACTCCTGAATCCGCACGTTGGCGAGCCCCATTTCTTTTGCCCTGGCCGATGCCTCCTCGAGCGCAACCCGGTTGATATCCACCCCCAGGAACGACACACGCGGCTGGAGCATGGCGCTTCCCAGCACGCCCAGTCCACGCCCGCACCCCGCGTCAAGCACCCGGATCAGCCCCCCGGCCGGCCTGGCCCGCTCAACATAGCTCAGAAGCAGCCGTGCGTCGGATCCCGCGCGCAGCTGCGGCGACCCGGCAGGATATGGATACTGCTCATACATATCGCGAACGGCTTGGGTGGTCTCGTCCATGCCTTCCCCCGCTTTCTCTTCCGGGCCCGTGGATTCCGCCGATATGATACCCGTTTGACATTTCCGTGACAATCCTCGAATGCCGCAGCAGATGGCTGGTGAGAAGTGCGGGTTAAACCCCTGATGGCCAAATGCCGCTTGGTATCTACAGATAGTCCTTCAGGTGTGCTATCATATGCAATTGCTAATGGAATAGCTATCTTCTACCCTGGGACTACCCGTGAATTGCCTTCTCAACATATTGACAGCGGCGGCCGTTGCGGTCGCGGTCTTCTCCTCCCCCGCAATCGCCGCTGTCTATCTCATTGAACCTGACGGCACTGGGGATTTCCCGACAATCCAGGACGCCATCGCCGCAGCCACCGGCGGCGACGTGATCGAGCTCTCCGACGGCACGTTCACCGGCGACGGAAACCGGGACATCGACTTCCTCGGCAAGGCCATCACCCTCCGGTCCCGGAGCGGGAATCCCAAGGCGTGCATCATCGACTGCGAGGCCGGCCCCGGATATGAGCACCGCGGGTTCTACTTCCAGTCCGGCGAGGGACCGGAATCAGTGCTCGAGGGGATTACCCTCACCGGCGCGTTTCGAAGTGAGAATGCCGCAGGCGTCTACTGCTGGGAGGCCTCGCCCACTTTCGCCGACTGCATCTTCACGAACAACACAACCTGGTACAGCGGCGGCGCGATCTACGCGCGGGAGTGCTTTTCCACCTTCACCCGGTGCAGGTTCCTGGACAACACGGCCTACGACGCCGGCGGCGCTGTCTTCCTCCACGAATCCGCACCTCTCCTTACCGAATGCACCTTTCGCGGCAACGAGTCCGTGAGATACTACGGGGGCGGGATCAGCTGCAGCCAGTCATCCCCCTCACTCACCGATTGCGTATTCGACCAGAACCTGGCGGACATGGGCGGTGGCGCGATCTGGTGCTACCCATCCGGCTCTCCCCAGCTGACCCGCTGTGCGTTCACCGGCAACTCGGCGCACCTGGGCGGCGCCGTGCAATGTTTCTCATCCTCACCCGTACTGACCCGGTGCACGTTCGCCAGCAATACCGCCTTCCAGGGAGCCGGGATCTGGTGCTACGAGTCTTCCGCCCTCCTGACCGAGTGCCTCCTGGCAGGCAACTCGGCCGTCTGGGGCGGGGGCATGTACTGCGGGAACGGTTCCCCATCCCTCCGGCACTGCACTCTCTGCGGGAACTCGGCCCCCGATGGCGGCGGGATCTGGTGCGATCTGGGATCCTCACCCGAGATCGTGAACACGCTCATTGTCTTCAGCACAGAAGGGGAAGGCATCGGCTGTGACGAGTCTGTGACGGGGCTCAGTCTCACCTGTTCCGACATCTACGGTAACGCGGGGGGCGACTGGGCAGGATGCCCGTCGAATCAGCCGGGGAGCACCGGCAACTTCTCCGAGGATCCACTCTTCTGCGATTCAGACGGCGAGTGCTTCCAGCTCCAGGAGTGTTCTCCATGCATTGACGGATACGGCTGCGGGCAGGTTGGGGCGTTCGGGGTGGGATGCCCATGCGGAGGCGGAGCGTCAGGGGTGGACGCCATAACGTGGACCAGGATGAAAGACAGATTCAAGGGAACGGACTAGCGTTGCGGTCTCGGACTTTACCCTATTTCCTCGACACTTGACACTCGTCACTCGCCCTCGTCACACGGACGGGGCGCTGGCCCCAACCCAGTGACAGGTGACAGGGTGACAAGCGACTAGGATTGGGGAATACTGCTCTCGCCTTTCCGCTCTACGGCATTTCGACGTAACCCTTGAGTTTCCTCGACCGCGAGGGATGGCGCAGTTTGCGCAGCGCCTTCGCTTCGATCTGGCGCACGCGCTCGCGGGTCACGTTGAAGATGGATCCCACTTCTTCCAGGGTCCGCGGGCAACCATCGCCCAGCCCGAACCGGAGCCGTATTACCTTCTCCTCCCGGCGCGACAGCGTACCCAGGACGTTCCCCATCTGCTCCTGCAGCATCACAAAGGCAGCCGAGTGTGCGGGGGAAATGACCTTCGTGTCCTCGATGAAATCCCCCAGATTGCTGTCCTCATCCTCGCCGATGGGTCGGTCCAGGGAAATCGGTTCCTGGGCAACTTTGAGGATGGACTTCACCTTGTCCAGGGGCATGTCCAGCTTCTTGGCCACCTCTTCCGGGACAGGCTCGCGCCCGTACTCCTGAACCAGTCGGCGCGAGACCCGAACCACCTTGTTGATGGCCTCAATCATGTGCACGGGGACCCGGATAGTCCGCGCCTGATCAGCGATGGCTCGCGTGATAGCCTGCCGGATCCACCACGTGGCATACGTGCTGAACTTGTAGCCCTTCTTGTAGTCGAACTTCTCCACGGCCCGCATCAAGCCGCTGTTGCCCTCCTGGATCAGGTCCAGGAATTCGAGACCCCGGTTGGTGTAGCGCTTCGCAATGCTGATCACCAGGCGGACGTTGGCCTCAATCATTTCCCGCTTGGCCTGCTCGGTCGTGTCCCGGCCCAAGCTGATCTGGCCGATCACCTCCCGGAGTCTGCCCCTTTCCAGACCGGCCTCAATCTCGATGCGCCGGATTTTCCGGCGGGCATTCTTCATCTGCCGCATGGCCGCAGCGTGTTCGATCTGGGCCTTCTTGCTCTGGGGCCTCGCCGCGCCTTTGCCCCCCTTGGGCCGCCTGGCATTCTTCATGCACCGGGTGCAGATCCGCTCTGCAGAGCGGATTTCCTTCTCCGTCTCTTCCACCCGCTCGATCATCCCGGTGAGCCTGTGAACCAGTTTTTCGATCTGCCGGGGATGGAGCCGGAGACCATCCAGCTCTTGCTCGATTTTCTTCTGGCGGCGGTCGATGCATTCGATCGCTGTCTTGCGCTGGCGGTCCGTCGCTTTCTCTACATCGTGCTTCTTCCTGAAGCCCTGGATCTCGTTTTCCAGTCTCTGAATCCGGTCGATGCTCCGGAGTGCTCGCTGGCGCTCTTTCCGAGCTGCATAGCCCGTCCCCCAGCCCCCCAGATCGACATGAACAATATCCTCGACGGCCACGTTTCCCTTGTCCAGCTTATCGCGGAGATTCCTGAGATCACGGAGACTGGTGGCACACCGGAATACGGCCAGGGTCACCATCCGCTCGCCTGACTCGATGCGCATGGCGATTTCAATTTCTCCCTCACGGTTCAGGAGGGGAACGCGGCCCATCTCGCGCAGGTACATCCGTACGGGGTCGTCATACCGGCCCCGCTGGTCCGCCTCCTCGGCGACCCGCTTGGTCTTTTCCTTCTCCTTGCGCTGGGCCTTCCGGCGATAGTGCTCCTCAGGCGAATCCACCACGTCAATACCGAGATCCCCCAGCATGATGTACGTGTCGTCCATCTCATCGGGCGACGCATCCTCATGGAGGAACTCGTTGACTTGGTCGTGGGTTGCATACCCCTGGCGGAGAGCCAGCTTCTTGAGCTGCTCAATGCCATCCCGCGTTTGCGATTTCTTCATCGCCCGGAACTCCTTTCGAAATTCCCCAATCCGGTCACCAGCCCCTTTATCTCCGCCATCAGGTCCAAGTAGTGTACCTGGAGACGGCGAAGGGCTTCTTCGTCTTCCCGGCGCTCCGCCTCGCGCATCTCGCCCTTCGTCTCTGTAATTCTCTCCCGCAGCTCCCGCTTCCTCAGGTGGCTCAGGTAGTCTCGGATCTGCTTGGCCTCATCCACAATGTCTTCTTTCAATGAGACGGCCGCAAGCAAGGCCAAGGCATCCCGGTCCTGGAGTCTCGACACCACTTCCGTGGCCGTGAGCCGGTGTCCTTCCTTCAGGGCATCCAGCAACACGCCGGCCAGCCGATGGCTGGCGGCATCCCTGAACTCGCACGACCGGATGCGTTCCACGACCTCCGGCTCCAGCATCTCCGCATCCAGAAGGTACTTGACAAGGCCGCGTTCCGCCTGGAGCGCCCCATCGGCCGACGACTTCCGGGGACCCGACGCCGGTGTGTTGCGGGGCAGGCCCGTCTTCCGGGCCGCCGCCCGCTGCAGAACCTTCTCGTCCAGTCCCGACCGCTCGGCCAGTTCCTTCACATACCAACCTCTCCGGATCGGATCATCTATCCGGGAGAACAGATTCAGAACTTCCCGGGTCGCTTTCTCACGGGACTCGTAGTCATCCGCCTCGCGGAACAGGAAATTGACGATTCCGGGTGCATCCCGGACCAACCGCCGGAAAACCTCGGCGCCGCTGGAGCGAACGTAGCTGTCCGGATCTGTTCCCGCGGGAAGTACCGCAACATGGACCCGGAATCCTTCCGCCAGAAGTACTTCGGCCGATCTCACGGCCGCTTTTCGGCCTGCCTCATCCCCGTCGTTGACAATGGTCACGCGTTTCGAGAGGCGGCTCAACCGGCGCGCCGCCTCTGACGTCAAAGCTGTTCCCATGCTGGCCACGACGTTTTCAATTCCATACTGCTTGAGAGCCACCAGATCCAGGTAACCTTCCACCAGGAGCGCCCGGTCCTCCCGGCCGATCTCACCCCGTGTCCAGTTGAGCCCATAAAGATGAGCTCCTTTGCGGAACACCGGGGTCTCGGGGGAATTCAGATACTTGGGTTCCTGGTCCCCCAGCACTCGACCACCCAGACCCACGACGCGACCTGTGACCTCCAGAATGGGGAACATGATCCGGTTGCGGAACCTATCGTACCATCCCCGCTCCCCCTTCCCCACGAGTCCCGCCATGGCCAATGCCTCAGTGCCCAGGCCTTCCCGGGCCGCAGCATTCAGAAGATCGTTCCACCCCGGCGGTGCGAACCCGATCTGGAACAGGGCGATCACCTCTGGACTGAGGCCTCGCTTCCGAAGATACGAAAGAGCCTGCTTCCCGGCAGGGGATTTCAGCTGTTCCTGGAAAAACCGCGCTGCAAACTCGTTGGCCCGGTATGCGGGATCGTTCTTCGACGTCTGCCCGCCCGCCCGCGCTCGCGGCGGCGGCAGGCCCGCCCGCTCGGCCAGATACCGCAAGGCCTCAGGGAAATCCAGTTTCTCATGATCCATGATGAAACTGAACACGTCACCGCCCACGCCACATCCAAAGCAGTGGTACATCTGGCGCTCCGGATTCACCACGAAGGACGGGGTCTTCTCCTTGTGAAACGGGCAGAGCCCCTTGAAACTCCGTCCCGCTTTCCGAAGCCGCACAAACTCGGAAATGACCTCCACGATGTCATTCCGGGCCCGGATGTCCTCAACCGTTGTTTCCCTGCTATCGACCACAGAACGACCTTCCCATCACAGCACCCAGACCGGACCATGCACAGGCTAGCCCGGGTTATTAGGGAATCCCGGCTACTTCAGCACCACAACTGTGGCACCCCACCCCCCCTCGTTCCAGTTTCCCAACCGGAACCCGCGCACACGCTGGTCCCGCGCCAGCGCCGCCTCGACTTCCCTTTTCAGAATTCCCTTACCCTTCCCGTGGATCACCCGAACTTCATTCAGTCCAGCCAGCATTGCCTCGTCCAGGAAGCGGTCAATCCACTGGATAGCCTCATCCGCCGGCAACCCCCGCACGTCGATTTCCGTGGCCGCCGAAACCTCTCCATCCCAACGCACCTTCCCAGCGGTCTCCTGAGAACCCGATCCGTCCGGCGGTGTGCCCAGACTCTCGAGCGGCACCTTCAGCCGGAGCTTCCCGCTCTGGATCGTCACTCGCCCGCCGCTGTCCGGCTCCGCCACTACCACACCCCGCTTGTCCAGGGTTGAGATCCAGACCTCGTCCCCCACGCGGGCTGCGGGCAGATGGGCAGGGGGCGAAGACTCACGGCCGGCTTCCAGCTTTTTCGCCGCTTGGTCCAGATCAGCTCTGGCCTTCTTGATAGCCGGCCGATCTGCGCCTTTGGCTCTCACCTCTGCAACGGTCCGCTCCACCAGCTTGCGGGCATCCTCAACAACGCGGGAAGCTTCGGAAAGCGCCTTCTCGCGGAGTTCCTTCTCTTCTCTCCGGACTCCCCGAAGCCGCTTTGCCAGAATCTGATTTCGCTCCTCCAGGACCTCGCGCTCTCCGGCAATCGCTGTTCGTTCCCGATCGATATCCGCCAGGCGCGTCTCCAGGTCCATGAGCATCGCTTCCAGCTGCAATCGCTCCGATCCCATCAGGGCCCGGGCCCTCTCCAGAACCGCCGGCGGAACACCCTCACCGGCGGCCAGATCCAGCCCTCGGGAGGGCCCCGGGATTCCCATACGAAACCGGTAGGTCGGCCGCAGGGTCTCAGGATCGAATTCCAGAGACGCGTTCTCGAACCACTTGTGGTTCTCGGCAAGGACCTTGAATGCCCCGTGGTGAGTTGTCGCCACAACTCGCGCATCCCGGTCCGCCAAAGTCTCGATCACCGAGATTCCCAGGGCAACTCCTTCTTCCGGGTCTGTTCCCGCACCCAGCTCATCCAGGAGAACCAGAGTCCGGTTGTCCGCGTTGTCCAGCACACGCACCAGGTGTTTCAGATGGGAGGAGAAGGTGCTGAGACTTTGTTCGATGGACTGCTCATCGCCGATATCGGCGTAGATCTTTTCAAAAATCGCCAGGCGGGTACCCGCCCCCGAAGGCACATGGAGCCCGGACTGGGCCATGAGGGTCAGAAGACCAACGGTCTTGAGAGCGACCGTCTTCCCTCCCATGTTGGGGCCCGTAACCACCAACACCCGCTTCCTCGGTCCCAGTTCCATTTCCAGGGGAACAGCCGCCCCGTCCCCACCAGTTGCCATCCCTTCCAGCAGTGGATGTCGACCCTGTACAATGTGAATCTGCCCATCCCGATTCAGTTCGGGAGGCTCGGCCCCGAGATCGATGGACAGCCGCGCCATGGCAAAATCCAGGTCCACCGCCCCCGTGATGTCGAGATTCCGCCGGAGCGCCGGTGCGGCTTCCGAGACCATGGAGGTGAGGTTCTGCAGCACCCGCCGGATTTCGGTTCTCTCCTCGCCATCAAGCTCGTGAAGTTCATTGTTGAGATCCACGGTATCGAGAGGTTCAACGAAAACCGTTGCCCCGCTCGCCGAGCGGTCGTGCACGATGCCCGGAACCCGGCGCCGGCGTTCTGCCTTGACCGGAATGACAAAGCGCCCGTTCCGGATGGTAATCAGATCCTCCTGCCTGGCGTCTTCCAGAACCGAACTCCCCAGGTATTTCTCGAGGTGCTGTCGAAGCTGGCCCCGCACACGATTCCTGCGTCTCCGGATTTCCACCAGGCGGGGCGTAGCCCGATCCGAAACCCGGCCGCTATCCTCTATGCTCCTGCCAATCGTCTCAACAAGGGCAGGAGTAGGAATGATGCCACCGGCCTCCCCCGCGGCAAGCGGCAGGCGATCATGGTAGCGAGCAAGGCTGCTGGCCAACTGGGCCATCACCCTCGCCGTCTCCATCACCTGCAGGAGATCCCCGGGATCCAAGAGGTTCCCCTCCACTTCGGCGGCGCTGAGCTGGGCCCGGATATCGTGAATCCCCTCAAGGGAAATGGCACCGTCGGAGGAGAGGATCTCTCGGAACGCCGAGACAATCTCCAGGCGATTCCTGAGTATTTGGATGTCGTCAATGGGATCCAGTTCGGCCGCGCGCTCCTTGCCGACTCTCGTCCGGGCGCGACTGACCAGCAGATCGAGGATCTTCCGGAATTCAAGGACCTGCAACGTATGGGCGTCTACCATCCTGGGAATCGATTTGGTCCCGCGCTCAACTGCAGCCCTTCGTCCAGCAGGGATCGCCCGGGGCACAGGAAAGTCCCACTCAGTCAGAAGAACTGCTCACCACCACACAGAGGCCGACCCGGATAAGAAAACCCGGCTTGCATTCGAAGAATCCGGATTCATAGGGATAGGGGGACCTCGACGCTGCCGGCCCCCCTACCGGACCTGAACAAGAGCCGGTCAAGCAACCCTCGCAGCGCACCCCCCGTGGATACTTCAGCAAGCGAATGTTGCCTGACCAGTTCTGACTATCTGGTGCTCGTTCTACCCTTGCGAGCGCTCTTCCTCTTGGCCGCGTGTATCTTGCGCTTGCGGCGCTCGCTCGGTTTTTCAAAATGCTGGTGCTTGCGAAAGTCAGCTAGAATGCCCTCCTTCTCGCACCGCTTCTTGAACCGCTTGAATGCACTCTCAAACGACTCAGACTCCCTTACGATTACCCCCGGCACACCATCCACCTCCCCCCCCCGACCAAAGCCTTCCTTCCTTCATGTAGATGTCAACTCCTTACGGAAACCGCAACGGGACTCCCTGGGTGCAGGCACCTTCACGGAAGGCCCAGCAACCGAAAAGGGTAAACGGAACCACACACCCGCCCATCCGGGCAGAGTCTGCTGCCGCCAGCACACCATGTACGAATCGCTGTAACCTTCGCAATAGCGAGACTTGAGCTACAGGGATTCAGAATCGATCACATCACACCATAAGTATAATGCCCATTCACCGTCTTGTCAAGCCCTGAGTTCCGGCACTGGCCCGCGAAGCCCGTGAATCGCAGATGGCCATGGTTCCCGGGACCCTGGACCTGTTCCTCTCAACCCTGTCGCTTCCGCATTCCCTCCATCACTCTTTGCCCACAGGCGGGAGGTCCTTCGCGTCAAGTGCTCCCAGCTCCTCATAGAGGGACTTCTGCTTGCTGCTGAGTTTCTGCGGCGTCCAGATCCTGACCCGCACCAGCTGATCTCCCGATCCTCGCCCATGAAGCCTGGGAATTCCCTTGCCTCGCAGTCGGAAGATCCGCCCCGTCTCCGTTCCCTTGGGAATCCGGAGTTTCACACGTCCCGTGACCGCGGGAATCTCAATCTCGCTTCCCAATGCGGCCTGGCTCATCGTAATGGCCACGTCCAGGAGGACATCATGCTCGTGCCGCTCGAAGACCGGATCGCCTGTCTCATCAATCATGACAATCAGGTCTCCCGGCGGTCCCCCTCGCTCCCCCGCGTTGCCCTTGCCCGGAAATGGAATGTAGTTGCCCGCACTCACGCCGGCGGGGATCTTGACGTTGATGGTTTCCCTTTTTTCCATACGTCCCTTGCCCCGGCACACGGGGCACGTTTTCTCTATTACCTTTCCCATCCCCCCACATCGCCGGCACGGCGAAACCGTTGCGTAGCGTCCGAAGAGAGTCTGCCGCACATGCTGAACCTGCCCCGACCCTCCGCAGTCCGGGCATGAGCGCAACGCTTCTCCCTTCTCCGCTCCAGTTCCCCCACACTCCTTGCAAACGACCATGCGCTTGAAACGGATTTTCTTCTCTGTGCCCGCGGCCACTTCCTTGAGTGTAAGGGCAACCCTGGCCCGCAGATCCTCTCCGCTGGAACTGGCCCACCCTGCCGCGCCGCGGGTCCGGGACTCATCGAACATTCCTCCAAACCCACCCAGATCCCGCATGAAAATCCGGAGCGCATCGCCGAGGTCAATTCCTCCAGAACCGAAACCGTCGAATCCCGATGGGGCCGACGCGGCATGGCCAAACCGATCGTAGCGCGCCCGTTCCTCCGGGTCCTTCAGAACCTCGTACGCTTCCGTCGCCTCCTTGAACTTCCTCTCTGCCTCCGTATTGCCCGGGTTGCGGTCGGGATGAAACTCGAGCGCCAGCCCGCGGTAGCTCTTCTTGATTTCTTCCGCGCTGGCGCTCCTGTCGACGCCCAGGATATCGTAGTAGTCTCGTTTCGCCATGGATCTCGTCCGTCCTCACCCCCTACTTGGCAACCGCTACCCTCGCCGGCCGCAACAAGCGCTCGTTCAGGAGGTACCCTTTCCGGAGTTCCTGCACCACTGTGTCAGAGGAATGCTCTGCGGACTCCACCTGCATCGCGGCCTCGTGTATGTTCGGGTCAAAGGGCTGTCCTGTGGACACGATCTCGGTCAGCCCTTCCTTCTCCAGAATACGCATGAGCTGCCGTCGAAGCAGCACCATACCCTCCACAAAACTCCCCGCTGCCTCCGTACCCGCATCCATAGCCAGAGCCTGATCAAATCCATCCAGTACTTCGAGGAGATCTCCGATCAATCGTTCTCCAGCGCTCCGGAGAAGATCCGCCTTCTCCCTCTCGGTCCGCTTCCGGAAGTTATCCAGATCTGCTAGTGTTCTCAAGTACTTATCGTTGCTTTCTTCAAGTTTCATCTCAAGTTCGGCGATCCCCTCGTCACATGCCACCGAGGACTCTCCGGCAGCACGTTGGACCTCGACCGCGGACTGCTCAGTTTCCTTATGCTCCGGAGGAGCCTTCTTCGTTCCTTTGTTCTTCCGCTTCCCCCCCCCGGCTTCTTCCACAGGGGTTTCTCTGGTGCGTCGGCTCTGCTTCGACATGGGCTCTCTGATATCCTCCCCTTCTACATCGACTCGAGCGATCGGCTGACTATCTCCGCCGCCCGCTCCACCAGCGGCACCAGCCTCGGGTAGGGCATTCGGATGGGTCCGACGACCCCGATTCTTCCCCGGACTGAGCCCGACTGGTAGGTTGAAACGACCAGGCTGCAGTGCCTCATCGGACGCCACTTGTTTTCCCTTCCGATGATGATGCGAACCCCTTCCTCCTCTGCACCAGCGAGACTCCGGACCAGCAGATCCGACTGCTCCATCATGGCCACGATGGGCCGCAAATGCTCCGGATCGCTGAATTCCGGCTGCGCCATGATATTAGCCGCGCCGCCGAAGTGCACCTGTTCCCCCTCCTCCATTCCCAGGAGCATCTCAACGGCTTCCCGCAGCAAACCGAACACTCCCCGCCAGTCGGCCGGCAGCATGTGCGAGCCAATCTCACGTTCGAGGAACCTGGACAGGTCCTTCAACCCCAACCCATCGATCCTCCGGTTGACCCAACTCATCGCCTCAGAGAGTGAGGCCCCGGCCTCATCCTTATCCATCCGGGTGTGAATCGTACGAACCGCACCGGACACAAAAGCAAAGCCCAGGAGCAGGCGTCCCCCGGCAAGGGGACTGGCCTCAATCCTGGCCAGCGCGCCTGCTCGGATGCCGGGGGAAATGGCAATTCCCAGCTGGTCAGCGGCCTTGCCCAGGGCGCGCGAGGTTCGCTTCAAGAAACTCTCCACAGTCCGTCTTTCGTGACCCAGCTCCGTCCGGAGGAGCACGATTTCCTCCCGGGTGGGTGCTTCTTTCACCATCAGCCTGTCGACGAACACGCGGTAGCCCACATCGGTGGGAACCCTGCCGGCAGAGGTGTGGGGCTGTTCCAGAAGACCCGCCTCCTCCAGGTCCACCATCACGTTGCGGACTGTGGCGGGACTGACCGCCATCTGAAACCGGCGCGCAAGAGCGCGGGACGCCACAGGCTCAGCCGTTCGGACGTGCTGGAGCACTACCGCACGGAGAACCTCCTTCTGTCGATCTGTCAACTCCATGTTCCGCAAGCTACTATCTCCTCTAGCCTGTATTTCTCACCAAGTTTCCGGTACGGTACCGGTCCATGGTAAGAAATGCCGGTTAGCACTCTCATAAGGAGAGTGCTAAGGCAATTAGAAAATAGGAACATCGAGAGAGGATGTCAAGATCAAAACATGGCGTAGTACATGCTATGTCTCGCTCTTGAGCACCTCGAAAAACGCCTCCTGCGGCAGTACAACCTTCCCGAACTGCCGCATTCGCGCTTTGCCCGCCCTCTGCTTCTCCCTCAGCTTCCTTTTCCGCGTGATGTCACCTCCGTAACACTTGGCTGTGACGTCTTTCCTGAGCGCCTGCAGTTTCTCCACCGCAATTATGCGGCTCCCAACGGCAGCCTGAATCGACACCTGGAACATGTGCCGGGGGATGGTCTCACGGAGCTTCTGCACCAGCGAGCGGCCCTGGTAGTAGGCCTTCTCGCGGGCCACGATGCGGCTCAGCGCGTCCACCCGAATGCCGTTGAGAAGAACATCGAGACGAACCAGATCCGCACTCCTGTATCCAATGATCTCGTAGTCGAAACTGGCGTAGCCTTGGGACACCGATTTCACCCGGTCGTTGAAATCGACGAGGATTTCCGACAGCGGCAGTTCCGTGACCAGGTGAACCCGATTCTCACTGAGGTAGCGGGATTCCCGGAAGACACCCCGCTTATCCTTGATGAGGGCCATTATCGACCCGATGGCCGAGGTCGGAGTGACAATATCGACACGCACGAAGGGCTCTTCCACTCCTGCAACCTTCGCGTCGGGGAACCGGGCCGGGCTATCGATTTCCACTACTTCCCCACGTGCCCCGAGGACGCGATGGCGGACCGAAGGCAGGGTCACGATGGGTTCCACCTCATACTCCCTGCGAAGACGCTCCTTTGTAATCTCCATGTGCAGGAGTCCGAGGAACCCGCACCGGAACCCCTGTCCGAGTGCATCGGAGCTCTCCCGTTCGAAGTGGAGAGAAGCATCGTTGAGGCTCAGTTTCTCGAAAGCCACCTGGAGTCGGGCGAAATCCTCCTCGGCCGACGGAAAGAAAGACGAGAACACCATAGGCTTCGCCGGGTGGTATCCGGCAAGGGGTCCAGCTTCGCTCCCCGCTTCCACAATGGTATCACCCACCTTGGGATCCGACAGCCGTTTGATGCCAGCCACGACGTAGCCCACGTCGCCGGCGCGGAGAGCCGGCCGGGGATCGAGATCAAGCCTCAACACCCCAACCTCCTGCACTTCAAACCGCTTTCCCGTGGACGCCAGCTGGATTCGCACCCCGGGGCGAATTTCTCCTTCGAACACCCGGATATAGGTGAGAACCCCGCGGTACGAGTTGAACTCCGAATCGAAGATGAGAGCCTGGAGGGGCGCAGAAGGGTCTCCTCCCGGCGGGGGCACCTTGGCAACGACGGCCTCAAGGATTTCGCTGACCCCCCACCCAGCCTTGGCGCTGACCAGCAGTGCATCCTCCGGATCCGTGTCGGTGAGTTCGGCAACTTCCAGAACAACATCCTCGGGGCGTGCCCCGGGCAGGTCAATCTTGTTCACTACCGGAATCACCGTGAGCCCCGCGGCTCGCGCAAGGAGAAAATTGCTCACCGTCTGCGCTTCTACGCCCTGGGCCGCGTCCACCACCAGCAAGGCCCCCTCACACGCAGCCAGAGCCCGCGAGACTTCGTAGGAAAAATCGACGTGTCCAGGCGTATCTATGAGATTCAACCGGTACGAACGCCCGTCCCGGGCCAGGTGCTTCATCTGGATTGCGTGGGACTTGATGGTAATCCCTCGTTCCCGCTCCAGTTCCATGTTGTCCAGAACCTGTTCGCGCATCTGGCTGGGCCGGAGAGTTCGGGTCTTCTCCAGCAACCGATCGGCCAGCGTCGACTTGCCGTGATCGATGTGGGCGATGATGCAGAAGTTCCGTATGTCGCGGTCCATAGGTCTTTCCAGTCCAGTAGGGGCTTAAGTGCTTGCAGGGAAAAAGGGCGACCCACCGGGTCGCCCCTACGACGTTCTGCTCTGACCAGCTCAGAGCCTAGAGCTAGCGAGGGTCGAAGGTAAGAGCCTCATATCCGCACTGCCTTCCGGCCGCTGGTGAGAAATGCCGGTTAATGTAGTATTCTCCCGATTCTCGCCCACCTGGGCCAGTGCTTCTTCGCGTTCCACGAGAAGTACAGTACCATCGCCTTGCCCTTGATGCGCTCTATGTCGAGCATGCCCCAGTAGCGGCTGTCCTGACTGTTGTTCCGGTTGTCCCCGAGAACAAACACGTATCCCTTGGGAACCTTCACCGGGCCGAAGTTACCCTTGTGAGGTCGGCCGACGAAGTGAGTGTAGAACTCCTCCAGCGGTTCTCCATCAATGTACACCACGTTGTCCCGAAGTTCGATGATCTCGCCGCCGGTAGCAACACAACGCTTGATGAAATCCTTGTTCTGGGTGGGCGACCGGAACACAATGATGTCACCGCGATGCGGGGAGCGAATCGCCGGGAGTCTGGCACTCAGAAATGGGATCCTCGCGCCGTAGAGGAACTTGTTCACCAACAGGTAGTCGCCGATGAGGAGGGTTTCCTCCATGGAACCAGTGGGAATCCGGAAGGCCTGGACCACCATCGCCCGAACAAAAAAGGCCAAAACCAGGGAAACGACGATAACTTCCGCATACTCCCTCACCAGTGATTTCTTGCCCTTCGGGGCCTGCCCCTTTTTTGTCGCAGCACTCGCCATTACCACTCTATGCTCCTATGCGAATTCCCAGCCTGAACCCGGTCTGCGTGACTTCTCCCCAAGGCCTCAATCTGTCCCCCTGCGGCTCCCCGTCGAATCCCTTGTCAAAACCGACCAAGTGCGCATCCACGTACGCATCAATCATCGCGTACAGCCAGAAGAACACGGCCCACCACACAACGTCGTTCTTCCGGTCGAAATGCCGCGAGTACTCGTTGTAGAAGTGAACATACTCGCTGTTTGTAGTAGCCAGGCCGGCCCGTTCGAGGGCCCGGTCGGCCCGCCGATCCTCAATGAAGTACTTCCCCAAGAGCCCCGCACCAGCGGCAAAGCAGACGGCTCCCTTCACCCTATGCCCGGTGGCCAGTTGCCCCCAACCCGGCACCACCGTGGACATCAGGAGTGCATTCCGGGGCGAGACTCTTGCGCTGCCATCCCGCTCCTCCCCGTATCCCGCACCACACGCAAGAAACAGGGATAAACCCGTGAGACAGGCAACGGGAATCCACCGTCTGCGGTTGGAGGAGAAGGGCTTCAGAAGCGGTGCTTCGTGCCCCGTGCTACGTGCCCCGTCCTCGGAAAAGAGCATCATAGAAACACACTCACACTTCTCCATTGCGGTCTATTGTCTATTTTCTATTCTCCTGTCCGAGTCTCATTTGGCGGGAATGTGTGGGAATCGAACCCACCTCGGACGGGATTAGCGCCCGACATCAGGATTTGAAGTCCTGGAGGTCCACCAGAACCCGTCCACTCCCGCCGCTATTCGATAACCAAGGCAACTGCCTCGATTTCGACCAGTCCTCCAAGAGGCAGAGCTGCAACCTCGACCGCCGAACGGGCCGGCGGTTCATCTTCGAAAAACTCACTGTAGACCGCGTTGACCTTCTTGAAATCCCCCATGTTCTGAAGGAAAACCGTTACCTTGACAACCCTGTCCAGACCGGACCCGGCCGACGTCAAGACCGCTTCCAGGTTCCGGAGCGCCTGTCTTGTCTGAGCCTCCACACCTTCGGCAAACTTGCCCGTTTTGGGGTCGATCCCCAGCTGGCCCGCACTGAACACCCAGTTCCCGCTTCCGGCTCCGCTTCCGGCTCCGCTTCCGGCTACAATCGCCTGGCTGTACGGGCCCACCGCAGCCGGGGCAGCGTCCGTAGCAACAACCTTCCGCATTTCTCGCTCCTTCCTATTCTACGGTCACACTCTTCGCCAAGTTTCGCGGCTGGTCCACATTGCATTCCCTCATGACCGCGATGTAGTACGCCAGCAATTGGAGAGGAATAACGCTCAGGACCGGCGTCAACGCCTGGAGGGTGGGCGGTATGTAGAAGACATGCTCCGCGTGGTTCTTGATCTCACTGTCTCCCTCTGTGGCAATGGCGAGGATGCGTCCCCGCCGTGCCTTGACCTCAGACAGATTCCCCATCACTTTCTCGTAGGCACTATCCTTGGTGGCGATCACCACAACCGGCATGTGCTTCGTGATAAGGGCAATGGGACCGTGCTTCATCTCCGCCGCCGGGTATCCTTCCGCGTGAATGTAGCTGATTTCCTTCAGCTTGAGGGCCCCCTCCAGCGCGACCGGGTAGTTGCAGCCACGGCCGAGATAGAGGAAGTTGTCATGCTCACAGTAGATCTTGGCAATCCTCTTGATTTCATCGGCCTGTTCCAGAATGGTCTGGATCTGGCCGGGCAGAGCCCTCAGTGCAGCAATGGTCCTCTGGCCGTCTGCAACGGACATGTGACGCATCCGTCCCATAAGCAGGGTGATAAGGGAGAGCACCACCACCTGGGATGTGAAGGCCTTGGTGGAAGCCACGCCGATCTCGGGCCCGGCATGGATGTACACTCCTCCATCCGCCTCCCGGGCAATCATGCTGCCCACGACATTGCAGATGCCCAAGGCCCGGGCGCCGCGACGTCTGGCCTCCCGCATTGCCGCCAGTGTGTCGGCCGTTTCTCCGGACTGGGATATGACGATACAGAGGGTTCCATCCTCAATCACCGGGTTGCGGTATCGGAACTCGGATGCGTACTCCACCTCCACGGGGATCCGGGCCCACTCCTCCAACATGTACTCCCCGATAAGCCCGGCATGGAAGGAAGTCCCGCAGGCCGTGATGATAACCCGCTTTGTCGAGCGGAGCTGCTCGTCGGTCAGATTCAAACCCCCGAGCCGGGCCGTCCCATCGTCCTGGACAGTGCGGCCGGAAATGGCGTCGCTCACCGTTCGCGCCTGCTCGTAGATCTCCTTCAGCATGAAGTGGGCATAGCCCTCCTTCTCGGCCCGATCCACGTCCCAGGAAATCTCCTGCACGATCTTGGTCACGGCCTCGTTATCGGCAATGGTGCTGGTCCGCAGACCATCTTTGGTAAGAACAACCAGTTCCTGATCGTCCAGGTAGATGACCTGCCGCGTATGCCTCAGGATAGCCGGGACATCGGAGGCCAGGAAATACTCCCCATTCCCGATTCCCACCACCAGCGGGCTCCCGTTCCGGGCGCCGACGATCTTGCCGGGATCATCCACGGCAACCACGCCGATCCCGTAGGTTCCGGTGACCCACTGAAGCGCTTGCTGTACCGCCGATTCCAGATTACCCTTGAAGTACTTCTCGATCAGGTGCACCAGGACTTCTGAATCCGTCTCGCTGGTGAACACATGACCCTCTTTCTCGAGGGTATCCTTCAGGTAGGCGTAGTTCTCGATGATGCCGTTGTGAACCAGCGCTATCTTGCCAGAGCAATCCGTATGGGGGTGGGCGTTGTCCTGGGTGGGAGGTCCGTGAGTGGCCCAGCGGGTGTGGGCGATGCCGCACTGCCCCGGCAGCTCCCTCCCGTCGATCTCCTCCTCCAACCGGGCAATCTTCCCGGCCACTTTGGTACACGTGAGGACCCCCCCGTTGCATATCGCAAGACCGGCGGAGTCGTAGCCCCGGTACTCCAGTCGCCTGAGTCCTTCCACCAGGATCGGTTCGGCCGAGGAGCCACCGACATACCCGATGATTCCGCACATATTGCAAACCCCCTTTGCATTTTCGGGGTGCTATGTTTTCCCTTGGCTGAGAAGATGCAGGGCTTCCTCCACCAGCGCTTCGGCCCGAGACCGATGTTCCGCCTCGGCAACAACCCGGACGATGGGTTCGGTGTTGGAACTGCGGACGTGCAACCACCCATCGTCCCAACTGATCTTTACCCCATCGGACTTCTCTATCCTGCCCCCTTCCACCAGGGGAGCGAGAACCTCAAGGAGACGATCGCCTAATCCACGATCCACGCGGGCCTTCGTCTTGATCATCGTGTAGTGGGGAAGGGATGCCCGCGCCTCGGACACTGAACACCGCCGGTCCGCAAGGAGTTCCAGCACCAGAGCTAATCCCACCGACGCGTCCCGGCCCAGGTGCGCTTCGGGGAGAATCACTCCGCCGTTTCCCTCACCACCAAACACCGCGTCCTTTGCCATCATCTCCAGGGAAACGTGCACCTCCCCGACGGGCGTCCGAGACACGTGTCCACCCCACCGCTCCGCAACCCTGTCCACCATCCGGGAGGTAGACAGATTCGTGACAACGACGCCGCCTCCGGCCCGCGACAGCACCAGATCCGCACCCAGAACCATTGAGAATTCCTCCCCAATGGCCACACCCTGCTCGGTGACAATGGACAGGCGATCTCCGTCGGGGTCTATCGCGAACCCTACGTCGGCTCCCTCGCTGACAACCCGCTTGCACAGATCGCCCAGGTTCTCCGGAATCGGCTCGGGACCCCGGGAGAAAATCCCCGTCGGTTCTGCATTGACGAGCACCACCTCACAACCCAGGGCCTCCAGGACAGGGAGGGCCACCACCACGCCTGTCCCGTTGCCGGGATCCAGGACCACCTTGAATTTTCGCGCCTGGATGCGAGGGACGTCAAGGACCGAAAGACCCAGGACCATCGACACGTGGCGCTTCGCCGCCTCGCCGTCCATACTTACATCCCCTGGCGGCTGATGGCCTATGTAGGCAAAGCGATCAGCGTCAAAGATGGCCCGGAGCTCGGCGCCCTCCTCTGCTGTCAGGAAAATCCCGGTCGTCGAGACGAACTTCAGCCCGTTGTACTCCCCCGGATTGTGGGAAGCCGTGATGATGATCCCGGCAGAGCCCCGCTCCCGGACAGCCAGCTGTACCGTGGGCGTCGGGCAAACCCCGAGGTCGATCACTTCGCAGCCTGTGGCCAGCAATCCGGAGATCACGGCGTGCCGGAGCATTTCGCCCGACGGCCTCGTGTCCCGGCCCACAATCACCCGGCCGCCCCGGCAGAAGGAGCCCATGGCGGATGCAAACCGGGCGGCCACATCCGGGGTCAGTCCATGCCCCACAACGCCCCGCACCCCGGATACCCCAATCACAAGGGTTCCTCCAGCATGCATCCCTTGATCTCCCACCGGAAACTGCAGCAAAAAAGAAACCCGGCCCTCGGAAGACCTCGTCCACGGATCGAGGACTTCGTGGGCCAGGATCTCACCAACCCGGAAGACAGGCAGACGAACTGGAGCTGGTGAGCGGACTCGAACCGCTGACCTGCTCATTACGAGTGAGCTGCTCTACCAACTGAGCCACACCAGCCCCGTCCAACCTGCTCCAACAACAAATAGCCTATGTACTACGATACAGGAGCGCGTGCTCTTTGTCGAGATGAATATGGAATGGTGTCGCGGGACAGAGTCGAACTGTCGACACCAGGATTTTCAGTCCTGTGCTCTACCAACTGAGCTACCGCGACACCTACCGCACATGTTCAGCCGCGGAGAATAACACCTGTGGCTAACCAGTCAAGCTCGAAATGCTCTGGGCAGCCTTACCTTCCAGGGGAACCCACCCTTCTGCCGCGTCGAAGCTCCCGTTGGAGCACAGGTATTCAATAGCGCCAACGACCCGAGGGTCGAAATCGGTCCCGGCGCCTTCGAGTAGTTCTCGAAGAGCATAGGTTTTCGTTCGCTTGGTTCGGTACGGTCGGTCGGATCTCATGGCGTGATAGGCATCCACCGCATGGATAATCCGGGCTGCCAGGGGGATCTCGCTGTTTCTCCTTCCATACGGATATCCTCGCCCGTCCGGCCGTTCGTGATGCGCCGCCACAATATCGGCTACCTTGTACAGGGACTTGAGCTTGCCCACCAACTCGGCCCCCACATGCGGATGGTTGCGTACGATATCCATTTCCTCGGGCGTCAGGGGAGCCTCCTTGCAGAGGATATCCGACTGGATCACGATTTTCCCGATGTCGTGGAGAAGTGCCGCACACTCCAGTTCTTCAACCTGGGACTCCCGCATTCCCAGCTTCCGCCCCACCTCCACAGCCATCCGAGATACTTCCTGGGAATGTCCCTCCGTATATGGATCGACGGCATCTATGGCAGAGGTCAGGGCCCGGATGATCTCGAGGTGCGCCTCCCGGATGTCCATGTACTGCTTGAAGCAGTACCGCGCTATGAGAAGAGGAATGAATAGGAGAGCCACAGGCAACATGCCCACGCGAATGTGCATGACGGCCATCAGAATGCCCACGGGCAGCACGGCAAGGAAGAGGGGTGCAGTCGGGAGGTAGTTGACTTGCCACACCCTCCGCGGAGAAATCCCCTCACCTATCCCAATCACCCCGCTTACCAGGGTGGTGTTCACAAGGAAGTAGACCACGCCCGAGACCAGAATACGGCCCAGGTCCGCAACCCCCAGAGCATCCACGGAATTGTGAGGACCGACTCCCCAACGCCCTCCCAGATTCCAGTACACCCAGCTGGCGATCACCACTGTGATCACCAACTGGGACGCATTGAATACCACCTTGTGAACAGGAGCCCGGCGAACCACGCCGTCCGAGACCAGGGCATTGAAAACCGCGAACCATGACGCCACCGCCGGCCCAAAGACCACGAGGCCTCCAAACGTCACGGCGGAGGAGGGTGTGATCGTCGCCCCGCCCCGGGGCAACGTGATGGGCGAGAGGGTCGCCAGAACAAGAAGGATCGCCCAGAAAACGGCCTGTCCCAGATCTGACAGTGGAAAGTTCGCGGTCTGCTGGACAAGGCATACCACACCCAGTCCAACAACAACACTGAGGTAGATGAGAATCCCGCGCGGGAGATTTTGCATGGGTCGGCCAATAGAACCGGTGCGAACCGGTGTCGCGACCACCCTTCAGACTCCACCGCAGCAGATTGAGAGCTCTCACACACGGTCGTCACCAGTGTGTATCGAATCCACATCCTGCCAGGAGCCAGACAATCAAGTCTAACAGCCACTTGTTGTTCATCAAAGCGCATCAACCCCCTTCACGACGAGATTCCGCAGGTTGCCAAGTTCCCTTACGAATCAAGGGCAGCGACAATCTCCGCTTCGCTCAAAGGCTTCAGCCGCTTCGCTCCGCTCCGTGGCCGCTTACGAACAGACACCGGCTCGCAGGTTATTTGGTTGTCCATCCGCTCGCCACATTACCAGAATGCTCCAAATCTGACAACTAAAATGTTGAAACTGTTGAGGATCAAGAATCTGTTGTGGGACAATCGCGCCCTGAGACGATAGCCTTCCAAACACTATCCACCGAAATCGCGGCCATGCAGTCAGCCCCTTCGCACCGGCAATGGTCCTGGGCGCACGGGCTGCACGGGAAACGATGCCCTTCCGATACAACGACGTGGCCCGCCCCGTATGGCCCGATGGCATGGGGATCTCCTGCGCCAAAGAGGACCACTGTCGGCACTCCCAGCGCCGCAGCCAAGTGCATGGGCCCGGAGTCCACACCAAAGAACAGATGTGCCCGGGACAACAACGCCAGGAATTCTCCGAAGGAGATCTGGTCCGTCAGATCAATGGGGTTATCGTCCATCCGTTCCATGACTTGCCGGCAGAGACCGGACTCGCGCGCGATCCCGGTCATGACCACCGGAAGATCCAGAACCCGGATGGCGCGATCCGCTATCTCGGCGTAACCGGAGACGGTCCACTGTCTCCCCGCCCACTGCGCCCCGGGATGCATAACCATGAACCGATTGCCCTCCACCCCGAGGTCGGCGAGCCGGTCGTCGACCGACCGGCGATCCTCTTCGAAAACAGCCAGATCAAAACGTACCTCTCCGGCGGTCGCACCCAGGGCCCGTGCAGCATCCAGTGCGTGCTCAACCTGGTGCCGGTCTTCCCCGCTCGGGATTTCCCTGTCCAGGAGGTATCCGCAACCGCTACACCCAAAGCCGACCCGGTAGCCGCGTCCCATGAACAGCGACAGGAGAATATTCCGGAAATCGCCCCGCAGATCGATGACTAGATCAAAATCCGCTCGACGGATTTCCGCAAGAACCCGTCTCAGCTCCGACCAATCGATCCGCTTCACACCGCGCTGGGCCCATGGAAGATCCAGCCATATGACGCGCTCGATGCTGCAAAGATGGGGGATCAGGGCCCTGGACGGCGCCCCGGCCAAAAGCGTGAACTCGGCGTCAGGAAAGAGATCATGCAGAGCCGAGATGGCCGGCATGCTCATCACCACATCGCCCAGACCATCCGCCCGGATGATGAGGACCTTCCGAACGATCGCGGGAAAAGACCTCTCCCGCCACAGCCGCAACGTGAGAATCCGCCAGATGAGATGAGGGATTCGGATCGCGTAGTGGATAATGTACGCGATGATCCGGCGCTTTCTTGTGGGGATCCGATGTGGTGAGATTCGTACCACGTCCAGCCTCAACTCTGATGGGTTGCACAACTCTCGGTCGCAGACTACACGGAACCATCGCTGATATCCAGCCCCCGTTTCTCAGTTCCCCGTTGACGCATCGCCCCGGCCCCGTTACATTATCCCCGTTGACCGCCGCCGCAATGGTGTCCGTCCAATCCTCTTTCCCCCTGTGGAGATCTGAAATGAAGAAGACCATCCTGCTGCTGGCTCTTTTCTGCATTGTCCCGTCCGCGATCCTTGCACAGACGCACCACACCATCAACGTCGAGATCGATCCGTCGAAAGCCTGGATTTCGGGTTGGGACGAGATCACACTCATCCCACAGGACCGCTCCAAACCCATCCGTCTCCTCCTGGCCAGGCAACTTGAAGTCACGGAGGTAACCTCGGCTTCCGGGATCAAATGGCGGGCCGAGGACAACCCGAACCCGGAGTGGTTCTTCGCCGAGCCGGATTCCGATGAGGCTCAATTCGTCGAGCGCGCGCAGGCCATCATCCTTGAGCCGAAGAAAAAACGCTGGCCGAAAAGGGGATTCTCCTTCCGGGTCGAGTACGAGGGCGTGATCTACGATTCGCTCCGGGCTCCGTCCCGATCGTACTCGAAGGGATTTGCAACGACGACGGGGTTGATCGACACCGCCGGCGTGTTCCTGGGCGGCGGCACACTGTGGATTCCGATGCTGATGGACGATCTGTTCACCTTCGATCTCGAGACCCGTATGCCGGCGGGCTGGGAAACAGTGAGCCAGGGCGAGAGAACAGTTCTTGCATCCAACCGGCAGTGGGCCGCAACGAAGTGGCACTGCCCGCACCCCATGGAAGAGTGTTACCTCGTCGCGGCGAAATTCCACGTGGAGACCCGGACCTTCGGGGACGTGGAGGCCATGACGTATCTCCGGCAAGCCGACACGGAACTGAGCGACAAGTACCTGTCCGCCACGGGCCGGTATCTCTCGATGTACGAGGAACTTATCGGCCCCTATCCGTTCAGGAAATTCGCCCTTGTGGAGAACTTCTGGCAAACCGGCTACGGGATGCCGTCCTTCACCCTTCTGGGCAGCCAGGTCATCCGCTTCCCGTGGATCGTTCACACCTCCTACGGTCACGAGATTCTCCACAACTGGTGGGGCAACGGAGTGTTCGTGGACTGGGACAGCGGCAACTGGTGTGAAGGCATCACCGTCTACGGCGCGGACTACCTCTACAAGGAGATGTCCGGGGAGGATGCGGCCAGGCAGTACCGGCTGGAGACACTGGCCAGCTACATGAACTACGTGAAGGAGAAACACGAAATTTCCCTGGCCGAGTTCCACGAGCGCCACAGCGCTTCCACCCAGGCCATTGGCTACGGCAAGGCGATGATGCTCTTCCACATGCTCCGCCGCCGGTTGGGGGACGACGGCTTCTGGGAGAGCCTCCGAACCTTTTACGAAACCAACCTCTTCCGGATCGCCAGTTGGGACGATGTCCAGGCGGCCTTCGAGAAAACATCGGGTCTCGATCTCGACGACTACTTCGACATCTGGGTGCGCCGCAGCGGAGCGCCCAGCCTGTCCATCGAGGAGGCATCTCTGGTCCCCTCCGACGGCGGCTACCGATTCGAGGGAGTCATCCGGCAATCGATGCCGACGCATCCTCTCTCCGTGCCCGTCCGTCTCCAAAGGGCCGATCGGGAAACGACGTGGACCGTGGAGCTCTCGGGTGAGCGGACGCCCCTGAGGGCGGAAGTTCCCTCGTGGCTCGTTTCTCCGCAGCGGACAGCGCTCAATCTCAATCTTTTCGATGACCGCACACCGGACACCCTGCATGTGGACATGGACACTCCTTGCTTTTCAGTAGATCCCGACTTCGATGTTTTCCGCCTCATCCAGCGGGATGAGGTTCCCGCGATTCTGGGAGAACTCCTTGGGGCGGACACCACGCTGGTCGTTCTTCCCCGTGGCGCCGAAGACACCTATCGCGGTTTTGCCGACCAATGGGCTGAGCGCGGACAAACGTCGGTGGTCGATGAATCCGCCCTTCCCGGCACAACACCATCCCCCGGCGCGCTGATGTTCTTCGAGTGGGTGGACGGCATCCCCGGCATCAGCCGCACGGAGACGCACTGGGAGATCCAGGACCAGCTCATCGAGAGACCGAACCGGACTCTGGTCTTCACCATCCGGGACTCGGAGGATCCGGACATGAACTACACATGGGTGCTGACCGACGATCCCTCCGCTCTCGGGCCCATGGTCCGGAAGCTGCCCCACTACGGCAAGTACAGTTACGTTGTGTTCAGCAACGAAGGCGGCCGCGCAATCGAGAAGGGAACCTGGCGGGTGTACGATTCGCCGATGAGTGTGGAACTCAGCATCAAGGACTGAGGAGTAAGGAGAACATGATGCGCATTCTGACCATCGCGTTTATTCTTGTTACGGTGCCGGCAATTGCTGCCGTCGGTACGGCGGTCCCTCCCATCACGCTCGATGAGCTTGAGGCCCACGTGGAATACCTCGCCGACCCGGCCAGGGAAGGGCGCGGGCTGGGCACGGCCGGGATCGACAGCGCGGCCGCGTACATCGCTCACCAGTTCGAGCAGTTCGGTCTCCAACCGGCCGGACAAGGCGGGACCTTCTTTCAACCCTTCGAGGCGAGAACCAAGATCGGCAACTTCGCGGCGCGCAATGTTGTTGCACTGCTTCCGGGCGCGGAGACTCAGCCCGGTCACTACATCATCCTGGGCGCTCACTACGACCACCTTGGATACGGCGAGTACGGCTCGAATGACCCCGGAGTCCATGCCGTGCACCCGGGAGCGGACGACAACGCCTCGGGAATCGCCGGGCTTCTCGAGATGGCCGAGTACTTTGCCGGCGCGGACCCCCTGCATCGTACTCTGGTTTTCGTCGCTTTTTCCGCGGAGGAGCACGGCCTTCTGGGGTCGGCATATTTCGCGGACCACCCAGCGATCCCGCTGGACAAGACCCTGGCGATGATCAACCTCGACGCCGTGGGACGACCCACCCCGGGAGAAGTCACGTTGTTCGGGATGAAGACCGCTGCGGAGTTCGATTCGCTTCTGGCAATCTCGAACACCGAGGGGCTCAAGATCAAGATCGGACACGGCAACGTTGGACCATCCGATCACTCCTCTTTCGTTCTGAAGAACGTCCCGGCCGTTCATTTCTTCGGCGCAGCGCACACGGACATCCACCGTCCCACCGACACAGCGGACAAGATCAACTACCCTGGTCTTGAGCAGATCACGGGACTGGCGGCGCGTTTCGTGGGGACCCTGGACCAGCTCCCGGGATCTCTGACGTTCGAGAAACCGGCCGAGCGGACCCGGCCCCGGACCCACGGCGGCAAGGGCGCGCACCTTGGAATTATCCCGGATTTCGGAGGAAGTGATCGGGGAATGGCCATCAGCGGAGTCCGCGAGGGCAGCCCCGCTGAGAAGGCGGGCCTTCAGGCCGGAGACGCCATCGTTAACCTGGGCGGCGTGGATGTGAACGACATCGGCGATCTGTTCGCAGCCCTCGGCGCCAGCAGTCCGGGAGACACGGTAGCCATTGAAGTGCTGAGGGATTCAAAGCGCGTTACGCTGGAAGCGATTCTGGGCAAAAGCAGTCGCTAGTCCGGAGTCCCTAGTCCAAGGGAAAAGGGCATTGGAAGCAGTGCTCCGTGCCCCGTGCTTCGTGCAAGGACAGGAGCATCGGAGGGGTTGAAGCCCCCGG
>JAGLYR010000194.1 GCA_023132135.1 Candidatus Eiseniibacteriota bacterium | reverse complement strand
GGATTCATGAATAACCCAGGCTAGCTTGTGAACCTCCGCACCGCTTCCTTGAGCTCGGTCAGGTCGGAGGATTTCACAACGTAGGCGTCCGCGGCCCAGCTGCCGAAATCGCCCTTGTAGGTCGAGTAGGCCGTGTTGATGATCACAGGCATGTCCCGCTTCTTCTCCTTGATCCGACTCAGTACCTCCAGCCCATCGGGCCGTTCCATCTTGATGTCCAGAATCACGGCGTCGCACGATTCCTTCCAGATGATGTCCAAAGCCGCATTCCCGGATTCCACCACGAGCACGCGATAGCCTTCGTCGGAGAGTTCCTTCTCGTAGAGCATCCGAAGACTCTCGTCGTCTTCCACCACCAGTACCGTCTTCATCGTTCCCGCACCTCCTCACGAAGGGTTGTCACGCCGCACCGGTCCGCCCGGGAAGATCAACCGCCCTCCGGCGGGCACTGCGGCAGCGTCACGGCGAAGGTTGTTCCCGTTTCCTCCGCACTCGAAACGTCGATAGTCCCCCCATGCTGCTTCACAATCTGATGCACAATGGCCAGTCCCAATCCCGAACCCGCCTGCTTCGACGTGGCAAAGGGAACAAACAGCCGTTCCAGCATGTCTCTGCGAATGGGCGGCCCCTCGTTGTTCACAAGAAAAACCACGCCGTGCCGGCTCCGCCTGGACTCAACGCGGATTTTCCCTCCCTTGGGCGTGTTGTCGATTGCGTTCCTCACCAGGTTCAGAACCACCTGCTTGATCTTGTCCCGGTCCAGGCTCAGTTCGGGCAGATTGCCCGCCAGATGGAGCCTCACACTCAGTCCCTTTTCACGCACCTCCGCCACCGTCAGCTGGAGTATTTCCTCGAGGATCACGTTGATATTCGACATGGCAAGGGTCAGGCGCGTGTGGAGCGCCAGGCTGAGATGCTCGTGCAGCATTCGCTCCAGCCGATCGGTTTCCCGGATGATGACTTCCATCCACTTGGACCGCTCGTCATCCGGTTCTATGCTCCTTCTGACCAAGCGGGCCACCCCACCGATTGAGGAGAGTGGATTCCGGATCTCGTGCGCGACGTTGGAGGTAACCTCCCCCAGGAGAGCCAGCTTCTCCACCCGCATGGCCAGAGCCTCTGCTTCCCGCCGCCGGCGTTCAGATACTCTCGCGGCCCGGAAGAGGCGAGCGTTCTGGATGGCGATGGCAGCCTGGTCCCCCAGCACAGACAGGAAGCGCATGTCATCCCGGTCGAAGGCCTTCGAGTTGAAGGGGGGCACCGGCCTCTTGTCAAACACCGTGATCCCACCGATGGTTTCCTCCAGCGCCGACAGCGGCACACACAGCAGAGACGAGACCTCTTCTACCCCCATGTCGGAAAACCGCCCGTCGCTGGCCAGATCCTTCACGAGCAGGGGTCGGCGGAGTCGAATGACTTCGCTGGCCGCACGCGTGGCCAACCCGCTCATCCGGGTGGCCAGCAGCGTCTCGCCAATGCCGAACGCGGCCCCAACCCGGAGATCCTCACCACCATCCTCACCTTTCTCGATGAGGTGGAGAATCGACCCGTTGGCATCCAGCACCTGGGCCGAAATCCGGGCGATGAGGCTGAGCTCCTCGCCGAGATCTGTTGTGGAGAGGATGCTCTTGCTCACCTCGTGGAGAGTCGACAGCTCCGCAAGCTTTCGCTTGGCCTCGGAGAACATCCGGGCATTTTCCACTGCCATGCCTGCTTGGGATGCCAGCGCCGCCAGGAGGTATACCTGTTCGCTCGTAATCTCTCCCCCAGTGTACCGGTTGTCCGCCAGGATCGCCCCCAACACCCGCCTTTTGGCGACCACCGGCGCCAGAGCAAAGGCATCGGTCCTCAGGGGCCCGAACTCGGACAAATCTTCCTTCGTGCCCCCCTCCTCGGGGAACACGAACACTTCCTTCTCCCGGATTGTGCGCACGAGAACCGAGTCCTGCTTCGTGAGCGGGACAACAATGCTCCGCACCCTCCGGGACAGGTCATTCTGAACGCAGGCCCCCGAGTCGGCTCGGGCGATCCCGATGATATCTTCGAGGGAGAACCCGTCGTCGTGCAGGCGCTCCCAGATTTCCTTGGCCTCCTCACCCGAAGAAGGGCCAATCCCCATCATCCCGCGGATCACATTGTTGTCATCGTCCACCAGGAACAGGAAAGCCCTGTTGAATCCGAGAGCGTGCCCCGCCGTCACACAGGACAGGATAACGGCCGCAATCTGCTCCATTTCGATGGTGGAGTGGATGAAGCTCATCACACGGAACAGGAGCGACGCCTCGGCCATGGGGCCTGCGCGTCCACTGTCATCTCCAAGACCGGAGACGCCCTCTGCGGGCATGGAAAAGCGCTTCTCGACTCCCATAATCCTGTTCCCTCCCAAGATCGCGCCCGGGACGTCTCTCACGTCCTGGACCCTCACACGGCGCGGAATTACTCTCCGTAGCCCCCCGGGTGGGCTACATGCCATTGCCAGGCCGTCCGGACAATTTCGTCGATCTCGGCCTGCCGGGGCCGCCATCCCAGTTCCCGAACCGCCCGATCCGAACTCGCAACCAGAATTGCCGGGTCGCCGGGTCGCCGGCCCACTTCCCTGGCGGTGATTTCCTCCCCGGTCACACGGCAGGCGCAGTCCACCACTTCACGAACGCTGTAGCCCTCCCCATTGCCCAGGTTGTAGACACCCTCCCTGCCGTCGTCGAGAGCTCCCAGAGCCAGAATGTGCGCCTGGGCGAGGTCCGTGACGTGCACGTAGTCCCGGATGCACGTCCCGTCCGGCGTCTCGTAGTCGGTTCCGAAGATGTCCACAGCTTCGCGCTTCCCGGACGCTACCTCGAGAATCAGCGGTATCAGGTGCGTCTCGGGGTCATGGTCCTCACCCAGAAGTTCTGAAGCTCCGGCGGCATTGAAGTACCGAAGCCGGATGCTCCGGATCCCGTAGGCTTCGCGATACCACCGGAGCGCCGATTCGAAGCCCAGCTTCGACGCGCCGTACGGGTTGCTGGGGCTGGAGGGATCCGTCTCACGGATGGGCACGGACACGGGCTCTCCGTAGACTGCTGCCGTGGAGGAGAATACTATCTTCGAAGTTCCGTGGGCCTTCATGGCATCCAGCAGTTGGAGCCCTTCACAGAGGTTGGACCGGAAGTACTTGCCGGGAACCTTCATGGACTCGCCGACCAGCGAGTCTGCCGCGAAGTGCATGACGGCATCCACGGGACCCGTTCCAAAAACCCGGTCCAGAGCATCCCGGTCGCCGACCTCGCCAATGGCCAGATCCGCGCCCGGGAGCACCGCAGCCCGATGCCCTTTGGACAGATTGTCCAGAACCACAACGGAGTGGCCTATCCTCAGCAGTTCCTCCACCGCCACGCTGCCGATGTAGCCAGCCCCTCCCGTCACCAGAATTCTCAAGTGCGATCCTCCTTCCAACCATAAGATACGGAACTGATTCTACACCAGTTGAGCAGAAAGCGTCAAAAAAAGCTCATAATCCGGCGGAAATACGCTGCCAAGGCTGCTTTGTCGTTGACATGAGCCTCCGAAGTATGGTACACTAAACGTGTCCTTGGAGGAATCACTCGCTCTAGCCCTGCAGTCTGCGTACCCCGCGAGGGGCAGCCTGAAGAGGTTGGCTGTCGATGGTACACATTTCCAAAGATCTGGCGTTTTCGGAGAGAACCGCCAGGGAGCACGGTGTTCGGAGCATGCAGCACTCTGTGGCCCGAATCTACGGTCCTCCCGACGATGCGGTAATGTTTGCTGACTCACTAACCTGGTACTACATGAGCGAAGGAATCGCCTTCGTTTTCGATAAGGATTCGATAGAAAAGGTCATCGAGCTACACACCAGGGGCAAATAGTCCGATCTGTTTTCCCAGCTTGGCAGTACTCTACGAAGAAGCACAGGCCAGTGCCTGTGCTTCTTCCTTTCAGTCCTAACGAGCCCAGCCTGCGGCCGGAAGCCGGTGCTACGTGCTACGTGCTTCGTGCAAGGAGAAGGGCATTGGAGGGGTTGAAGCCCCCGGAG
>JAGLYR010000193.1 GCA_023132135.1 Candidatus Eiseniibacteriota bacterium | reverse complement strand
CGGCTCAGTGTTAGCCCCGGGTGAAACGAAGTGGAACCCGGGGGGAAAGAACGATAACGCCCACCCCGCTCTCGCACTCGCCTCGCAGCGCATGGCCCGGACCCGCTTCCGGCCCCTGGTGAAAAATGCAGGCTAAAGTTCCGCCCACACATTCCGATACACTTTACGAGAAACTGTTGCCGGGTGGGAGCTGATGAGCAAACATGTCCTCGTAGTTGACGATCAGATCAGCATGCGCGAAACGCTGACCGACATGCTGGAAATCCTGGGATACAGCTCGGCCGCGGCCGGAAATGGGGAAGAAGCCCTCGTCCTCCTGGAACATGAGAGCTTCGATCTGGTGATCGCAGATCTCAATATGCCCCGGATGGACGGGATAGCCCTGCTGGGTAGGATCAAGGAGACCCGGCCGGACCTCCCGGTGGTCATCATCACGGGCTACCGGACGGTCCACACGGAGAAGAAGATCCTCCAGAAGGGGGCCGACGGCTTCATCCCAAAGCCCTGCACCTTGAAGAGAGTCAAGGAAATCGTAGCTGCTGCCCTGAGGAACGAAATCGCGGCTCCATCCCCGGAATAACGAGAACCCGAGAGTTCCTTTCCGGGCTGGACACCGCGATACCTGCGATTCTATTGCTCCAACAGCGGTTTGATCCACATGAAGTAGACACCGCTCAGCACGAAGCCGATGACGACCACAGCAGTGCCCCAGTAGAGAATCCGTTCTATGCGCTTGTCCACTTGAGATTCCTCCGCACTGGATCATCCCGAATAAACAGCAGCAAGTCAAGCCAATAGAGCCGCGCTTCGTGCTCGTGCCCTACTCTCCGAATGGCTTTTTGATCCACCGCCGCGCCGCGTCATGGGTTTCGCCGTATTCCCGCATCTTCAGGACCCTCCGGTATCTCGCCAGCGCCTCTTCCCGGCGGCCTTCCATGTCGTAGACCTGACCGAGCCTCATGTTGGCCCACGCGATCACCCACTGCGGTCTTTCCGGATCACCAGCGAGAAGGGTTTCGAAGGCATTGAGCGCAGCCGGGCTATTGCCGCGGAAAAAATGCGCCTTGCCCAGGTAGTACTGAGCGCGGACGGCGACATCGTCTGCAAACATGAAGGGACTGTTTTCCAGCTCTGCAAGGAGACCCTCCGACAGGCGGATGGCCTCGCTATACCGACCCAATCGGTTGACGTGGATGACCACTTCGAGCAACCGGAAAAACGGGTTCTCCGGGTACTCGCCGGCCAGCTCCCGGACAAGCTGCAGCGCCCGGACGTAGTCCTTCTCATGGTCCTTCATGATGTCGAGAAGGAAAAACCGGGCTTCCGAGCGCGTGTAGATGCCTTCCCTCATGGCCCGTCGCAGCTGAGCGAGCCCCTTTTCACGGTCGCCCGCCGGGATAAAGGCGACGATCCGGAGCACCTGGAAGTACTTCGGGAGAACGTCCACGTAGTAGTTGTACATTCCGAGCCCGAGGTTCGTGTCCACCCACTCCGGCTCCAGAGCGGCCACCTTCTCCAGAAAACCCTTGGCTTTTCTCCCATCCCACGCCGCGCCCCACCAGCGGGCCTCCACAATTCGGTACCGGGCCCGGAACCCGTAGGCGCCACCCAGGTAGAACAGGGCTTCCACATCGTTGGGATCGGCATCGAGCCGTTTCTTCCCCTTCTGGACGGCCCGTTCCAGGTTTTCCTCTACTTTTGTCCCGACTGTCTTGTTGTCTGGATCGATCAGGAACATCCACCAATAGGTGGCGCCGCGGTAGAAGTGGCCCACGGGCGATTCGGGATCCAGGGCAATCATCCGTTCTGTGACCTTCAGAGCCTCATCGAACCGCCCGGAGAAAACCTCTTCCATGCCTTGGACGATGTAAGGATGGAATGGACTGGATGGACCCAGTGTCCCGGCCCAGACCTCGCCGGTCGAGATCCAGAGGGCAGCGAGGAGCAGGAACAAGACGAGAGCACGAGGGCGCGAGGGGACCTGTTCCAATGCTCTTTTCCTTGAACTAAGCACTAGGGACTCCGGACTAGGGACTGCTTCTCTTGCATAACTGCCCGGCCGCAATTACTATCAGCCCATGCTTCCTAAAAGTCAACCATCCCGCTGTCGATGGGTTCCCCTGGTTCTCGCCGTCCTTGCAGTCTCGGAATTCACCGCGCCGCGCGCGGCGGAACCGCAGGCACCCGATGCCCTTCCGCAGCTGCGAATCAGTGAAATCAGCGTCACGGGAAACGAGCGCACGGAGGAGTGGGTAATCCTGCGGGAAATGGCAACGCGAGTCGGGATGTTCTACGACTCCGAGCGCGCCCGAAGGGATCGAGACCGGATCGACAATCTGAACCTCTTCAGCGAGGTCGTGATCGATACTCTGCAGAGAGAACGATCTGTGGCCATGGAGGTCCGCGTCAAAGAGAGGCTTGTCTGGATTCCCAGCGAGTGGATTCCGTACCCCGTCCTCAATTGGAACGACGAGAACGGGTGGTCGTATGGGTTGGGCCTGACCAACCCCAACTCATCCGGCGAGAATCGATCGTTCTCGTTGCTTGTGGAGGGCGGCGGGCGAAAGCTTGCTTCCTTCAGCTTCTCGGATCCCTGGATCACGGGCAACCACGGGTCCGCGGGTATTTCTTTTCTCTTCAGCGAGTCCTCCACGCACGAAGGGTACATGAACCGGTGGACCTCCGTCCGTCTGGGCCTCGGAACCCATCTGGGCGAACACGGTCGAGCCCGCCTCGCCTTTGATCTCGGCGAGATCGAGACGGATGCCTGGCGTACGGCCTCCGGAACGCGGCGGGACCGGATACGGTCTTTCGGACCGGGACTGGGCTACGACACCCGCGATGTGTATGCCGATCCAAGATCGGGTGGGTACATCGGAGGTTCCGTGGGATTCTCCCGTCCTGTGCTGGGCGGAAACGTGGACTGTACCTCGTACCGCGTTGATGTCCGGAAGTTCTGGCCCGCCAGGAAAAGCCAGGTCCTGGCCGGCAGGATTTCCCTGCTCTTTCGCGACAGGCCCGTGCCCGACTACCGGAGACTGCGCCTCGGCGGAACCAGCGCGGTCCGCGGGATTGATCCCCTGTCTTTCAAGGGCCGATCGCTGCTGGTCGCCTCCCTGGAGTACCGGGTGGCCATCAAGGAGAAGAAGAACTACGATTTCTGGTTTGTCCGGAACGTGGATCTGGGACTCATGGTGGTCGCCTTTGCCGACGCAGGCAGTGTGTGGGATGAGAACCGTGTTCCCCGCCGTGACAGGTTCTTCGGTTCCGTAGGGGCCGGTATCCGGCTTCTGTGCCAGCAAGTCATCCGGGCCGAGGTTGCCTACTCCCGACGGGATGGAGTGAGGTGGATTGGCGCAACCGGTATGCCTTTTTAGCCTGCGTTTCTCACCAGTTTTCTGCTACGGTACC
>JAGLYR010000192.1 GCA_023132135.1 Candidatus Eiseniibacteriota bacterium | reverse complement strand
CACGCTCCCGGGAACCGTTTTCCCTGATGTGTCTTACGTGACCACCAGGGCCGTACCAGAGGCGTTGTCGTCCGCTCCGGGGGCCCGCAGGGATGGTATTCCATCTCTGGAATACCCTCCCTGCGGGCCCCCGGAGCGGACGACAACGCCTCTGGTACGGCCCTGGTGGTCACGGCCGCGCGGGCCCTGAGCGGCCACTGTTTCGAAAAAACCCTGAGGTTCGTCTGTTTTTCGGGAGAGGAACAGGGTCTGAGGGGAAGCTGCAGCTACGTGGGAGATCTGCTGCGATCGGGCGATCTTCCCGAGGGTGTGATCAACGCGGACATGGTCGCGTATGATACCGGGACGGAAGATCAGGTGTGGATCACAACCGGTGACGGTGCGGATTCGCGGCCCCTGGCCGAGGCCTGCTCCTCGATGGTCTGGGCATATGGTCTGGATCTGCTCCCGTCCATTACCACGACAATGTACGGGGCCAGCGATCACCTCTCCTTTTCGGGCGCGGGAGTTCCTGCTGTCATGGTAAGTCATGCGGATCCCACGAGCTATCCCTACATTCACAGTGTGGGAGATCAGTACCGCCTTCTGAACCCGCAGTTCGCGAGGGAGGTTACTCGCCTCGCCGTTGCCGCGGCAGCTGTCCTTGCAGTTCCTGTGGACTCGGGAACCGGCGGGGAGAATTTCCGCCTCCGGTTCTCGGGCGTCCGGCCGAATCCCTTCAGTGGCGCTGCCGACATCCGGTACGTTGTCCCGGACGGCGATACTCACCGCGTGATCATGCGTCTGTACGATGTGAGAGGTCGGCTGGTGCGAACCCTGGTGGATGGCGATCGGGCGCCGGGCGCCCACGACGTCCGGTGGGATGGCGCCGATGCCCGGGGCAACTCGGTTTCCCCGGGTGTTTTCTTCGTCCGCCTCGAGGTTGGTGGACAAACGACTGCCACCAAGCTCCTGCGAGTCGAGTGAACCCGTCTCTATCTGCGTAATCTGCGGTGCTGGAGCGCGATCCGAAACACACACGCCTCATCGCCGCGCGCGGCGCACTGCTCGATCTCGAATGTCAGATCCGCGTTCAGCGTCCGGATGAACTCCGATTCCAATGCGAGCCTCGCTTGGCAGAGTTCGGGACGGGTGATCCGGTAGAGGCACTGGCGGATTCGGATTCGCGCGCGCTGGGGGGAAATCTCCATCGCCTCGACTTCCATTCCGACCAGGCCCAGCAGATGAGCCAGGCAAAGGGTTGCGCTCTTCGCGTCGTGCTGCGGGTTATCCCCGCAGAGCTCCTTTGCCAGATCGCGAGCGTGCTCAAGGCTGACAGAGCGAATGAGATCCAGCGCATCGTCGCCGAACTCTTCCACGGCCCGGCCGTAGAGAGCGCCGATCCTCGCCGAGAGAGAGCGCGTCGCAGCCCGGTAGCGCTTCTCCAGCGGTACCTCTTCGTAGTCAATGGACTTCGGTAGGCGAATCATGATTCCTCCCGCTTCCGGCGCCGGACAACGTGATCGCAGTACTGGTCGCCCCTGGGAATCGAACGTTCGACAGCGTACTCGACGTTGTCCCCCAGGCCCTCGACGATGACCCTCTCCATTGTGGTGTGGGCCTCACAGACATCGGGGTTGGCAAAGGGATAGGGGCACTGGTTGCAGCGGATAGTGACGCGGTCGGGGCCGAACTCCACGAGCTCACCATCCACATCAATGTTGTTGAAGATGCGGACTACGTAGAGACCGATGGACTCGATGTCGTTGTGTTTGACGCGCTTGCGGGCGCGATCGAGAAGTTCGCCGCCGTACCCGGCGCTGACCCGTCGGATGTGATCAAGACCCTGCCGGCCGTGTTTCTCTGCGAGCGCTTCGTAGAAGCGGCGGATCTGCTGCAGGAGAATAGGAACTCCTTTGTGGTACTTCTCCTTGACGGGAGTGGGCTCGATGCTTTGATCGTCCGGCAATTTGTCCATGGAGTCCTCCGCTGTTCTCGACTTGGTGTGTGAGCAACCCACGAGCCTAGCGGACGGACGGTCCTTCGTCAAGACTCATGGTCTCGAGGAAAATTGTTGCTCACGGGTCGGAGGCTCTGATACCCTTTGAGTAATCAGAAGCGACTTGTCGCGGTGTATCTCTTGTCTCGAAGCATCCGCCCAGGGAGGATTGATCATGACCAGAGATCAGATGGTTGAAGGCGTCATGAGATCCGCAGGCATCAGTAAGGCCAATGTGAATCGTTTCTACGATGGCCTGGTAACCCTTGCTCGAAAGCAGTTGGAGAGGGAAGGCGAGTTTGTGCTGCCGGGTCTGGGGGTTCTCAGGGTCCGGAGGACCAAGGCGCGCGACGCAAGGAACCCGCGGACGGGAGAAAAGATCCGTGTCCCGGCCAAGAAGGTCGTGCGTTTCCGTGCGTACAAGGAACTCAAGGATCTGATGAACCCGGAGCTGGCCAAGAAGCCGGCCGGGGAGGAGCCCCAGAGCGAACTGAGTATCTAGACAGTGCCGCGTGCTCCGTTCTTCATGACGTCGCTGGTTGGCCTGTCGTCTTGAGCCCCCCGGATGGGGGGCGACTCAACTTAGCCCCCGGTGGAGCGGAGCGGAACCGGGGGAAAGGGAAGTCAAGACACCCACACACCTCTCATTACCTTATTCTTCAGTTCTTCGGGGATTCGGACGGTGCCCGAATCCCCGAAAGAACATCCTCGATCTGCGCGGTCTGCGGATAGCCCCCTTCACAGATCTTGGTTACTCGGATGCCAGGAGCGTCGAGTCAGCGGGCGCTCGTTCCACGGTTTCCTCAAGATGGGGAATCCTCAGGATCATACCCGCGTCGATACGGTTGACGTTGGCCAGGTCGTTAGCTTCGGCCAACTCTTCCGAGTAACGATCCGAGTCGTAGAAGATCCGGCTGACCCCGAAGAGGTTGTCCCCTTCTCTCACCACATACAACCGGTACGGGAAGTCGGATACCGAGGGGATCCGCAACTCCTGTCCGGCCTTGAGCAGAGTCGGATCCTCGATCCCGTTGGACTCGCCCAAAAGCTTCCAGTAGGCGTGCGTGTGGTAGAAGGTACGGGAAATCGACCACAGGTTGTCCCCGGCCGCCACCTCGTACATCAGTGGCCCCGCGGGCGTCAGATTCTCATCCGCAGGCTCGATTGCGGTTTCCTCGGGGCTCTCCGGCACAACGTCGACCGCGAGTTGGTTCTCCTCGACAACGGAGTTGTCTGTCATAATGACAGGTGTCCTGGCAGTTTCGGAGGGGAGTTCCTGGGTTGCGGCCGACCGAGCGATTTCCGGTGCCCGGGATGGTTCCTGCTTCTCCTGACAGCTGGCGACGAATAGAGATCCGGCGATGAAGATCACGATGACGGATGTCCAGAGGAGCCCTCTGGTCACGGTTCTGCCGATGGTGGTCTGCATGACTACTGCCTC
>JAGLYR010000191.1 GCA_023132135.1 Candidatus Eiseniibacteriota bacterium | reverse complement strand
CCATTTCTCAGGGACGGTTCTCCCGATGGTGGTCTGCATGACTACTGCCTCCATTTCTCAGGGACGGTTCCTGCTTCTCGCTGGCAGAGAAGAGCCGCAGTCTCGGGTTCGATCCAGTCCACGTTCAGAGAAAACGCGGGGTGATGCGGATTGAACCGCAATTCATCCCACGGCGACTCCTGAACGATGGTCCCGAACGCGCAGATGCGACCGGTTCCCGTTGCGGCCATGGACAGGTTAAGGTGGTCCACGTCGTCGAGCCCGACGAGGAGGATTTCCACGGGGCCGACGCGGAGAATGATCGCCTCGTCAACCGTCTCGAGGATGCCTTCCAGCTTGATGGGGGCGGAACCGATCTCCCGCCATCCGGCTCTCAAGGAGTAGAACGCGCGGGTCGAATCCTGGGCGGTGTCCCAAACCGGACTGCCCGCGATCACATCGCCGATCACGTCCTGCAAGGACGATTCATACCGGTCCAGCTCCGGCGGGTTCCCCATCGCCGGAGACTGGCGGAAAACGAATGCCCCGTCGGCGTCCCGGAGTTCGCGGACCGCAGTGAACAGCGCCGGCTGCACACCGCTCTCCACACAGATCTCCGTGTTGGGGCTCAGCCTGCCTTCCAACGAACCTCCCGCAATGGCATACCGGAGAGAACCCTCGTCCGTCCGGAACACAGCGGTCGGGCCTCGGGCACTGATCAGGGTTCCCAGGTCGACGGCTACGTTTCCCGGCGCTTCTTCGCAAGTGGCGGGGATGTCGTGGTCCGCTTCAACGTCCATCGGTCCCGGACCATCCAGAAGTGCGCACGCGGCCATTCCCATGAGGAAAGCGATGCCCACAGCGATGGCCGGTCCGAGGCGCAGACGACCCCGCACCGGAGGGCGACCCAGCACGTCCGGACTGCGGCGAGCAGCGGTCTTCCCCAAGGGCGCGGCTTCGCTGAGTTCGCATTGCGCCTTCTCGTCCGGGAAGGACCCGGGTTGATGGAGCGCGCGAACCACGGGATATCCGGCGATCCGCCCAGAGAAGGAACGCTGCACGAGTTTCGTGAGCACCGGCCCCGGCCCGATTACAAAGGCAATGCGGTTCCCCGACAGGCGCCGGAAGGAGGAAATGCCCATCCCGGCGGCGAAGCGATCCACCGCATCCGCCGGGGATCCCTCGGGCATTGCAACAACGAATTCGTGCTCACCCTCCGACGAGCGTCGGCAAAGAATGGTAGGACGCTTGAACACAGCAACCACCTCCTTGAGGGGAACGGCTGGCCCTCGCTCTTCAACTGGTATGACGGATTGGAGAAGCTCATTCTTGCGCGGGGCGATTGCAATCGTATTGAGGACAGTATGAGGCCGGTGCGCCGTTTCGGCCATGGAGTGTTTTCGGTGGATGCTCTTGTGGTGTGAGGTCTTGCTCGAAGCCGCGTCAGCTCTGGATTTCCAGACTCACCTCTCCGACGTCCTCAATCTCAATCCGGTACTGTCCGGCGGTCTTGGGGCCGAAGTCCGCCAATCCCTGTTCTGCGAATCTTGACTCCATGCCTGCGGGGCCCTTGAGGTTCACCCGGACGCCATCGAGCGGTTCTTGCGTCTCAGTGTTCTCGAGAAAGACCCGGAGGGTCGGATGATCGCCGCGCGATTCCATTTCCACGATCACGTCAGCGGTCCCGGCCCGCTGCTTCACGAACACGTTCTTCCCGCGCTTCTTCCGTCCGCGGGCCGGGACGGGGCAGAGGTCCGGCGAGAGGACTTCGCCGGTGGTCTTCACAACGGAGACGAGACCTTCGGCAACGCGGACAACGAGATCGAGGACGGAGACCCTTCGCCCGAACCGCTCGGCGATGAGGGCCTCGGCGCGGGCCAGGACTCTGTCCGGGATTCGCACGCCGGCGAGGGATTCCCTGGAATCGGTCACCCTCTTCAGGACAGCGATCTGTTCAATGCAGCGATCACACCGCACCAGATGGGATTCGATCCTTCGCCTCTCCTCTGGATCGATCCGCCCGTCGACGTAGGCGGCCATAGCTTCATCCGAAATGCACTTGGTCATTCTTCACGCTCCAGCGGGGTCGGATTCCTTGCCCGGTTCTGTCCCGTCAGACGAAACCCGCAGCAGTTCTCTTGCGGCCGATCTCAGTTTCTCCAGTGCCCTGGATTTCCGGGATGAGATGGTGTTAAGGGGAATCTCCACCAGCTCGGCGATTTCGCGTTCCTTGAGTCCGCCGTAGAAGTACATCTGGAGGATAAGGCAGTCCTGTTCGTCGAGCTGCTCAAGAAGCCGGTGAGCCAGGTCGTTCGACGAAATGCTCTCGAGAATCCCGGCGTCCACGGGAATGCGTTTCAGGATCTCTTCTGCCGAACTACAGCGGTCCTCATCGCCGTGGTCCTCCGGATCGAGTTCCCTGCGTGCTCTCTTTCGTCGCACCGCATCGATGGTGGCGTTGATTGCGATCCGCGCCAGCCATGTGGACACCTGGGCCCGGCCCTGGAAACTCCGCAGGGCCTTGCAATCGTCGGCCAGGAGCTTCAGGAGGACATCCTGGAAAACGTCCTCGGCGATCTCGGAAGCTTCGTTCCGGGTCGCCAGCGTTCTCAGGATGCTGGCGTACAGGATGGCGCGATAGCGCGTCAGGAACCGGCGCCACGCGTCCTGGTCGCCCGCAATACATCGATGGAGAAGTTCGGTGTCGTTGATCATCTGCTCAGAGCGAAGGTCAGTGCCGCGATAACAATCAGTGCGCCCCCCAGAATCCAGTTGGGCCGGTGGTCCGAGTTGCCGGATCTCTCCAGAAGCCGCGAGAGATGAGTATCGAAACTGGCGCCGCCCCCCTCGGCTTGTCCCTGCACCCGCAGATTCTCATCCAGAAGAAGGAGACTCGGGTAAACATACCCCAGTTCGTACGTCGCTGCAACCTTGCCGCCGGGATCGTAGAAGCTGTCCATCCGAATTCCCTGAGAGCGGAGGAAATCGGCGGCCGCACGCTGCGGCGAGGTGGCGATCGCCACGGGCCGGATTCCTTTCCCCTGGATGCGAGCCAGGTTCTGATAGACGTGGACGACGGCTTCCCTGGACGGCTTCGAGTCGAGTCGCCAGAAGATAATGAGTGTGGGGCCGGGGGAGATGACTTCCTGCAAGCTCGAAGGCTGTCCCTTCTCGTCCAGGACGATAGTGTGTCCCGGTGTTTCCTGAGCCCGGCAGGGTCCGGAAGAGAAGAGGGAAAGGAAGAGAAGCAGGGAGACCATGTGCTTCATCGCGGTGCCTCTTCCAGTTGTACGTGAATGACCTGCGGAGAATCGGGGTCGACGAGGGCCGAAGCCTCCCAGAGGGCGTGCCCGGAAAGGTCAAGAGCTACCTCGTGAGTGCCTTCGTCCAATTCAAGGGTGAGCGGCGTCGCTCCCCGCTGGTGCCCATCAATCCAGACAGCAGCCCCTGGAGGTTCCGACTCGAAGGTCAGGTAACCGGAAGGTGTGGCCGCTGGCTCCTCCACCGCTGTTCCTGCATCCTTCGCTCTCTGCCCGAGAGTTGAAGGGAGGAGGATTCCAATGGCCATGAGAATTCCAACGAGCGCCAGAGGACGCGCGATCCGGCGGGGTTTTCCGGTTGCGGCGGGTGTCTGTGGAAGCCGGGCCCTGGGATCGCCGTAGAGAATGTAGCTGGCCCAGGCAGCTTCGTCCGGTCCGAACTCTTCCAGCACCTTTTCCCGGGCCCGGGTCATGGCAATGCCGACTGTTTCCCCGTAGGCCAGGGAGTGGTAGAAGACAGCAGCGAAAGCCGCAGCGGCCGGAGTTCCCACTTCCCACCAGGTTCCCACGTAGGCTTCTGTGCCACGCTCCAAGAACGCGCGGACCATGGGCATGGAGCTTTTCCAGTCGACTGCCCGCGCCGAGGCGCACGCGTTCGCGAACACGATTCGCGGCGGGTCCTGAAGACGCAGCACCCGGCTTGGTCCATACCATCGCCGGCCGAAGAGTCGCCACCCGTTCCGATCCGGCTGATCCGCGTCGCTGTCCTGATGGCCGATGAGGTGGACGAGAGCTGCACCCGGAAGGGCCTGATCCAGGAGACGCCCCTGGGCCGTGCGGCCCACGCGGATCTGGAGTTCGATGCCGCCCGCTTCCCTCACCGCTTTGCGGATTTCCCGAAGCTCCTCCTCGGCGGAGTCTCCCAGGAGAGGATCTTCAGAAGGGTTGACGAGAAGCAGGAGTCGGGGCGAACCTGCTGCGAGGGAAGGGGTTGGGCGATCCGCCCGCGCTGCCGCCACACGGCGCCCTATCAGGAATGTCTCGCTCAAGAAAGCGTCGCCGTCGTGGCAGAGTTCCACGGGGAGATGTACGAGTTCCTCGTCCAGGTGCACGATGCAGTACCGTTCGTCAGTTACCCACCGGTGTTTGAGATCCCGGAATGCATCTCCGGCGCCACCGAACAGAGTCTGGTAGAGGGCCAATCCGCTCCGCCGGATGGATTCTCGAACCGGCGGACCCGCGCGCAGATGAGTGGGGCGGTTGGCCCAGTCGAGGAGATCCCGGGTAATCTGCTCGCTGATCTGGTCGACCTCCGCTCGATCGACCACCACGCGCTCCGAGAGCGCACCCGACGGCAGGGCCTCTCCGACAATGTTCACGCGGATCTCGCCCGGGGAGTGCTCTGTCAGAATCAGATCGATCTGAGCCATGGGTAGTCAACCCTGTGTGAAAAGGTGGAATCCGCCCCATCGTACATAAGGAACCCCCGAGCTGCAATGCCGAAAGGGCGACAACAGAGAACGCTCAGCCTGGACTATGCACGAATCCGGATGGATTCG
>JAGLYR010000190.1 GCA_023132135.1 Candidatus Eiseniibacteriota bacterium | reverse complement strand
CTCTTGTCCGGGATCTATTCTCTATTAGCTACTTCTCTATTGCTCTGCCTGGACTGTGTGCGAATCCATCCGGATTCGTGCATAGTCCAGGCTAGGAGTCCCACGGTGGTTCGAGGATGAGCTCTCTCTGGGCCGTGTCGGAGAAACGTCCGAGGAATCGGTTCATCGCGTGGAGGACGGCATACACAACGGAACGCTGCACGTCGTCCTCCATGGACGCGCATCCCATCAGGTCAATGGAGTGGCGCTGTTTCCGGTAGCGTAACGACACCAGTATGGCATCCCGTTCAGCGACAGTGACCGTGGTGAGGTCGGCAAGCTCCAGGAACGAATCCGGAGGCAACATTTGCGAAACAGCGTCGATTGTTGCCCGCGCAACCAGGCGAGGCCACGCGGACTCAGGACCACGGGACGAAGCTCTTCCGACCCAGCGTTGGCTCCCGCTGGACAAATCCACCTTCGCTTCCCCTCCCTCGCGGGATAGGTGAAGGGAAACGCTCTGGAAGCCGACTCGAGAAGCGACCTCCGGTTCCCGTGGAGTCTGAGAAGCATCACCCAAGCGAGCCACACTGATCTTGCGGTGGTCAATTTCCAGATCGAACTTTGCCTTGAGGAGGGTCTCCACGTCGCGCACGATCTCCTTAGCCCTCCGTCCCCCGCGGGCCACAACGTGCACCTCTTCCACTCGTCCGTCCTGTGCCGCCTCCACCCGGGCGGACACCACACCCTCGATCTCCTCAATTGCTCGACCGGCCTGCTGGATGCGCGCTGACAACGAGTATCCTTTCCCGCTCAATGGGGAAACGCTCTGGTCCGTGAAACCGGTTCCGTCATCCTCATCAAAAACAATGGTCATGTTGTCCCCGTGTCTGCGCGAGCATGTTGCGGCCAAGCCGGGGGCAGCATAACGAATTCCCCGGAATTGATCAAGAAGTTCCCGCCACACTGTTTCGTGGAGAGAGGCTGATCATGCCGACCAGCTTCGCCGCACGCTGCTCGATATCCTCCTCCCGCAGAACCTTGAGACGTTCGACACCGAAACCCTCCACAGCAAAGGATGCCATCACGGTCCCGTAGATGACAGCCTCCCGGAACGTCCGCCTCTCCAGCGAACCCTTGGACAGAAGGTATCCCATCATTCCCCCGGCAAAGGAATCGCCGGCTCCCGTGGGATCCTGGACATCCTTCAGCGGAAACGCGGGCACAGCAAACATCGACCCCTTGTAGCTCATCAGGGCCCCGTTCTCTCCCTTCTTCACCACCGCGATCGCGGGACCGCCGGCGTGTATCTTTTCCACCGCCAGCGGGAGGTTCGATTCCCGAACGACGGACCGGGCCTCGCCGTCGTTGAAGAAAGCCATCTGCACGCGCGACAGAACCTCGAAAACCCGTTCCAGTTTCGAGTCGATCCAGAAATTCATAGTGTCGCAGGCGGAGAGCCTCGCGTTACCCACCTGTCTCAACACTTCCAGCTGCAGGACGGGATCGATGTTGGCGAGGAACACCATCTCACTGCTCCGGTACTGCGCAGGGATCTTCGGGCGGAAGTTCTCGAACACGTTGAGCCGGGTCAGAAGCGTTTCCCGCTCCCCTTCTTCCGGATACACCCCGGACCAGCGAAACGTCTTCCCCTCAGCTATCTCCAGCCCCTCAAGATCGACACCACGTTCCCTCAGGAATTCCACCTCGTCCCAAGGGAAATCCTCGCCCACTACTCCCACCAGCCTCACGGGACCAAAGTAGGAAGCCGCAGCGGAGAAATAGATGGCGGAACCTCCCAGCATTTCCTCCCGCTCACCGGCCGGGCTCTTCACCGTGTCAAGAGCCACAGAACCGACCACGAGTAGTTCCATCTCGATCTCCCTACATCCGTTCCTTCGGAGGTTGCACTCCCACAAGCCCCATTCCCGTTTCCAGAATTGCACGGGTAGCGTGAACAATACTCAGCCGAGCCCGGGACAGCCCATCGTCGTCTCCCACAACCCGGTGCCCCTGGTAGAACTTGTGGAAACTATGGGCCAGATCCTGAAGATAGACGGTCAGCCGATGCGGTTCCAGCGTGCCGGCGGCGGCCCTGACCTCTCCCGGGAAACGCACGAGGTCCCGCATCAATCGTACTTCCTCCCGAGCCGTCAGGAGCGACAGGTCCCCCATCTCCTCCGTCATCAGATTCCGCCGGCGAGCAAATTCGTAGATGCTCCAAATCCTGGCAAACGCGTATTGCACGTAGTACACAGGATTCTCCTCCGAGGCTTTCCGGGCCAGGTCCAGATCGAAATCGAGATGACTGCTGGTCTTGCGCATCAGGAAGAAGAACCGGGCCGTGTCCACGCCGGCTTCGGCCACTACTTCGTCCAAACTGATGATCTCTCCACCGCGCTTCGACATCCTCACCGGCTTCCCATCCCTCAACACATTCACCTGCTGAGCGATGATGACTTCCAGCCAATCCCGCCCGGCCCCGACTATCTGCATCGCAGCCTTCATTCTCCCGACGTGGCCGTGGTGATCGGGTCCCCAGATATCGATCACGCTGTCATACCCGCGCCGCAGCTTGTTCTCGTGGTAGGCAATGTCCGTGAGGAAATACGTGGGACGGCCGTCGCTTCGTACGAGGACCCTGTCTTCATCATCGCCATGACCGGAGGTGGCCAACCACCACGCGCCGTCCTTCTCATACACCGCATCACCGAGCGTCTTGAGATTCGCCAGCGTATCCTCCACGGCACGGGTTTCATATAGCCGGGATTCGTGAAACCAGCCTCTCAGCTCGGACTCAGCGCACGCGTCTGCATTGTAGATCACGCCAAACCGCTCGAAGGACGCCCTCTGCCACGCCAGCATGAATGCGACTCCAACCCTCCCGAAGGGGAACGTCTCTCCCCACGGCTCTCCGAGCGCCAGGACCTCTTCGTCCGAGACCCGCCCGGGATCGCCAGCCAGCGCATCTCCTCCCCCTCTGGGGGCAAACCATCCTTCGGCAAGACCGCGGGCCCCATTTCTCTGCTCCACATGGTCACAGAGGGCATCCGCCAACGCAGCGGCGCGTTCGCGTGTCGTGCCCCCTTCCCAAGTGTCCCCGATATCCCGGCCACCTGTCAGATCGCGCCAAGGCTCAAGGGGCAAGTCCTCCCTCGCCGTGCGCAGGATCTCCGACAGTAGGTCCCACAGCATCCGGGCAATTCCACGGACCCACTCCCCCCGGTATCCATCCTCCGGCAACGAGGAGGGAAACCCGCCCAGCTCCAGGAACCTGGCCCGGATGGAATCCCCAAACAGCTGGATCTGCGTTCCCCCATCGTTGACGTAGAACTCCGTCTCCACCTCCCAGCCCGCCCATTCCAGGATCCTCGCCAGTGAATCTCCCACCGCAGCAGCCCGGGCGCTCACAACATTCAACGGACCCGTCGGATTGGCGCTCACGAACTCCAGCTGAATCCGCTTGCCCGCCTTCTTCTCTCCCAGGCCATACTCGGATCCCGCCCGCACAATCCGTTCGGTTTCCCGAAAAAGGAATTCATCACTCCATCGGAGGTTGATGAAGCCCGGCCCCGCGATTTCAACACCGCCGATCAGATCGGGAGGGAAGTCCAAGCGCGCCACGATTTCTTCGGCCAACATGCGGGGAGACGCCTTCACCAAGGCAGCCAGGACCATGGCCGCATTGGTAGCCAGATCGCCATGGACCGGGTCCCGTGGCTTCTCCAGATGAACGGCGGAGAGATCCAGATGCTCGACGCGACCCGTGGCTAGAATGGCGGCCCGCAATCCCTCCCTGATCCTTCTCTCTACGTCAGGCCTCATCCTCGCCCCTCCGTCTCCTCCAACCTTTCGGAGGGGGCATCTCCCCACAGGAGATCCAGCCCGAAGTAGGATCGCGTCTCGTGGTGAAACACATGCGCAACCACATTGACGTAATCAAGCAGAACCCACCGGGCCGTCGAGTATCCCTCCACATGCCAGACGCGCTCTTCTTCATGTTTCATGGTCTCGACAATCTCGTCCGCGACAGCCCTGACATGGGTGTCGGAATTCCCGGAGCAGATGAGGAAGAAATCCGTGCCGACAGAAAACTGCCGGACATCCAGTATCAGAATATCCTCGGCCTTCTTGGCAAGGGCAAGCCGGGCAATCCGACGGGCGAGATCCTGGGAATCCATGTGCACGTGCGCCCTCCGTATCTTTCATTTTCTGCGTCACAGTCCGAGACGGCAACGCTCCTGTTCCCGGCTGATCACCTGGGTCATATCCTGGGCTATTCAGGATAGGGGGTGGGGAAGATCATTCACGCTTGCCGATCACGTAGTCTGCGATGGCGAGAAGCGCCTGGAGCGCATCGCCGGATTCAACCCTGGCCAACGCCAGCTTGGCCGCTTCACCGTGTTGCCTGACCTTCTGATGGCAGTATTCGATTCCGCCGTTGCGTGAGACGAAGTTCACAATCTCCGGCCAACCACCGTTGTCGAGCCCACCGCTGCGGATTAGACCAAGGAATTCCGCCCGCTCCTTCTCATCTGCGCCCTGGAGCGCCCGGATCAGCGGGAGAGTGACTCGGCCTTCCCTGAGATCTCCCCCTACGGGCTTTCCCAGGAATCTCTCTGCACCGACGAAGTCCAGCAGGTCATCCACCATCTGGTAGGCCACACCCAGGTGCTCACCATAACTCACGACATCCCGGGCCAACCCATCCCCATCCTCGCAAGTAGACAGACCCACCTGGCAGGCGGCGGAAAAGAGGGAAGCGGTCTTGTGCCTCACGATCCTCAGGTAGTCTTCCTCACTGATATCCAGATCGCCCCGCCGTTCCCACTGGAGCATTTCCCCCTGGGTCATGAGGTGAGTGGCAGAGGCCACGACCCTCATGGCATCATGGAGACCCGCCTCACCCATCAGCATGAAACTGCGGCTGTAGAGGTAATCTCCGAAGATCAGGGAAATATTCTCGCCCCATCGCGCGTTGACGGTCACACGGCCCCGCCGCAGAGCGGAATCATCGATGGCGTCATCATGGACCAAGGTAGCGGTATGGACCAGCTCCAATGCCACCGCCGCCGTGATCGCGTGGTCCTGCTTCCGGGGGAACAGGCGGGAAACCAGCAGCACGAGAATCGGGCGCAGCCGCTTGCCGGAGCCGGAGAGAATATGGTCGCTCACCTCCCCGGCCACGCCCTCACCCGCACCCAGAACCTCGCGGAGTTTCTCCTCTACCAGATCCAGATCCAGCTGGATCGGCTTTTGCAATTTTTGCAACTTGAGCAGTTCCGGAGCGTGAGCAGCCTTCCGCATCGTCCATCCCTCGAAGAAACAGAGTCACAAACATCTTATCGTAGCAGCCTCTTTCCCAAACGTCAACGCAAATCACCGAGAGCACATGCCTAACCACCGCGACGGCATTGAGGGCCCCGCGGGATGAACAC
>JAGLYR010000019.1 GCA_023132135.1 Candidatus Eiseniibacteriota bacterium | reverse complement strand
GCTACAACGGCAGCGTTGCGGTCTCGGACTCTGACGCAGAAAACGAGACACTCTGGGGTCTGATGTACACGAAACAGTGTGTCAACCGATAAGGTAGGGGAAATGCCGAAATGAGCAAGGGGACTGCGCGAGTGCTCCAGTGGGGAGTCGCCGTCGCACTGGTGGCACTCTTCCTTGTTCTCGGCGACACATCGCAGCTGGGACGTCTCTCCGATGTGTCATGGCCGTGGCTTGTCCTGCTGCTTCTGGCCACGGCCGGGCTGGTGCTGAGCGCCAGCGTCCGGTGGCGGACCATTGCGGTGGAGACTATGGGCGCCGGCGATGTCCCGCTCTCCAGGTTCATCCACTACTTCCTCATGGGCCGGGTTCTGGGTTTCGTGTTGCCTGCGGAGGCGGCGGATATGGGGATCCGGACCGTCGCCCTGCGTCGATCGCGGGAAATGTCCCTTGCCGGAGCGGCGTACACGGTCCTCCTGGACCGGCTTTTTGATCTTGTTGTCCTGGTCTGCCTGGTGGTGCCTGCGCTGTTCTATCTGGGCGGCCGGCTCGACGAGAGAGTTGCTCTGGGGATCGGTTTTGCGGTCATTGCTGTCCTCCCCGCGGTGGTCGGGCGCCGCTACGGGGGAGCCATCCGTTTTCTGGAACGGCTCTACAGAGGTCTGATCCGGGGTTTCCGCTTTTTGCCCTGGCTGCGGAAAGCTGAGGTCCCGGAACTGGAGACCGGTCCGGAGAGAAGGGGGCTGGGGGGGAAAAGCGCGGTCTCCAGCTACCTCCTGAGTGTGGTAAAGCTGGTGATGGTGAGTCTGCGGCTCTACTTCGTGGCCGGAGCGTTGGGGGTGGAGGTGCCCCTGTGGATGGCCTTCATTTGCGTTCCACTGGCCCAGGTGGCCGCGCTGGTGGCCGTGACCCCGGGTGGACTTGGTATCCTGGAGGCGGGATGGTACGGCATTCTGGTCTGGGCGGGCGTGGCTCCGGAGGAAACGGTGTTGCTTGTCGTAGGTTGGAGACTGTATACTTTCGCTTCTCTGTTGTGTCTCGTGTTGGGCATGCGAATCCGGGAAGCCGCGGTGGGCCCCCGGGACTGATCATGGGGGCATGAGAACCTGATGGCTGATTCCTCGGATGTGCTCGTCATCATTCCAGCATTCAACGAAGAGAAGAACCTGCGAATCGTCATCGAAGAGACGCGGGCTGCCCAAATGCATGCCCGGATCCTGGTAGTGGATGACGGGTCCTCCGATCGCACGGCGGAGGTCGCCCGATCGGCAGGCGCGACGGTGGTCTCCCTGCCATTCAACCTGGGTTACGGTGTCGCAGTCCAGACAGGGTTCCGGTTCGCGGTACGGGGCCGGTTCCGGCGAATTGTGCTTCTGGACGGAGATGGACAGCATGATCCCCGATTCGTTGGTCCTCTGCTGGAGGGTTTGGAAGACTCGGATGTCGTCCGGGGATCCCGGTTCCTGGGAGCGGCGAGATACAGAATTCCCGCCACCCGCAGGATGGGAATGGCGCTCTTCGGTGCGATAGCAGGTTTCCTTACCGGCGATCGGGTTACGGATGTGACATCGGGTTTTCAGGCCTTTGATGAGCGGGCCGTCCGGTTCCTGGCCGAGAACTATCCCAGTGACTACCCGGATGCAGATACGGTTATCCTGATCAAACGCGCCGGGTTGAGCTCGAGGGAAATCCCGGTCGAGATGAGAGAACGGCTGAGCGGAACGCCCATGGTGTCGTGGCCCGGGTCTTTCTACTATGTTTTCAAGATGTGTCTCTCTATTCTGGTCACCCTGTTAAGGGAGAAACCCGTGCTGGATCCGGACTGATCCGGCGGGAGCCGGGCCTGAGGGCAGGAGGCGGAGATGAACCCGAGAATAAGGATCATGGCGATCACTTTGAGTGTGCTGCTCCTGATCGTCATCGTTGAACTGGTGAGAAAACGGCGGCTGCGGGAGGAGTATTCCTGGGTGTGGATTATGACCGGGGTTGTCGTCTTTGTTCTTGCGACGTGGGAATCTCTTGCGGTCCGGCTGACACATCTGGTTGGGGCGAAGATCATGGCCTCGACGCTCTTTTTCGGCGGGTTGATGTTTCTCACGGTCATCAGCCTGCATTTTTCGACTAAGCTTTCGCAACTCAGCGACCAGGTGAAGAAGCTGGCCCAGCAGGCGGCGCTCCTCACCGAAGATCTGGATCGATTCAGGGAACGGCGGGAGGAGGATTCGAGTCAGAGGTGAAGACTTCGACGACGCAGGCGAAAGACAGAGAATCCGGGATACGGACTCCCCCGCCGATCTGGCAATGGGGGCTCCTGCTGTTGGTTCTCGCTGTGGGCCTGTGGTTACGCCTCTACGATCTGTCCGCGGATCCGCCGTTGGGCATGACGTGGAGTCATGCTCCCTACACGGATGGAGCCCGGATTGTCGATGGGGCAAGGTCGAAGCTTCTGTGGGGAGCCTGGGAAACCGACCCGGCGGCCCCGATCTTCCTGTATTACCCGCTTTCCAGCGTACTGGCGTACCTGGCGTTTGCCGGGTTCGGAGTCGGGTTGTGGCAGGCGAATTTCACCGGTGTACTGCCGGGCATAGGTATCCTGATTCTCGTCATGTGGCTCGGGATGCGGAAGGATTGGTGGGTCGCGTGGATGGCGGGCCTGATCTCGGCGGTGAACTTCTTCCTGGTTGCGTACAACCGCATGCCCATGTGCGAATCCCTCATGATCCTGGTTGTGCTCTTGGTTCCATTCTTCCTGCTGCGGTATCCTCTGCGGAGGTGGCATCTTCTTTCTGCGGGCGTCGCACTGGCCGCGGCAGCCTTCTTCGTCAAGCTGCACGCTCTGGTGTTGTTGCCTGTGACGGTGCTGTGGCTGGTCCTGTTTCGGGAGGAGCCTGGCGCCGATCGCGGTTGGAGGAACGCGGGGTTGTTTCTCTGCGGTCTGGCGGCGGGAGCCGCGATCTGGATTCTGGCGATACTGGTTCCGCATCCGGCCGTGATCCGGGATTTCCTGGATCACAATCTGCTCGCTCATTATGCCAGGGAGGGATCTGCAGATGGTGGTGGAGTGGTCGGGTTCCTGACGGATCGGTTGTTCGCTCTGACGGGAGCGGGCACCAATGTGCGGTTCTTCGGGAGAATGCCGGTCGTGGGTCTTCTGGCGGTGTTCGCAGCTTTCTCTTTCGCATCCCACTGGAAGTCCCGGCGGGGCAGAACGTACTGGATTGAATCCTTCTGTGCCCTGTGGTTCGTGGGGGGAGTTGTGGCTCTTGCCCTGCTGGAATACCGGCCTCTCCGGTATCACCTGCAGCTTATTCCGGCGGCGGCTCTCCTTTCGGGGTTGGCGCTCCGCCGGCTTCTGGCGGGGGTCACGGGGGAGGAGTCCACACGAGGGAGGGGGCATCTCGCGCGGGTGTTTATCTTCAGCGTATTCATATGGTTCCAGGCATTGATTGAAGTTCCGGTATATATGGCCAGGCACCAGATTGGATCTCAGGCTCTACTGCGCGCGGTGGGGCTGGATCCACGATCGGTGTTCACGGCCCTGTCGCATCTTGTGAACTCCCCCGGGTTGGTGCTTTTCGTTGCTGCGGTTGCCTCCGCCGTTACTGCGGGGATTGTGTGCGCGCTTTCGGGGCGGCCGGTGGGGCGGTCGGCGGGGATGCCGGTCCGGGCCGCGCTCGCTATTGTGCTCATGGGAATCATTCTGGCCGTCAACGGCAGTCTCCAGCGCGACGCGCGCGCATGGGAAAGACATTCGCTGAGGGACGTCTCGGAGGATCTGGGAGAAATCCTGGGTTCCGGCGCGTTTGTGGTCGGGACGACAGCAACAACTCTCTCCCTTCAGAATGAGATGCGGACATTGCCGGCGTACGGGCGTATTGCCAAGCAGAGGGACGTGGAGCGTTTCCGGGGCTATCCCATCACGCACCTGCTTCTTCGGGATGGAGCCCTGAACGAATTCCTGCAGTCCGACTTCCCAGGCGTGTCGGACTCCCTGGTATTCCTCCGGCGCTACGTCATCGGGCCGACCGAGTCGAGTCTGTACCGTCTTCGGGGATGGGCCGGCGTGGAGCCGGGCGCAAACCGCTACAATCCGACGAGCTACGAACGCGGGTTGGAGCAGCTGGGTGCGGGAAACTGGGCGGAGGCGGAGGGGGAGCTGCAGGCCTTCCTGGAGGCATATCCTGAAAACGCGGCAGCGACACTGGCTCTCGGCGTCTTGCTCGAGCGGCTGGGACAGAGAGAAGCGGCTTTGGAAATGATGCAGAGAGCGGCCTTGCTGGCTCCGGAGGATCTGGCGGTGCTGAGTGACATGGGAGCGGCCTACGCGCGCGCCGGGCGCGTGGCCGAGGCGGCAAGTGTGTGGCGCCGGGTGCTGGCCCTGAACCCGCGCGATGCCCGGGCCGGAATGTACCTGCAGGCGCTTCGAAGGAATCTTCAAAACACAGGCCGTGATGGGGGTGCCAGGCCATGAGTGAACCAGCAATTGCCCAGCCCGAGGTATCGGTGGTTGTACCTCTGTTCAACGAAGTCGAGAGCCTGGTGGAGCTGGAGAGAGGGATTCGGGAGAGTCTGACCACACTGGGTCTTTCCTATGAGATTATCTTTGTCGACGACGGGAGCGTGGACGGGTCGTTCGATGCCGTCGCGAAGCTTCACTCCGAGAGACCGGGTATCCGGGCGATTCGGTTCCGAAGGAACTATGGGAAGGCTGCGGCCCTGGCATTCGGTTTCGAAGCCGCGCGCGGGAACTTCATCGTCACCATGGACGGCGATCTGCAGGATGATCCGGGGGAAATCGGGAAGCTCCTTGCGAGAATGGACGAAGGGTACGATCTGGTGTCCGGCTGGAAAAGGCAGCGGCAGGACCCGTGGACGAAACGATGGCCGTCCAGGTGTTTCAACTGGGTGACGTCTCGCGTGAGCGGGATCCGCATCCACGATTTCAACTGTGGACTCAAGGCCTACCGGAAAGCAGTTACCAGGGAGATAGCGGTGTATGGGGAACTCCACCGGTACCTGCCGGTTCTGGCTCACTGGCGGGGATTCCGCGTCGCCGAGGTGGAGGTTCGCCATCGGGAGCGCAAGTATGGCAGGACGAAGTATGGCCTCCAGCGGTTCATACGGGGATTCCTCGATCTCCTCACGGTTGTCATGATCACCCGCTATACCCGTTCGCCGCTGCACTTGTTTGGAACGACGGGGATAGTTCTCAACCTGGTGGGCATCATTATCAATTCCTACCTCCTGATTCTCAAATTCCAGCATGGTGACATCCAGGGAAGGACACCACTGTTGATGTTGGGTGTTCTCCTGATGATGGTTGGCGTCCAGTTTGTCTCCATTGGGTTGCTGGGCGAGATGATAGCGCGCATACAGCAGTCGGATGAACGAGACTACTCGGTGCTGGAGACTTTGGACTAGCCTGAATCATGCACGAGCCCCGGCACGGGGCTCGTGCATGGTTCAGGCGGAGCACCAGGCGGAGCAATGGAGTAATGGATCAAGCTGGCGGCAATGCCCGGAAGAAGGGAAACCGGGGCGACAGGCGAAAACGCCTCCGCGTGGACAAGGGAAAGGGAGCGCGGGAGGGTGAGCACGGCGCCCTGCGTCGAGTCCGGACGTGGGCCGGGAAGCCCTGGAGTGTGCCTCTTGTCCTGGGACTGGTTGCCGCGGGCTTGTGCGGGTTGTTTTTCAACCCGCTTCTATCCACCATCGGGGACAATGCGCAGTACGTTGTTCTGGGCAAATCTCTCCTGGCCGGAAAGGGATTGAGTCATATCAACTCGCCGGACCAGAAGCCGGATATGAAGTATCCCTTCATGTTTCCACTGATCCTGGCGGCCGTGATGGCCGTGTCCCGGGAAAGCTTGATGGCGTTGAAGCTGGTGGGAGTCGTGGCGTGTGTGGGAGCGGCTGCCCTGTACTATCCGGTTTTCCGAAAGGGCAGCGAACCCGTCGTGGCGGTCGGGGCCGCGGTTCTGGCGGTCCTGAGCCCGGATATTCTGTGCCACAGCAGTATCATTCTGGCCGAGGTGCCGTATCTCTTCGTGTCTTTCCTTGCTCTGGGATGGATTGCTTTGGGCGAGGACCGGTGGCCCGAACGTGTGTGGGTGCCGGTGGCCCTTGCCCTGGTGATGACGGCCTACTACCTCAAGGCGGTGGGAATTGCTCTGGCCGCGGGTGTGTTCCTGGTTCTCCTGTTTCGGCGCAAGACAAAATGGGCCTTCGGATTCATCGGAGGGGTGGTGCTGCTGGCCCTTCCCTGGGCGCTGCGATCGCATCGCATAGGCGGCGGTCAGACCTACTTCGACTATTTTCTGATGAAAGATCCCTACAAGCCCTATGAGGGGATGCTTTCGGCAGTGGATTTCCTTTCCCGGATCGGGGGCAACGCGAAAATCTATTTCTACCAGATTGTCCCGCAGACGCTCGTTCCCTTTACGGGCGCCGAGGGCGCTTCGCCGGGGCCGGCGGTGCAGCTGCTCTGGTTGGTGGTAAGCTCTCTGACTGCCGTGGGTCTCGCCTATCGTCTGCTGCGCCACCGCACGGTTGCGGATCTCTATCTCCTCGGTTTTCTTGGAATCTGCGCCGTGTGGCCCAGCGTCTGGGCGTCGGTGCGGTTCATTGTGCCGGTGATCCCGTTGCTGTTTTTCTGTCTGCTGACCGGTCTGTGGGCTATCCTGTCGTGGTTCACGCGACGAGGCTGGAAGGGGATGCAGGAGGGTGTTGTCGCCGGGTTGGCCGCAGTGATGGTGATGGGGACCCTTCTGGCGGATCGGGCCGAGGCGCGCGCGGGCCGCGGGTATTCCCCGGACTGGAAGAGCTATTTCAACGCGGCGTTCTGGGCGCGGGACGAAACTCCGGCGGGGAGTGTCTTTGTGTGCCGGAAACCCTATCTGTTCTACCTGACGAGCGGCCGGCGGGCCATGGGCTACAAGTTCTCGAAGGATCCGCAGGAAGTGGTGGGGGGGTTCAGAGAAGTGGGCGCGACCCACATCGTCGTGGATCAGTTCCAGTGGACGGGAACGAGTGCTCGCTACCTCGTGCCGGCGATTCTCTCGGATCCGGACAAGTTTCCCGTGGTCCATGTCACGGAGCAGGAACCCCGGACCATCGTCATGCGATTCATGGATTGGGAGGGGGAGGAAGAGCCTTGAAACTGTCAGTTATCATGCCGGTTTTCAACGAGAAAGACACCGTGCTGCAGGTAATAGAGGCGGTTCAGAACGCGCCGCTGGAAATGGAGAGGGAAATCATCGTCGTCGACGACGGCTCGACGGATGGAACCCGCGACCTTCTGGAGTCCCTGGATGATTCAAACATCAAGAGGGTGTATCACAGCCATAACCAGGGGAAGGGAGCTGCTGTGGCCACGGGCGTAAGGCACGCCGAGGGGGATATTGTGATTATCCAGGATGCGGACCTGGAGTACTCACCCTCCGACTACCCGGTGGTTCTCGAGCCCATCGTCAGCGGAAAGGCCGATGTCGTGTACGGCACACGGTTTCTCGGTTCGCACCGGGTGTTCATGTTCTGGCACTACATGGCCAACCGGTTCCTGACTTTCGTCACGAACCTGCTGTACAACACGATGCTGACGGATATGGAGACTTGCTACAAGGCATTCCGAATTGATGTGATCCGGAGCTTCGATCTCAAGTCGCGGAGCTTCGATCTCGAACCGGAGCTGACGGCCAAGGTGTTCAAGGGCAAGTTCAAGACGTTCGAGGTTCCCATTTCGTACAACGGCCGCTCCTATGCAGAGGGGAAGAAGATCACGTGGCGCGACGCGGTCGTGGCACTGTGGACCTTGATCAAGTTCCGTTTCGTCGACTAGCCTGCATCATGCGTGATCCAGGCGGAGCAATGGAGCAAGTTGATCAATGGATCAATAGAGCTCGGGATGGATCAAGGCCGGGTATGATGGATAAACAGGATATACCGAGAGAAACTCTGGACCGGATTTCCAGGCTGGATTCGATGAACAGCTGGATCGTGGACGTGATCCGGCCGTACTTCGGCCGGCGTATTCTGGAAGTCGGATGCGGGATCGGAAACCTGACTGGCGCTTTCCTCGGAGGAGACCTGCTGGTGAGTATCGACATCCGGGATGAGTACGTTGAGACTGTGCGGAGGAGGTTCAGCGGCGGGCCCACCCGTTTCGAATCACTGAATCTGGACATCGAAGCGGATTCCGTGGATAAGCTGACGGCGTATGACTTCGACACTGCAATCTGTCTCAACGTACTGGAGCACATCCGGGATGACGGAAAGGCGTTGACCAGGATAATCCAGGTTCTCCAGCCGGGGGGGCGGTTGCTGCTTCTGGTTCCCGCTCTGAAGGCACTCTATGGAACCCTGGATATCTATGTCGAGCACCACCGGCGGTACGGACGCAGGGAGATCGTCCGGAAGCTCGAACATGCCGGGTTCTCCGTCGAGCATATCTTCTTCATGCATTTTGCGGGGGCCTTTGGCTGGTGGCTGAACTCCCGGATTCTCAAGAGCAGGATTCTGCCCGAGAACCAGATTGGACTCTACGACCGTCTGGTTCCCCTTTTCCGATGGGCGGAGGAGAGGATGCATCCGCCCGTGGGGCTGTCGCTGGTAGCAGTGGGCCGCAAGCCCGGATAGACCATGAGAATCGTTGTTCAATCCATATACTTCCCGCCCAGGGCCGGCGGCATTGAGAACCACGTGTTCTACCTGTGCCGGGAGCTGGTGCGCCGCGGTCATGAGGTGGAAGTCATCACGGGTAGAACGGAGCCGGGGAGCCCTCTGCGGGAGACGGTGGACGGCATCCGGGTGGTTCGCCAGCGCATCTTGGGCAGAAACGTCGCGGGATGGACTGCACTGGCGCTGACCTCACTCGCCCCGCTTCTGGAGCGCAGCCGGGACGCCGACGTTCTTCATGCCCATACCTTTCAGTCGGCGCTGGGGCCCCGGATAGCTGCGCGCCTGTTCCGCAAGCCGCTCGTAGTTACGATCCACAGCTCTCATTTCCTGCGTCTCGTCCAGAGGCCTGGGTGGCGGTGGGGATTGGGTCTGGTCCTGAAGGGAGCCGACCACGTGCTCACAACCTCGGAGGAGCTGGCCGAAGCCTGCCGATCGACCCATCCGGAGGTCCGCGCGCAGCCCATCGTCAATGGGGTGGATACCGAGTTGTTCAAGCCGGGAGGTGGGACGTTGCAGCGGAAGGGGGAAGAGCGAATCCTCCTGACCACGCGGCGGCTGGTGGAGAAGAACGGCGTCGAGTTCCTGATCCGGGCCATGCCCATGATTCTCGAGCAGGAGAACGCCCGGCTGTATCTGATCGGCGACGGGCCCCTTCGCCGGGATCTGGAGACTCTTGCCCGGGACCTGGGTGTCGCGGAGAAAACCGTGTTCCTGGGGACGATTCCCAACGCTCAAATCCCCGGGTACCTGTCCTCGGCCGATGTCGTGGTGATCCCTTCTCTCGTGGAGGCTACTTCCATATCGGCCCTGGAAGCAATGTCCTGCGAGGTTCCGGTGGCGGCTTCCCGCATCGGTGGCTTGCCCGAGATCATCACAGAGGATTCGGGGGTTTTGTTCGAGAGCGGAAACCCCGCGGATCTCGCATGCAAGGTTGTCGATTTTCTCAGGGCAGATTACCGGCGGGAGATGGGGCGCAGAGCGAGGGAGCGGGTTGTAGCCCAATGGGGTGTGCAGCGAATGGCGGAGATACATGAGGAGATCTATCGGGAGCTCATTGATGCAAAAGAGCGGTAGTGCACGCCTGGGTGATCTGAAGGTCATGACTGTGGTGGGGACCCGCCCCGAAGCCATCAAGATGGCGCCTGTCATCAAAGCGCTTGGACGGGCGCGCGGGACCCATCCGCTGATCGTGGTGACAGCTCAGCACAGGGAGATGGTCGACCAGATGCTGAGGATTTTCTCCATTCGGCCGGACTACGATCTGGATGTCATGAGTCCGAGGCAGACGCTGTTTCAGACGACGTCCCGTGTACTGCTGGGGCTTGAGAAGGTCATTCGCGAGGAGGCTCCCGACCTTGTGCTGGTGCAGGGAGACACCACCAGCACCTTTGCCGGAGCGCTGGCCGCCGGCTACTCCCGTATCCCGGTGGGGCACGTGGAGGCGGGCCTCAGGACCGGCTGCAGGATGAACCCGTATCCGGAAGAGATCAACCGCCGTCTGACGAGTGTTCTGACGGATCTCCACTTTGCTCCAACGCGCGCGGCGGTGCTGGCTCTGAAGAAAGAAGGCGTCCGGCCGAGGGACATTGTGAAGACGGGGAACACCGTTATCGACGCGCTCCTGGACACGGCGCGGCGCGCGCGGCGGGAGAGTGTGGTTGGTCTTCCCCGGATGCAACCGGCGGGGAAAATGATCCTGGTCACCGCGCATAGGCGGGAGTCCTGGGGGGCGAAGCTGCGAGACGTCTGTCGTGCTCTCCGGGACATCGTTGCCGAAGAGCCGAATGCTGAGGTTGTTTTCCCCGTACACCTCAATCCGGCTGTCCAGGAAACCGTTCGCCCTGAGCTGGACGGGGTGAACAGGGTTCACCTAATCGATCCACAGAACTATGAGGGCTTTGTCTACCTGATGAAACGCTGTAACTTGATCATCACCGATTCCGGTGGCATCCAGGAGGAAGCGCCGTCCCTGGGGAAACCGGTGCTGGTGATCCGGGAAGTCACCGAACGCCCGGAAGCCGTGGAGGCGGGCACCGCGCTCCTGGTGGGGACATCACGGCAGAAGATCAGGAACGCGGCGCTCGAACTCCTGAGATCGAAGAGCGCCTACCGCGCCATGGTAAGAAAGCGGAACCCGTACGGTGACGGGCGCGCGGCCGAGCGCATTGTCCGGGCGATTCTTCGCCGGTTTGCCGCTCCGCCTCAACGCCGGGTTTCCCGGGGGGGGGGGTCGCACGGTGGGTAGGTCGGAAAAAGGGGGCGCGGGCCGTGGCGCGCGTGAGTTTCACAGGGAGGAAACAGCGGGTTTCTCGGGCGCGCAGCAGGATCTCCTCGTCGCTGCCGTCCTTGCTGTGCTGACGGTGATCCTGTTCCACGGGTTCCTGTTCTCCAACCGCATGTTCTTCGGGACCGACATCATACCCGGGGGGTACATGGCCCGCAAGGTGTACACGGAGTTCCTGGTGTCGGGAGGCGGTCTACCCCTCTGGAATCCGTACATCCTGGGAGGCCTTCCCTTCATCGACGCGTTGCACGGCCCCGCCCTCTACCCCGCGACCCTCATGAATTTCATCATGCCCGTCCACCGCTTCATCGGGGCGAAACTCGTGCTGCACATTTTTCTGGCCGGAATCTGCATGTACGCCTTTCTCCGGGCCCGCGGCCTGGAACGGCTGGCCTCCGGAGTGGGCGGGATGGGCTACATGTTCGCCCCGTATATTGTGTCCCTCATGTACGCCGGTCATGACGCAAAGCTGTACGTTACGGCGCTGCTCCCGCTGGCCTTCTACTGCCTGGAGAAAGGTCTTCAGACCCGGAGGATGTTCCACTTCGCGATGATGGGTGGAAGTGTGGGACTGATGTTTCTCACGTCGCACGTTCAGATGGCGGCGTACGCCCTCTGGGGTCTGGGCCTGTACGTCGTCTTCCGGCTCGTGGAGGTGGGTCGGGGGGAAGGGTCCTGGAAGGTTTGCTTGCGCCCGGCCGTTCTCTTTGTTCTGGGAATCGGAATCGGGTTCGCGTTGGGGTTGGTCCAGTTCCTGCCGTCGTACATCTACACCAAGGGTTTCTCGCCGCGGGCCGGAGGTGTGAGCTACGAGTTCGCCACGTCGTGGTCGCTCCATCCAGAGGAGATCGTCTCCCTGGTCATCCCGCAGTTTGTGCATTACCTCGGAGACTACTGGGGTCGGAATCCATTCAAGCTGAACTGCGAAGCGCCCGGTTTCATCGTGCTCATACTGGCCGCAGTCGCCCTGTGCCATCGGTGGTCTCAACGCGCCGGCGCGGTGTTCGTCGCCTCTCTCCTGCTGTTCTTCGTGGCAATGGTGACCACTTCCGCGGTGCAGGGGATTGTGGTTGTTCTCAGCCTCGCCGGTTTTATCTTTGCCATCGTCCGGGCGCGCGACCTGGCCTTCTTTCTGTTGATCTCGGTCTTTGCCCTTTTCTATTCGGTTGGAGCGCACACTCCCGCCTACCGGGTTTTCTTCCACGTGATTCCGGGAGTCGAGTTCTTTCGGGCCCCCAGCACGATCATGATGCTTTTTCTGTTTGCCAGCGCTGCTCTGGCAGGCGTGGGTGCAGACCGACTTCAGTCCATCGCCGGGTTGCCGGAGGGAGATCGCATTGTCCGGAATCTCCTGTGGACAACAATGGGGGGCGTGGTTGTTCTCATCGTCTTGGCGGTAGGGCGGGAGCAGGCAATTGAGTTGTGGAATCGTGGTTTGTATCCCGACTTGGGCCCAAAGCGGTCCATTCTCGAGGCCAACTACCCGAAGTTCCTGCGTGGTCTGATGGTGGCGATAGTCCTGTTGGCGGGAACGGCGTTCTGCTCCTGGGTAGCTGTACGGTTGAGAGGTCGCGTGCGGTGGGCGATGGCCGGGTTGGGGCTGCTCGTTGTGGCGTCGGTATGGCCGTTGGACCGGGACTTCATCCAGTACGTGCGGGTGGAGGACTTCGTCCGCCGGGATCCGATAATTCAGACCATGGCCAAGGATGAGGACCTGTTTCGCGTGCTGCCGCTGACGGGCAGCACGATGTACGACCGGAACTACCTCCCGATTTTCGGTTTTCAGACTCTGAACGGGTTTCACGATAACCGGCTTCGAGTGTACGATGAAATCACGGGTGAGGGCCGTCTCCTGAATCCGCGGATCCTCGATCTGTACAACACGAAGTACGTGATAACGGGTCGTCGGCTTACCGGGGGAGCTTTTGAGGAAGTCATGACCATGGGGGATCTGCACCTGTACCGGAACCGGACCGTCCTTCCGAGAGCCTTCGTGGTGTTCGACTACGAGGTGATTCCGCAAGGTGCGGACGCGATGGAGCGGTTGCTGGAACCGGAATTCGACTATCGCCGTACCCTGATTCTCGCAGAACATCCGCCGGGACTGACGGCCGATCAGAGCCGGGATCCTGTCCAGGCAGAAGTTCTGGCCTATGGGCCCAATGAGATTCGCGTTGGTACCCGGACCGAAGCACCGGGGCTTCTTTTTCTCGGTGACAACTATTTCCCGTACTGGCGCGGGTCGGTTGATGGCCGTGCGGTGCCGGTTTTGCGGTGTGACTGCGCGTTCCGGGCGGTCCCCGTACCGGCAGGATCCCACGAGGTCGTGCTCCGATATCGTTCCGAACCACTTGTTGCAGGGGGGATCGTGAGCGGAGCTTTCGGTGTGCTTGTCCTTGGGTGGATGGTTGTTCACCTGGGACGCCGGTTTTCCAGGAAGGGGAGTGGCCCGGAATGAAAACCGTCATCGTTATTCCGACATACAACGAGCGAGAGAACATCTCCCGGTTGATACCTGAAGTGCTCAGCGCGGGCGACGGTATTGAGGTTCTGGTCGTGGACGACAATTCTCCGGACGGGACGGGTGACCTGGTGGATCGGATGAGGGATGGAGATTCGAGGATCCATGTCTTGCACCGACCGGGGAAGATGGGTCTGGGGTCTGCGTACGTGGACGGATTCCGGATTGCGCTGGACCTTGGGGCGGAGCTGGTGTTCGAGATGGACGCCGACTTCTCCCACGACCCCAAGTACATTCCGGAATTCCTGCGGAAAATCGGACAGTACGATGTCGTCCTGGGATCCCGGTATCTGGACGGAGTGAACGTGGTCAACTGGCCCTTGTCGCGCCTGATTCTGAGCGTCGGCGCCAACGTCTACAGCCGGATTGTCACTGGTGTCCCGATCCGGGATCTTACCGGCGGCTTCAAGTGTTTTCGGAGGAAGGTGTTGGAATCGGTTGAGTTCGCCGACATGAAGTCGGACGGGTATGCCTTTCAGATCGAGGTGAACTTCAAGTGCTGGAGGGCTGGCTTCCGGCTGTGCGAGATTCCCATCGTTTTTGTGGACCGGCACGCGGGTACCTCAAAGATGTCCAAGCGTATCATCGGCGAAGCGGCATGGATGGTCTGGCGTCTGCGGCTCGGGGACATAATATCGAGACTCAAGAGGAAACACTAGCCTGGGGGATTGACCGAGACCGGAACGGGGGATCAAACGAGATATGGCGGGCGGAGCAAATGTGAACACCATGGGATCTCCGGTGGTTTCTGTGGTGATTGTCAGCCACCAGACGCGGGACCTGCTGGAGGCTTGCCTGCGCTCGATATACGAGCATCCACCGAGCGCACCGTTCGAGATCTGCGTGGTGGACAATGCATCGGACGACGGTACCAGGGAGATGATCCGGCAGCAATTCCCGCGCGTGCGGTTGGTGGAAAACCGGGATAACGCCGGGTACTCCCGCGCGGTCAATGAGGGTTTCCGGAGCACAACGGCCCCCTATGTCCTGGTGGTCAATCCCGACATGGTCGTGATCGAGGGGGCGGTGGACGCCCTGATCCGGTTCATGGATTCCAGCCCCCGGACCGGGGTGGCGGGGGGCAAGCTGCTGAACCCCGACGGCAGTCTCCAGCATTCTGCGCGGACTTTCTACAACTTCCGGATTCTCCTTCTCAGACGGACTTTCCTCGGGCGTCTGTTCCCCGGTGCGAAAGCGCTCCGGGACCACCTCATGCTGGACTGGGACCACGACGATGTCCGCGAGGTGGACTGGCTCCTGGGCGCCTGTCTCATGATCCGGCGGTCCGCTGCGAAGGATGTAGGGTTGATGGACGAGCGGTACTTTCTGTACTTCGAGGACGTGGATCTTTGCTACAAGATGAAGCAGCGCGGCTGGGGCGTCGTGTACGTACCCGATGCCGTCATGTACCACCATCACCGCAGGGAGTCGGCCCGGCGAGTGATCAATCGCCCAAAGCTCTGGCACCTGAACAGCGTGTTTCACTTTTACGACAAGTGGGGCGGCTCTCTGCAGTCTGTCAAGAGGCACCGGAAGCTGGTTCGGACCATTGCGTTCCTGCTGTCGGACATTGTGGCTGTCAACCTTGCGTTCATGGTTGCCTATCTCGTGCGTTGCCTTCTGCGGTCTGTTCTTGTCAAGCCGCTGTTCGGCATGGGGATGTACCTGGATCTTCTTCTCTTCATCAACGTCACCACACTGCTGGTCTTCGCCGCTCTGGGTCTCTACCGCACGCGGGCGGCCAGTTGGGTCGACGAGGTCCTGGCCGTGGCGAAGGGAGCCTCGGCGAGTTTCCTGGTTCTGATGGCGGCCACGTTCATGTCCCAGACCCAGTTCTACTCCCGGACACTCGTCGCCGTTTTCTGGCCCTCGGTGATTGTGCTGGCTTCCCTGGGACGGGTGTTCCTGCTTCGTGTCCATCTTGAACTGCGCGGGTTCCAGTTTGATCTGCGAAGAGTGCTGCTGGTGGGCGGCGGTGTGAGAGCCATGGAAATCCAGCAGAGGATCCGTGAGAATCCCCGCTTGGGCTGCGAGCTGGTCGGTGTCCTGTCCTCTGAACCGATGGTCGAAGCCTATGTGCCGGTGCTGGGGCGGCCCGAAGATGTGGCTCGCATTGTGAGGGAAATGAAGATCCATGAGGTCATTCTTGCAGATCCTGGGATTTCCGAGGAAAAAGTTGCCGAATTCCTCCTCAAGAGCCGCGAGTACGGTGTCGATGTTAGAATCGTAGCAAATCTGAGCGACGTGCTGACTCGAACCGCCCGGGTCGAGGAATTCCTGGGAGTCCCCGTCGCGTTCTTTGAGCGAAGCGCCCTTTTCGGCATGAATGCCGCCGTGAAAAGGGGGCTCGATGCAATCGGTGCGGTTCTGGGGTTGGTCGTGATTGCTCCGGTCGCCGGGGTGGCGGTGCTGGCAGGGAGGGGGGCGCGGTTCACCAGATGGCTGAGCGGATTCTGGGAAATTCTCCGGGGGCGGATGAGCTTCGTCGGACCCAGAGCGGAGCTCAGCTGTGCGGATGGAGCGGGAAGAGACTACCGACCCCGCCCCGGGCTCACGGGTCCGTGGGCGACGGCGGGCCTGGCGCTGGGATCTGGGGAGAAGGACTTGCTCGACGCCTTCTACATCCAGAACTGGTCACCGGGGATGGATCTGCGGATTCTCCTGGAGAGCCTGCGAAAACCCTGCAGGGGGACGTCGGGGAGCAAAAACGATGGGTAGAAGAGGAGTGCGCGGGGACATGCGGGTTCTTGTTGTTCCGGGTTGGCTGGTTGTTCTGGGTTGGCTGGCCATTTTGCCGGTCGGTGTGTCCGCTCAGGAGGTGGACATCTTTCTGAGCACGCGGGCCGTGACCGCCGTGGCTGTGGGTGATGATGCGGTTCACTGGAGTTCCAGAGGGGGGGCGGGGAGCTTCCGCCCCGCTGATTCGCTCTATGCCACGCTCACGGAAGCGGACGGGTTGGGATCCAACAACCTGACGGCCATCGGGATCGATGCCTCGGGATCGGTCTGGTACGGCACGGATCGGGAGGGTGTGTGGTGGATCAGTCCATCGGGAAACCTGCACGTGATAAAAGCTTTTGACGGTCTCCCCTCCAACGAAATCACGTCTCTGGACCCGTGGGACGCCGGGGTCTGGATCGGGACAACGGATGGGGCGTCCTACTTCATGGGCGACACCCGCGTGGAGACGGTTTGGTCGGGAGCGGGACTCCTCGGCGGTGATGTTCTCACTGTGCTCGTGGCAGCCGCGGACAGCATCTGGTTCGGCACGACGGAGGGCCTGAGCCTGCGCACCACAGTGGGTTGGGAGGACCATTTCGCGGGGTCGGAAGTTCGCTCCCTGGTTCAGGATCGGTACGGAGTTGTCTGGGGTGCAGCTGAGTCCGGATTGTACCGGCGTGATGGAGCGGGATGGACACAGACCTCGACGGGACTCCCTGATCCCGACGTTTTCGGCCTTGTGTTGGCCGACACGGTGCTGTGGGCGGGCACGGGGGGCGGCCCGGCCTGGTACGATGAAAACGCGCAGCAATGGGTTCCCGAGACCAATGGATTGCTCGACCGGCGGGTGACATCTCTGGACTGTCGGGCGGGTCTTGGAGTCTGGGTCGGAACCGGGGGCGATGGCGTGGCGTGGTGGAGCGGCGCACAATGGGAACCCAGGCGACCGTCGAGTCCGGGGACCAACTACCTAAGCGATCTGGCCGTGGATCCAGACGGTGATCTGTGGTGCGGCGCCGGTTCGGATGGCAATTTCTTTCCACTTCCATTGGAAGTGACGACCGGAGGCCTCTTGGGATTTCACGATGGCCAGTGGTCGAGCTACCGGCAAGCCGATTCTCCCCTGCCCATGGACAATACATACCGTGTTGCATCCGATGGTGAGGGTGGAGTCTGGGTCGGAACGTGGGGCGCGGGGTTGATCCACTTCAATCCGGTTTCCTCGGTCTGGGACACGCTCACGTTTGCCAGCGGGGATTTGCGGTCCCCATTCAATGTGATCTCGGCGCTGGTTCCGGGCAAGAACGGCGAGGTCTGGTTTGGAGACTATGGTTTTGGTATCGGGGTCGTGGCACCCGACGGGGCCACGAGTCACTTCGGGCCAAACGATGGGCTCCCGAGCATTTTCTTCCGGTCTCTTGCGGTCGATTCCCTTGGGCGAGTTTGGGCAGGGTCGTACGGGCTTGAGGGGGCGAGCGATCTTCCCACATTGACCCGGCTGGATACGAAGGGGACTCTGGCGGACAAGGATGATGATGAGATAGCGATATTCTCTGCGACCCTGTGGGGCGGGAGTGTGCCGTTGCACGCGGTGGCCTGTGTCCCGGGCGGCGGCGTCTGGTTGGGTGTCCCGGGAGGCATTGCCTGGACTGACGGAGAGTCATGGGTGCCGGTAGGCGAAGCGTGTACCGGAGGTGTGGTTGGCGAAGTGCGTTCGATAGCTGTGGATCGCAAGAGCGGCATCTGGATTGCGGGTTCCCAGGGGCTCGGAGAGTGGCGGGACAACACGTGGACGCAGTATGTCTCGGGCGAAGGCGGTATCGCAGCCGACGACATCATGTCTCTGGCGTACGATTGGGTCCGGAACACCCTTTGGATCGGAACCTGGGGTGGGGGCGTGAGCCGATGGACGTTCGAGCTGCCGGACACGGCGGTTGCAGCCGGACCCGATGCATACGCATACCCGAACCCTTTCCGGCCCGGTGAGGGCCATAATGAGGTGCGATTCTCGGGATTGGATCCACTGTTCGAGATTGAGATTCTCACCATTGAGGGAGCAAGAATCATTGTGCTTCCCGCCGGCGAGGACCGGGTGTGGCAAGCCACGAACGGGGACGGGGAGGCTGTGGCAAGCGGCTTGTACTTTTTCAGAGGCAGGGATTCCCGCGGCGGGTTCAAGGTGGGGAAGGTCGCCGTGATTCGGTAGGGACGTGTGACAGGGGAGAGGACTGGCGATGGCCATAGAAGGCAAACGAATTGTGCTGACCGGGGGCGCCGGGTTCATCGGGTCCCAGCTCGCAAAGAGACTTGTGGAGAAAAACGAGGTTGTGATCTACGACAATGGCCACCGCAACGCTCTGAAGCATGCGAGTCTCGAGAACCATGCCAATCTCACGGTCATCTGGGGAGATGTTCTGGACCGTGAAGCCGTGAGCAAGGCCATTGCAGGAAGTCATATCGTTGTGCACCTGGCGGCCATTGCCGGTGTCGATATGGTCATGTCCATGCCGAGTCACTGCATGCGAGTCAATCTCTTCGGCACCCTGAACGTACTGGATGCCTGCGTGGAGCACAAGGTTAGCCGCATGGTGGATTTTTCTACAAGTGAGGTCTTCGGAAGCTACGTCTACAAAGCGGAGGAGCACACCGCCACTCAGCTGGGAGAGGTTGGTGAATCCCGCTGGACCTATGCGGTGAGCAAGTTGGCCGCAGAACACATGACCTACAGCTATCACAAGGAGCACGGGATCCAGACCGTGACCATCCGTCCTTTCAACGTGTACGGGCCGCAGCAGGTCGGGATCGGGGCTATCCACGTTTTCGTCGTGCGGGCTCTCAAGGGTAAGGAGATCCTGATCCACGGCGACGGGAACCAGATCCGTTCGTGGTGCTACGTGGATGACATGGTGGCCGGGGCGCTGCTCTGCCTGGAAAAGGAAGAGGCCGTGGGTCACGTTTTCAACATTGGCAATCCGAGAGCCACCATTACGACGGCGCACCTGGCCGAACAGATCAAACGACTCTCGGCGTCGGACTCACCTGTCGTGTTCGACGAGATCGGCTACCCGGATGTTGAACTGAGAATCCCCTCCATCAAGAAAGCGCAGAATATCCTCGGGTACAGGCCGCAGGTTGATCTCGAAGAAGGACTCCTCAGGACCATCGAGTGGTACCGGCGGATAGGAATGGAGGAGGATGATTAGGCTCACGGTGCCGGAGATTGCCCAGGAGGATATCCGAGCCGTCGACGAAGTACTCGCCTCGGGTTTCCTGGTCCAGGGACGGAAGGTCGGTGAATTCGAGGAGGCCCTGGCCGGCTATGTTGGAGATGGTGAGGTGGTTGCGGTCGGGTCCGGGACCGCCGCTCTTCATCTGGCGCTCCTGGCCTCAGGAATTGGTGCGGGCGATGAGGTTCTCGTTTCCGATTTCACGTTTCCAGCCACGGCCAATGCTGTGATTCACTGCGGTGCGGTCCCCGTCCTTGTGGATGTGGAGCGAGGCACCCTCAACATGGATCCGGAGGCAGCGCGGGCATGTGTCACGCCCCGCGCGCGGGCCATCCTTCCGGTCCACGCTTTCGGCCGGCCGGTCGTGATGGATGCAATCGGGAAGGTTGCCCGCGAGAATGGGCTGGCTATCATAGAAGATGCAGCCTGCGCTCTGGGCTCGCACGTCAACGGCGCCAAGTGCGGGACGCTGGGCAGTGCTGGCTGTTTCAGTTTCCATCCCAGGAAGAGCATCACCACAGGCGAGGGAGGGGCGATTGCCTCGTCGGATCGCGATCTGTGCCGGCGGGTTCGCAGTCTCCGATCCCACGGCGCCGATCCCACGGCGTCGGGGCGTCTGCAATTCACCTCGGCCGGTTTCAACTACCGCATGACGGAGATTGGCGCGGTGTTGGGGTTGGGCCAACTCGGACGGCTGGATGAAATCATCGCGCGCAAGGAAGAGATTGTGAAGCAATACCGCGCCCGGCTGGGCGGAGTTGAAGGGGTGCTGATGCTACCCTCCTTCGAACACGGCCGGGACTGTCACCAATCTCTTGTAGTGAGTGTGGGGGATGACGTGGAGCGAGATGGGCTCATCGAGAGGATGAGGGATCTGGGAGTGGAAACGACCATTGGGACCTACGCGCTGCACCGGGAACCTCTGTTCCGGCGGGAGTACGGATACCGGGAGGGACAGCTGCCTGTCTCGGACTGGGCTTTCCGGAAGACGCTGTCTCTCCCTCTGTACCCTGCGATGACGACGGGAGACGTGGCGAAGGTGTGCGATGCATTGAGTGAGGCGGTGAGGGCGCGGGGATGAGGATTGCCTACTTCGGACACAGGTCCATTGCCTGCGGACCGCTGGAAGCGATGCTCTCCGGGGGCAGGGAGGTAGTAGGGATCGTTGCGCACCCGGAGGACAGCGTTCTCTCTGATCCCGAATGGTCTGCACGGGTGCGCGCGCTGGCGGGCGAGGCCGGGGTTCCCCTGGAAACCCCGGAAGAGATCGACGAGGAGTTCCTCGCCACGTTTCGCGGATGGAACGTCGATCTGGGAGTAGTAGTGGGGTACCTGTCGATTCTCCGGCCGTCCCTGCTGGAAATCCCGCGTCGGGGTTTCATCAACATCCATGCGGGACTATTGCCGCGATACCGCGGCCGCGCACCCTTGGCGTGGGCTATCATGAACGGGGACAAAGAAGCGGGGCTCTCCATTCACGTCATCGATGAGGGTGTGGATTCGGGACCCGTCATCGCCCAACGGAAATACGCGATCGGGGAAAACGAAACGTCGGGTGAGCTGTACCAGCGGATTCAGTTGGATATCCCGGGACTTGTCATGGAAGTCGTAGATCGGATGGAGGCAGGCCCGGTTGAGGGTACACCCCAGGATGAAGAACGGGCCATGTGCTTCCCGCTTGTCACTCCGGCCCACGCCCGGATTGACTGGGCGAGGCCCGCCGCCCGGATTCACGATCAGGTGCGGGCCCTGTCGAGGCCCTACCCGGGTGCGTGGACTCTGTACCGGGGACGGAAGCTTACCGTCTGGAGGACGAGCTGCCTCCCGAGCGAACTGCCGGACTGTTTCCCTGGAACCGTGGTTGGCTGTCGGCCTGGGAAAGGAGTGGTCGTCTCCACAGGGTCCGGATACCTGCTGGTCGAGGAGGTTCAGCGTGATTCCGGGGAGCCCAGGCTGGCATGGAAGGTGTTGCGGCGCGCCGGGGTTTCCCTTGGACTGGATCCCTCGGAATTGGAATGGTAAGAAATACGGGCTAGTCCGGAGATTGCAAACCCGCATGATTGAAATCGTCGAAGTACCGGCCGAAGATGCAGGTGCATGGGACGAGTTCGTGGAGGACTCGAACAACGGCACCCTCTTTCACAGTTTGAAATTCCTGGCCTACCATGAGCCGGGAGATGTGGATTCGCGGTCTCTCCTGTTCCGGCGCTCCGGCAGAACTCTGGCGCTTCTGCCGGGAGCCCTGATGCATCGGGACGGTGAGGTGATTCTTGTGTCGCCTTGGGGCGGGTCCTTTGGTGGTTTCGTTCTGCGCGGGGGCGAGAGCTACGAGACTGTCGAGGCTCTCGTCGACAGCCTGTTGGTATGGTGCCGGGAGCAGAAGATTGACGGGATTGAGCTGACGCATGCTCCGGGTATCTACATGCGGAGTCCCAATCAGCTGATGGAATTTGTTCTGCTGTCAAAGGGATTCGACAGATTCCGCTACGAGGTAACGGACGTCATTCCCCTTCAGGGGGGGGAGGACGGAGTAAAGGAACAATGGCAGGCCAGCGCCCGGAAGGCGGTTCGGAAATCACAGGAGGCAGGCATGGTGGTCCGTGAATCGGGAGACCTCGATCTGTTCTACCCGATTCTCGAGGAAAATCGGTTGAGGCATGGAGCCAGGCCCACTCACACACTGGCCCAGCTCCGCCGGTTGTTCGAACTGGTTCCGGATCGTCTCAAGTTGCTGCTGGCCTACCGGGAGGGAGATGTGTTGGGTGGTGCTCTCATTTTTCTCTGCAATCAGCGCGTGGTGATGAACTTCTACCTGTGCCATGTGGAGGGCGCCGGTCGGTATCGGCCGGCGGACGCAGTGATGGCGGAGTCGATCCTTGCCGCGATCAGGTGGGGCGCCGCCTACTATGATCTGGGCACCAGTTCCCTGGGGGGGGTGCCCAATCCCGGCCTTCTCCGGTTCAAGGGGAAGTGGGGTTCGACCCCGTTTCTGAGGGAGGCATATCAGTTGGGAATAGTGTCGGGATGATTGATGGGCATATCGGTTGGGAATGGTGTCAGGATGATTGATGGACATATCGGTTGGGAATGGTGTTGGGATGATTGATGGACATATCGGTTGGGAATGGTGTCAGGATGATTGATGGACATATTCACATCGGCAGGTGGAGCGAACGTTTCTTTGGCCTGGAAGTCGGGCTGGATCGTACCGATGAGGTGCTGGGCAGCTGTGGTTTCGAGGGAGCCGTGGTGACGGCCACCGACCTGCGGGACAACGAGCTTGTGCTTCGGGAAATCGAACGCGCCCGGCTCCGGTACTGGTTTTTCGCATGGGTCAACCCTGCTGACAAAGGCGGACTGCAGCGACTGGAAGAGTGGGGTTCGAGGGTCTCAGGTCTCAAGTTCCACCCGTCATGCGACGAGATCCGGATCACGGATCAGCGGTGCGAGCCTTTCCTGGAGTATGCGGAGGAGCGGAACCTGCCTGTGCTGGTTCACTGCGGTCGGTGGCAGGAAATGGCCAGCTATCGGTACGCGCTGGAAGCGGCGCGAAAACACCCCGGGGTCCGGTTTGTCTTCGCTCACATGGGAGGAGACCAACCGGATCTGGTAAAGGCCACCTGCCAGGCGCTCTCTTCCGGGAACCTCCGGAATGTGTGGCTCGGGATGGAAGGAATTCGGGAATACTGGTTGATTCGCAGGGTGATAGATGATCTGGGCGCCGAGCGGGTCATCTTCGGCAGTGACTACCCAATTGGGCATCCGAAGATGTACCTGGGAGTAATCGACGCGCTGGACCTCGCGGAGAATGAGCGGCGGTGGATTTGCCGGGAGACGGTCTTGTCGGTCATTTCCGGCTAGTGGAAACGGACCTGAAATGCGGATTCTTCATCTTTGCGACCAGAACTGGGTCGGCACGGCTTCGACCTTTGTCAAGATGCATCGCCGCTTCGGCCACGAGAGCCGCATGGTGACTCTGGCCCAGTGCGCGCAGGGGTACGATGAGGACATCTGTCTCCATCTCCCCTTTGTCAAGGGGACGAGACTGGACATGAGGATGAAGGACATTGTGTCCTGGCTGCACAGGGGCCGACCCAAGTGGTCGACGGAAGAGGGTCTTCGCGTATGGAAGCCGCGGAGTCCCTTCGAAAACGTTCTGTTCCGTCTCCGGGATCGGCTGTGGGAACGTCCGATCTACGAAGCCATCGAACGATACGATCTCCTGAACTATGACATCTACCATCTGGAGTCGGGCATCGGCTTCTTCCGCGATTGCCGGATTCTCAAGGAGCTGAAACGCAGGGGCAAGAAACTCGTGTGCTACTACCTGGGAACGGACCTGCGGGAACGGGGCCTGATTCCCGAGGTGGACGCGCTCAGCGATTTTAATCTGACCTGCGAGTTTGACCACTTGGCTCTGCATTCGAGCATCCAGTTCTTCTACATGCCTTTCGAGACGGAGAGGTTTCAGCCGAAACGCCAGGAGGGAAGTGAGAGAGTCCGCGTTTGCCACGCGCCGAGGAACCGCCGATTCAAGGGGAGCGATATCATCATCCGTCAGGTGAAGGAGTTGGAAAGAGATTACCCGGTGGAACTTGTCCTGATTGAGGGACGATCCCACCAGGAGGCGTTGGAAACCAAGATGACGTGCGATATCGCCATCGACCAGGTAGGGGACATGGGTGGGGTGGGCTACGGTGTGAACTCCCTGGAGACACTCTCGATGGAAATCGCCACGTGTACGGAGATGCGAGAGGATCTCGAAGCCTTCATGCCGGACCATCCCTTCATCAATGTAAATCGGGAGACGCTGAAGCAGAAGCTGATTGAGCTGGTCGAAGATCGCGGCTACCGTGAGCGGAAGGGGAAGGAAGGGCGGGGGTGGGTTGTGAAGTATCACGACGCGGCTTCGGTGGTGAGTGCGCTCTACGGTCTTTACCGGGACCGGGGATGGATGCCGTAGCCTGGACTATGCACGAATCCGGATGGATTCGCACACAGTCCAGGCAGAGCAATAGAGAAGTAGCTAATAGAGAATAGATCCCGGACAAGAG
>JAGLYR010000189.1 GCA_023132135.1 Candidatus Eiseniibacteriota bacterium | reverse complement strand
CCTTTGGACTGAGTCGCTCCCGGAAGCGTAGCCGTGGCTACACTGAGGAAGCGACGAGGGAAAAGGCTCCTCGCAGCCCATGGACCGGTACCGCAGCAGAAACCTGGTGAGAAATGCAGGCTAGAAATTGTGTGTGACTCTGGTCTGGATGTTCCAGAACTTCTTCTCGTTGTCGCTCAGCCTGCTGCCGTCCCTCTGGGTCTGCTGGACCGAAATGTTCGCCTGGGTCCTGGAGCCGATGTCGAAGTTGGCCGCAGCAGTGCCGGAGATGTCGATGGACGAAGCGTCGTACTTCAGCCGTTTTTCGCCCTGCTTGAACGTCCACTGTTTCTTGATCTCGTACGCCTGGGAAATGCTGACCGTAACCTTGCCGAATTCGAACCCCGACCTCAGAGTCATTCGCTGCCTCATACTCTCGCTGGCCCGGGCATAGCGGCTTACCCCGTACGCGTCCTCGCGGTAGCCCCCCTGGTCCTGAAGATGGTAGTCGTATTTCACGTCCAGATTGATACCCCGAATGAGCGCGTAGCGGATTCCTGTGCCCAGCGAAGCGGTCCGCACCAGAAGATTCCGCTCCTCGTCGCTGTGGTAGAGAGTGTAGTCGGCGCTCAGGATGTAGTTTTGATTGACCTTGATATTGCGCCAGAGCTTGAAGTTGAAGCTCGGCCGGATCGAGTAGGTATGGCGTGTGTTGTTGTCGGCGACGCTGGCCGCGTTGATGTTGACCTGCTCGGCGCGCTTGTACTCCGCTTTGAGCCGCGCCGTCATGATCGCGGGGCTGTAGTCCAGATCCAGCTGGACGGCCTGGTTCAGGAGGTCCCGATCCCGTGTGTTGCGAACCTTGTCGTCGAACTCGTACCGGATGAGCTCCATCCTTCCCTTGAGACTCATGGAACTCCTGGGACCCAGGTCCCGCTCCAGCCCACCCAGGACGGCGTGCTTGGTCGTCGTTCCCGTCTGGGGGCTCTGGAATTCGTTCCGTTTCTGATCGTCATGGATCGCCAGGTTCCCCCTGAGTCCGAGAAACAGGTCCCGCTTGGGAATGGTAATCTGGAGTCCGCGCCCCGTCTTCCGGTTGTCCCGGTCCGGATCCAGACCGTAGATCGTCGCGGCGTCATTCGCATTGAACTTGATCCCCACCTTGAACCCTTCCATCAGCTGAAGGTCGGCGTTGATTCCCACCGTACGGTCGTCCATCGTCCGGGTTTCCTGGGCGCCGCCGCTGGGATACTGCGCCTGGGTCTGGCGGCCCGCGACGTTGAAGGTGATTTTCTGGTTATCCCAGAATGAGTAGTTCATGCTGGCGCTGAGTTTCTCGTCGATGTTGCGGTCCCGGGTCTCGGAATCGCCCTGCCTGGAGTCTGAGATTCTGAGGTTCCCGCTGTAGGTGACGTTGGTCTTGAGGTTCTCCACGGGTTCGAATCCGAACTCCATCGAAATACGCTCGGTCCGTCCCTTGCTCACCACGTCGGAGTACTCTCGGTCCTCGGTCCCCGCCCCGGCGGAAATTTTTGTGTCCAGCACCCCCAGGAACAGGGTGTTGTAGTTGGCCTTGATCTCGAGACCCTCCTGGACCCGTTCCTTGCTGGCGCTTCCTCCTGTTTCGTCCTCGCTCCAGTTGCGGCTGATCCCGAATCCCATAGTCAGGCCCTTGGACAACCGGAAATCCAATCCATTGTTCGTGCTCCGGGTTCTCGCCACGCGTTCGGCCGTCAAACTGCTCTTTCTCCGGATGGTGGCCGAGGAGTTGATGGACAGCCGGGGGGTGTAGCTGTAGTTGAAGTTGAACCCATGGTTCCAGGTGGCCTGATCCCGGTTCCGGTCGTAGCTGATGGTATAGGATGGGTGGATTCCACCGGTCCCGGCTGTCGCTTCCCGGCCCTCTCGATCCTTGGGAGCCCCTTCTTCCCCGGGCGCCGGTCCTTCTTCCTCCTCGCTCGTGGCGTGCGAGTCGTCATCCTCCTCGGACTGGGCCCAGGCAGACGACACCACGAGCAGGCAGAGCAGCGCGATGCCAAGAAACGATACGGCTTTCCGCCAGATCATCGTCGGGCTCCCAGCTCATCCGCCAGTCTCGCGAAGGACTCGAGGCTCAACTCCTGGGGCCGCCGGCTGAACTCCCACCCCGATTCCACCGCAACCCTCCGCAACAGGTCTTCGGTCACGCCTTCGATTTGAAGCAATGAATTCTTGAGCATCTTTCGCCGTTGGCTGAAAACCTTCCGAACGACCTCGAAATAGAAGTCCCTGTCCTTCACCGATACAGTGGGACGTCCCGAGAGGCGAAGCCGGACCACGGCCGACTCGACCCCCGGCGTCGGTTGGAAACATCCGGGGGAGACGGGGAACAGTATCTCGGGTTCACTCCAGAACTGGACGGCGATGGTCAACGGCCCGTACGATCGTCCCCCCGGACCCGCGGTAATCCTTTCGGCCACTTCTCTCTGCATCATGACCAGAGCTTCGGATACAACCCCCGCCTGCCCCACCAGCCATAGAAGAATCGGCGCCGTGATACAGTAAGGAAGATTGCCCACCACCTGAACCCTCGGGACTCCGAAACGATCCGCCACCTCTCCGAGATCGACGTTCAGGATGTCGGCCACTTCAACGGTGACATTTTCCCGATCTCCGAAGTCCTCCGACAGGATCCGGCCCAGCCCGCGATCCACCTCCACGGCCACTATCCTGCCGGCCCTGCGTGCAAGCCCGTTTGTCAGCGCTCCCAGCCCCGCGCCAATCTCCACCACCACATCCCCCTGCCCCGCGTCCAGCGAATCGATGATCTTCGCGGCGATGCCGGGATCGGTGAGGAAATGCTGGCCCCTCTTTTTGGAGGGCCGGAGACCCCGGGCCCGGAGAACCGACATCGGCGACAAGTGCATGCTCAACAAACTCCCGTCATGGACCATGCAGAGAAACGTAGACGCGGAGAAGCCGGCCCGCATTTCCCGCCAGCCATCTGCTGCGGCGAGGCTGGTGAGAAATACGGGCTCTGGAGAAACATATGCCGACGGAAGTCTACCACCGCGCTCCACCCAAGGTCTAGCCTGGATTATTCAGGAATCCCTGCGGCCCTCTCGCTACGGGATTCCTGAATA
>JAGLYR010000188.1 GCA_023132135.1 Candidatus Eiseniibacteriota bacterium | reverse complement strand
TAGTGGTATGGGGTCGTCTTCTTGTCCCCCGGTTCCGCTCCGCTCTACCGTGGGCTAAGTTGAGTCGCCCCCCATCCGGGGGGCTTGCGGGCTAGCTAAACGCGGATCCGCTCCAGCACGTCGTCAGCGGCGGTCCCGGCCGAGATCTCGGTCTCCTCCCCACGCTGCACAACCCGTACCAGCACTGCCTCCTCACCGGAAGGTGCATCACTGTATCGCACCGCCAGTTCAGCTGCCCGGTGAACATCGCCGGCGTCGGCCGGTCCGGTGACAAGGACCGTCGGGCCGGGATAGGTTTGGACTTCGAGCACAACGTCTTCGGGGATGGAAAGCCCCTCCAGCGCCTGGTTCTCCGAATGTTTCCGGCCCACGATGGCCTTGACCCGTTCTCCAAGGCGGAAGTGGCGGCCATACTTCAGGAGCCGGACGGCCCGCCTGTCCAACGGCCGGTTGTGGCGGAGGAGATCGCTGAGGCGGCCACAGAAACCGGGATCGGTGAGGCAACACCCCCCGGCCGGGCTGGCGTATTCTTTGATCCCCCACTCATAGGCCAGTGCCATCTGGCGAGCCCGGGACCGGCCCTGGATATCCAGTAGTTTCTCCCGATCCACGCTGCCTTCTTCCTCAGGCTTTGTCCGGGGCAGGAGTCTTGCCGAGAGCGGCCGGACGATGTACTGCCCGTATCCGGAGAGGTCCGCGACCTGAAGCATTGCCTGGTAGTTCTGCGAGAAGGGCCGTTGCCCCAGGACTTCTCCCGAAAAGAGGAAATCGGCCCCCATCTCCTCCATGAACACTCCGGCTTCCCGGAACATCATCGCGTGACAATCCAGACACGGATTGAGGTTCTTGCCGTGCCCGTGCGGAGGGTCCTCGACGAGCCTGCAGATCAAGTCCGTGACGTCGCGAACCTCGACCGGAATTCCCATAACCGCTCCCGCGCGAATCCCGCGCTCGGAGCCGAAGAACGGGGATTCGAGAGTCAACGCGTGGACCTCGATTTGCTGGTTCATTAGAAGCCGGGCGGCGAGCACACTGTCCAGGCCACCGGAGAACAGTCCCACGGCTTTGACGCGACGACATCCCACTCGACTACCTCCCCGTGGATCACACTTCCCGAGTCCGGTTCGATCTCTGGCATCTTAGCGGAACGATCGGCGCTGTCAAGCAGACCGGGGTGCGGCCGTGCGGGCCAACGCGGGCTATGCGTAGAAACGCTGTCGGAAGAAGTGTGAGGCGATGAAAAAGAAGACCAGGCCCGCCGCCAGGAGTACTCCCACTTGCGGAAGAATCTCAACGATACCCATCTCCCGCCAGAAGATCTTGTAGAACCCGTCGATGGCCCAAGCGTTGAAGGAAAGGAGTCCGACATCCTGCATCCACTTGGGCATCAGGAATCGGGGGATCATGGATCCGCCAATGGCGGACATGGAGAGAACCACGAGCATGGAAATCGATTCAACCTGCTTCATGCTCCGGCATAGACTCGCCAGCAAAAGGCCCAGAGCTGTGGCTGAGACCGCGGTGACGGCCGTCATCAGCACTACCGCAGGGAAGTCACGGAACAGGTCCACGTTGAACACAATCCAGCCGTACAGGTACATGATCATGATCTGGAAAAAGCCGAAAATCGTGGTGGAACCAACCTTCGCCAGCAGGAACTGCCAATCGGTCATTGGTGAAATGAGAAGCCGCCGCAGGGTGCCGCCTTCCTGCTCCTGCAGGATGGAGCCCGCCGAGTACATCACGGAGAACAGGAGAAACATGACGACGACCTGGGCCGCGGTCATCGCGGCGACGGGACTCCTCTTGGATTCCCCCAGAACGTCCACCGTCTTGATAGGGATGGGGGATCCGAAACCACCGCCCCCGGCGGCTTCGGTTGAATCGGGACCGGCTTCCTCCGCTTCCTGGATCTGCTCCACTTCTTCGAATACCTCGGTCATCCACGAGGTCATCCGGTTGGACGTGTCGGTGTCTAACGCCAACTCCTGCGCCATGATGTCGATGCCCTTCACGGCCCACGTGCTCGTCAGGCTCATGAACACGACCTGCTGCAGGAGGCCCCTTACAACCTGGGATTCGATGGGCACGGCCGCGTCATAGAGGATGGTCAGGGCCGGCAGGGAATCGTAATCGGCGAAGAGGTGTTCTTCCAGGCCACGGGCGAAGTCTTCGGGAATGACCAGGGCGGTGGAGACCTTCCCTGCGGCGACGGCCTCACGCGCCGTTGCAGCCGTGTACGGGATTTGCTCTTCCGAATCCCCGGTTTTCTTGTTCTTGCGGATCCGCAGGGGTTCCAGTTTCTCCAGGAGAGAAACAAGGCGCCTGGACTGCGGACTGTCATCCTCGTCCACCACGATCAGGTGAATTGAGTTGATGTCGCCCGAGGATCCCATGCCGCCGAAGATGAGAACGAACACGGTGAACAGAACGACGGGCACCGCGAAGCCGAGGAACATGGCCCCCCGGTCCTTGAAAATGATCCTGAGGTCTCTGGCAATCAGGTGAAGGGTCACGATTCCGTACCTCGATCTCTCAGCCGGTGGCCGGTCAGCCTCAGGAACACGGCTTCCAGGTCGGGTTCCTGAACGTTGATGGACGTCAGGTCGACGCCCACCCCGGAGAGTCCGGAAACGACGCGGGGGAGGGCCGCGGCCGGATCGGTGGTGTGAATCAGGATCCTGCGGTCATGGATTCTTGCGTCGGGGAGGGTACTCTCAAGGACCGCCGGATCCGGATCGCCGCTGAACCCGATCTCCAGCACCGACTGCTCGCCGATGAGCGCGACCAACTCCCGCTTTGTCCCGCAAGCAACGACCTTCCCGTGGTCGATGATGGCAATGCGGTCGCAGAGGCGTTCGGCCTCCTCCATGTAGTGGGTCGTGTAGAGGATGGTGGCGCCGTTGTCGCGGAGGTTCTCAATCACGCCGAAAATGTGATGCCTGGATTGAGGATCGACGCCCACGGTGGGCTCGTCCATCAGAATCATACGGGGTTCGTGGAGGATGCCGGCGCCGATATTGACTCGCCGTTTCATCCCGCCTGAGTAGTTCGAGATTTTCCCTTTTCTCCGCTCTGCGAGCCCAAGAGTCTCCAGCACCTCGGAGACCCTTGTCTTGAGGCGGCCTCCCCTGAGGCCATACAGACCGCCAAAGAACTCCAGGTTTTCCTCCCCGCTCAGCATGTCGTAGAGGGAAATTTCCTGGGGAACCACGCCAAGGAGGTTCTTGACCCGGGCCGTGTCCTCCATCACATCCAGCCCGGCGATCCTCACTGTCCCCGAGGTCGGTTTCAGGAATGTCGTGGCGATGTTGACGAACGTGGTCTTGCCGGCGCCGTTGGGGCCCAGCAATCCGAAGATCTCACCTTCCCGGATTTCGAGATCGACCTCGGAGAGAGCACAGAGGGGTCCGAAATCCTTGGTCAGCTTGAGTGCTTCCAGCATTGGGGTGGAGTTTGTCATCGGATGCACGCTACGACCGCAGCGCATGGATTGTCAAGCGATAAGCCGGATTACTTCGGGAACCAATCGTCGTAGTTCGCGGGAAACTCCGGCTTTGTGGGATGTGTCCCGCAGACGCGGCAACGCTCACCGGGATGTGTCTCGGAGACGGCGTGTCCATATGGAACCCGCGCTATTTCCTCCAGTTTCACTGCCTCGGTCGGGCAAACCGTTGTGCACGTGCCGCATGCAATACAGGTACCGGCCGGGGTCAACAAGGGCGGCTTGACGTCCAGGGCCTGTCCTCGGAAGGAGAAGTCAATAGCCCGGGCGCCCACGATTTCGTCGCAGACGCGAACGCAGAGACCGCACAGTATGCACAGATGGTCGCGAGGCGTGTAGGGTGTCTCGTGGACGCCGAATTCCCCGGCCAGCTCCCGGATTTGCCTGGATCCCGGACAACGGGCCAACAGGAGCTCCAGCAGACCGGCCCGGACCTCCCGGATTTCGTCTGAGTCGGTCGTGACCTCCAGACCTTGGCGGACCGGGAACACGCAGGAGGCAACCAGTGTACTTGCCCGGGCCGTTCCCGCGCGGACCTCAACCAGGCAGATCCTGCAGGCTCCGTAGGGTTTCAGGGCTTCATGATGGCAAAGGGTGGGAATCCGGATTCCCAGCATCCGAGCCGCCTCGAGGATCGTTGTTCCCTCGGGAACCTCGATATCCTGTTTGTCAATCTTCAGCTTGATGGTCATCATGTCTTCCGCACCGCATTGAACTTGCACACCTCGTGACAGGCCCCGCACTTGATGCACCTGTCGGGATCGATCTTGTGTGGTTGCTTTCGTTCTCCGGCGATGCAATCGGTCGGGCATACCTTCCGGCACGCCGTGCAGCCGGTGCAGGCCTCCGGGTCGATGGAAAACCGGATCAGCGCTTTGCAGACGCCGGCGGGGCAACGGCCCTCGTTGATATGGCTCTCATACTCGTCTCTGAAGTACCGGAGCGTGGTGAGAACCGGATTCGGTGCTGTCGATCCCAATGCACAGAGTGATGCCTTTTTCACGGTGTTCGCCAGACGCTCGAGGAGAACGAGATGGTCCATGGTTCCCCGGCCTTCGGTGATGTCGTCCAGGATCTCGTGCATTCTCTGGAGGCCTTCGCGGCACGGCACGCATTTCCCGCAAGATTCGTCCTCCAGGAAGGCCAGGAAGTAGCGCGCCAGGTCGACCATGCAGGTGTCCTCATCCATCACGATGAGTCCGCCGGAGCCCATGATGGCCCCGGCCTCAGCCAGCTGTTCGTAGTCCACCTCGAGATCCAGCTTGTTCTCTGGGATGCAGCCACCCGAGGGTCCACCCGTCTGGACTGCCTTGAAGCGCTTGCCACCGGGGATGCCTCCCCCGATATCAAAGATGATCTTGCGCAGGGTGATTCCCATGGGGACTTCGACCAATCCGGTATTCTCGACCTTGCCGACCACCGAGAATACCTTGGTGCCCTTGCTCGAAGGAGTGCCGATCGAGGAATACCAGTCGGCCCCGCGCAGAATGATGACGGGCACATTGGACCAGGTTTCAACATTGTTGATGTTGGTCGGGCATCCCCAGAGGCCGGATTCGGCGGGGAAGGGAGGGCGCGGCCTCGGGCGCCCCATCTTGCCCTCGATGGATGCCATCAGCGCCGTTTCTTCGCCGCACACAAAGGCGCCGGCGCCTCGGACCACCCGCAATGAGAAGTCGAATGCGGCGCCGAAGATTCTCTCGCCGAGAAGACCGTACTCCTCGGCTGCGCGGATGGCCCGTTTGATTCGCTCGACTGCGAGAGGATATTCCTCACGAATGTAGATGAATCCCCTGGAGGCCCCGATGGCGTAGGCGCCGATGAGCATCCCTTCCAGAACGGAATGAGGATCGGCCTCGAGAATACTCCGGTCCATGAAGGCGCCCGGGTCGCCCTCGTCCGCGTTGCAGACGATGTATTTCAGGTCTGCGGCAGAGCGACGAGCGAACTCCCACTTCATGCCCGTGGGAAAACCGGCGCCGCCTCGGCCCCGCAACCCGGACTTCTTGATCTGGCTGATTACTTCCTCCGGGGACATTTCCTTGAGGATTCTGGCCAGGCCCGCGTACCCGTCGTTTGCGATGTACTCGTCGATCTTCTCCGGGTCGATCCGTCCCCGGTTCCGCAGAGCAATCAGCACCTGGTGACGGAAGAACTCGATGTCATTCATCCTGGGGACGGGAGGCCTGCCCTTGGCCTCGGTGTACATGAGCTCTTTGACCGGGCGCCCCTTGAGGAAATGCTCTTCCACGAGGTGAGGGACCTTGTCGACGGTCAATCGCTGGTAGAAGATACCGTCCGGCTGGACGACCATGGTGGGCCCGCGTTCACAGAAGCCGTTGCAGCCCGTTGCCACTATGGAGACCTCTTCGGTCAGGTTGTGGCGCTTGATTTCCTCTTCCAGCGAGCGCATGACTTCGAAGGCGCCGTTTGAAACGCATCCGGTCCCGGCGCAGAGCAGGAGATGAGTGCGACAAGTTTTCAACGGATACTCCTACTCCCGAAACCCCGGGAAGAAACACGCTTCGTGCCCTTCGTGGTTCGAGCTCTTGCGTGGTTCGGGCTCTTGCGATTCCACGTTCTGTGCTACTCGTACTGTTCCAGGATCCGGTCGAGGCCTTTCTGTGTCAGCTTGCCGTGGAATTTCCCGTCGATCATGATCACGGGTGCCAGGCCGCAGCAGCCCAGGCAACGGACAGCCTCGAGGGAAAACCGCTGGTCGTTGGTTGTCCCCCCGGTATCGATCCCCAGGATCCGTTTCAGCTTCTCCAGTATCTGCACGCCCCCGCGCACGTGGCAGGCCGTTCCCATACAGACGTTGATCAGGTGACGGCCGCGAGGCTCGAGTGAGAACGTCTTGTAGAAGGTGGCGATGCTGTAGACCTGGGAGAGAGGGACGCCGATTTTCTGCGCAACGAGACGCATGGCCTCCTCGGGCAGATAGTTCAGTTCCCTCTGGATATCCTGCATGGCCCCGATGAGGTCGGTTTCCTCAAGACCCGCTTCGTCAATCAGGCAGTCGAGGCGTTCAAGTGTTTCGGGGTCCAACAGCGTTTCTCCATGATGAGAGAAGTCCCGGATGCGGTCCTCAAGAGCTGGACGGCTATTCTAGCCGGATGGAGCGGCTCTTGCAAGTTCAAACCTGTGGGAACCTTTCGGGGACGGTGCCAACTTGTTCAAGTTGTGGGCCTTGCGCTACGCATTCACCACGAAGATCACGAAGAGGGGAACAGACTGCGCTGCAATATCTTGATCTACCATGACCAGATTGAGAGCGGACGAGCTGCTATTGCTTGTCGCTGTCCATGCTGTTGTTATGTGAGTGTTCATCTACAAGGCCGGAAAGGAACTCGAAGATCTTTTCCGGTGTTGTTCTGATCTCCATTGAATGTTTCAATATCACGTCTTCCATCATTTTCATATTTCATCTCCTCACATAACAGTGAGTAGAGTGACTAGCATAAGATCCCCGTGGCCGGGGCCATCAGCCCCGGAATGCCGCCTTTCTACGATTGCGAAAGGAATTCCTCGTCAAGTCGCTTCAACTCCTTCTTGCCCAAATAATGATACGTCAACAACCTTCCGTCGCAGACGATTCCAAAGACCCCATACGCCGTCGGCGACTTGGCCCTCACCTCTGCGCTGCTCTCCAGCTTGACCACCTTGGGCTCTATCCCTCTTGCCGCGAACGCATCGACTGCCTGTTGCACTGCATCCGGCATGTAGGGGCACTGGTCTGCATAGACTATGGTCACCCCCGAAGAATACTGACCCAGCCTCTTCTCCCAATCTTGGGGGAAAGCCGGCGCAGGCCCTGCCTTGACCTCCTTCACCAACAGATTGAATGAGGGTGGTGCTGTATCCACCTTCTCAAAGCCGTTCTTGAGAAAAACCTTCTCGTGGGCCAGCCAATTCCCCCTGCTGCTCACCATCGCCACACCGTGCTTCCCAAATTGCCGCGCATCCTCAACACACTCACTGAGCAAGCGGGAACCATAGCCTTTCTTCTTGCCACGACCAACTACCCAGAGACAGTGAACAACAAGATAGTCCGGCGCTTCGACTACTCTCCAGCTGTGCTCCCCCCGAATGTATTCGATGAACCCAACCGACCGGCCACTCTCGTAGAGTATCTTGATTCTGAGACCTTCCGCGAAGCGTTGCCGCAGCCAGTCCAACTTCTTCTGATACCCCTGTGACTTGGGCTTGCTCTTGTAACAGAAGAACCCATGCTCCTCGAAATTCGTGCCGTCAACGGTGATGATCTCAAGAGAATCGTTCATTGTGTCCCCTCTGGCTCCAGGATATATCACGCGTTTGATAGTTCTGTGACAATTGCTGATTCCGCGGCCAGGTCATTGGCGGTCTTGAGCCAATCTCCGCTTTGGCTTTGGTTATCGACGCGGCCGTCGAGGTTGCCCTCCTGGCGAAGGCCGAAGCCTGCGACTGGTGAGAAATACGGGCTAGCTCTGAGACATCACTCCCTGAACCTCCTCAGCGACGACCATGGGAAGGTTTTCCAGGAAGGCACGTCGAGCCCGGGGCTCGCGGGATCAACATTGAACCAGGCGCCTCCCGTCTTAGTCTTCAGAACATGGAAATCCTGGGCGGGCATGAAGCTCTGTCCGACCAGTACTTGTTGCCGCCCCTCAGGATCCGTGGCCACGTCGAGGACGATCACAGCGTGTCCCGGGCTGCCGCTCTCGAGGAAGAAATCACCGGGTGCAATCTCATCGGCGGGAACCTGAACGGAGTCGTAGCTCAAGGAGATCGTCCCCGCGTAGTAGAAGACCGTCTCCAGGTATTTGCGGAAGGTGTGCCGGGAGCTGTCGGGAGAAGCCCTTTTCACCCAGCGAACGCGATTACCGTTGACCTGAGGGCGAAGACCCGACACCCAGTCCGCCCATCTGCACAGATCCCCACTCGTGAACTGAAACGCAATCCGATTCCTCGCTCCCTTCGACCAAAGGTACTCAGCTCTCAGTCGAATGATCGCGTCGGCGCACTGCTGAAGATCGTCCCCGATGAGATCCAGATCGACGACGCCGGCAAGCTGGGGAGCGTTGGGACCGAGGATCACGTCATCGTCATACGAGCGAACGGGCGATCTCCCATGCTTCATCGGAAGATGCCGGAGCCACCCGGCGAAGCTGGCCTGATCGGCCGGAACTCGCTCATGTCCGTCTGAAGGCGGAAACCTCTCAGCCAGGGTCTCGACTCGCGCGGAATCGGGGAGCCAGGGGTAATCCACTGCTTTACCCGATTGCCCGTCGCTCACCGGTGTCTGGGCGCTTCCGACAGCTGAGGTCCCCAGAACGACGAGCACCATGAGACCCCTGATCCACACCGTCACGATGGACCCTCCCGGCCCCTTCGATGCACATCGAAGTACTGTTTCAGAAAGCACTGCGAGGCACTCAGGGCGAACCGATCGGTGAAACCTAGCCTCCAAGGTAGAAACGCAGCCGCAGGTTCACGGTAGTAACTCTAGAGGTGTACATCTGCCCACCATCGCTCTCCATCTCACCCCGGTTATGCCCGGCGTCGAGGATGAGCGTAGCCCGCCGGCCCGCCGGCACCATGAAGGAGACCCCGAAATGACCGACATCCGTTTCGAACACCGCGTCGCTATAGCGACTGTGATACTCCGTCTTCGCTCCCAACGATTGACCGCCCCAAACGTCGACAGCCATGAATCCGAAAGGTACATCCGGATTCCGGAGCTCTTGTGCACACGCCGGAACGGCCATCAGAACAATCGCGATCCACAGCACCCACTTCATCTGCTCCTCCCGAGTTCGCCCTCGCGCCATCCATAGGCAAGGGCATCGTCCCAATGCGTACCGAGACTTCACGCCTTCGGTGTCCACGTCTTCGGTGTCGGGTCTTGCAATGCCGCATTTCAGGGTCTAAGTCGCTGTCCTTGCATGTCTTCCTGCCCGGCCAACGGTGGGACAATGTGGCACTGCAAGACCTGGCACCAAGACCTTCGAATACTCTCAAACATGTTCCACGACAGGAAGATTCAGCGCAGCGCCTTCGCAAAAGCCGTTGCGTGAGCAGTGAGTGATGCTGCAAAATTCCGGAAGGAGAGCTCGTCGCTGGGTTGCCTGAATTTCCCCCGACGTCCACCGGACTTGTTCGAAAGAAGGAAACAGGCTGAGTTATAAAGACGCTCGCGGACCAAGCGTGTTAGCAGAAGCTCGTACCGCTTTGCGTAGTCGCTCGTCGAGGTTTTTCATAGTCCTACTGTCCGGGTGTGATAGCTTCGATGGATGTCGTACTGAAGAGACCCTGTGTACTCTGCATAAGGCGGTTGTACGCGTAGTTGTAATACTCCGGGTCAATCTCATAGCCGATGCTGTGTCGACCCCATCGTGCGGTGGCGAGGTTCGTAGTACCGGTACCCATGAAGGGGTCGAGAACAGTATCACCAGCAAAGCTGAACATCCGCACCAAGCGGTCTGCGAGTTCGACCGGATACGGCGCAGGATGGTCCCTCGTACTGGCGCCAGTGACGCCAGTCCAAATCTGCTGGAACCACTTCTGGTGATTCTCAGTGGAAATGAGACTGAGGACACGCTCAGCAGCGGTAGGTTTGCGGTATCCGCCGGGCTTTCTCAGCATCAAGATAAACTCAATATCGTTCTTGATAACAGCGTTTGGCTCATAAGGCTTGCCGAGGAATCCTCCTGAGCCGCTGTCAACTTCATAGACCGCATTCGCTATCTTGTGCCAGATGATAGGGGCGAGATTGTCAAACCCAAGGGAGCGGCAATGTTCCTGAATAGATGAGTGCAAAGGTACGACCATATGCCGGCCGTTGTTCTTGCGTCTCGATAGACAGACGTCACCGACCACGCAGACAAGGCGTCCGCCTGGCACCAGAGCTCGAAAACACTGCGCCCAGACCTTGTCAAGCTCTTCCAGGAACTTTGCGTAGTCTTCCAGGTGGCCCAGCTGTCCCTCCGTATCGCGGTACTCCTTAAGAGTCCAGTAGGGTGGGGATGTAACGACTAGATGAACCGATCCCGGTTCCAGGGCTGTCATGGTTCTCGCATCGCCAAGGAAGAGCCTATGGGACGTGGAGATCCGACGCAGAGCTTCATCTATAGATGCTGTCAGCTTGGAATCCTTAGCGATCCTCGGGATATCCTTCTGTGGGTCCTTGAGGGGAAGAAGGCCCTTTGGTACGAACTGCAAGAGGTCGTCCTTCGACGAGCCTGTGGTCTGAGCGTCTGGTTTCGCGACCGTGGAGGGCCTGGGGATAGCCATAGCATCTTGACCTTGTACTTGAGCCGAGAACCTCCGAAAGAAACATGATGCAGATAAGTCTCTGAATCGTTTGTACTCTACAGCCGGGGCGGTGTCAATGTGGAAGATCCCGGCACGCTTACAAGGCGTTAGCCCCAAGAATGTGGCACTGCAGGACTTGGCGCCCAACATGATCCATCTGGCGGAGCTATCGCGCCCGTCGTCCCCGCGGAAGCGGGGACCCATTTTTCATATGCACGCTGTTCCAGCA
>JAGLYR010000187.1 GCA_023132135.1 Candidatus Eiseniibacteriota bacterium | reverse complement strand
TTCTCTATTGCTCTGCCTGGACTGTGTGCGAATCCATCCGGATTCGTGCATAGTCCAGGCTAGGAGACACCGGCGCGGAGGCAATCATGAATGTGAACGATACCGATTGGATGATTGCCGTCGTCTGTGACGACAAGGGAGGTTATAAGCCGTTCAGGATCCTCTTCCATCTTCTGCAGAGCCCTGCTGACCAGCTCGTCGGGACCAATGTTGCGGGGTTCGCGGGTCATCACATCTTCCACCGGATGATCCATCAGGTCCTCGGCGCTCACCAGCATCCTCTTCAGGTCCCCGTCGGCAATGAGCCCGGCGAGCGTGCCATCTTCATACACTACCATGGTCACGCCCAGACGCTTGTTGATGATCTCCAGAATCGCTTCGCGCACGGTGCTTCCCAGCAGTACTCCGGGAACCGCATCGCCTGAGTGCATGATCTCACGGACTTTGAGGCTCAGTCGTTTTCCCAGAACTCCCCCGGGGTGTCGAAAGGCAAAATCCCTGGCGTCCAGACCCCGGGCCTGGAAAACCGCCACCGCCAAGGCATCCCCGATGGCCAGCGCCACCGTGCTGGAGGCCGTCGGGGCCAACCCCAACGGGCAGGCCTCCTGCTCCACCGACGCGTCCAGCACCAGGCAGGCCGTTTCCGCTAGGGGAGAAGCCATGTTCCCGGTGACAGCAATCACGTCCACGCCCAGTCTATCCAGCCACGGCAGAAGACTCCGGATTTCCTCACTGTATCCGCTGTTGGAGATGGCAATCACGGCGTCGCTGGAGGTCACCATCCCCAAGTCCCCGTGGAGGCCTTCGGTCGGGTGCAGAAAGAAGGCGGGCATCCCGGTACTGTTGAAGGTCGCCGCCATCTTCTGGCCGATGATTCCCGATTTCCCGACGCCTGTTACGACAACCCGCCCACCACCGCTCAGATGTCGAAGCAGAATCTCCACCGCGCGCTCGAACTCGGGGCCCAGCCGCTTCTCCAGTGCCAGCAGGGCTTCGGCTTCTGTGCGAATGACACGCTTTCCCTCATCGAGGACACCCTTCTTCTCACACAAGCCGGTTGTGTCACTCGCGCGACGATCCATTCCCATTGTCTCGGCTCCGTTTACTCCAGCTCCTCGAACAGATCCTCCAGCACCCTGTCCCACTTCCCGTCCCTCTTGAGAATCATCTCCACCGCTTCCCGCACTGCCCCCCGTCCACCCTCGCGAGCCGTGATCCACTCAGCGTTCCGCTTCACATCCTCGGTGGCGTTGGCCACGGCAATCGGAAGCCCCACCCGGCGCATCACAGGCAGGTCCACCAGGTCATCTCCAACGTACGCGACCTCCTCCGGCTCGAAGCCGTGGCGCTTCAGAATCTCTTTCAGGCACTCCCATTTTCGCGTGATACCCTGATGAACCTCGGCGATCTTCAGATCCTCTGATCTCTTGGCTACCGCCTCGCTTTTCCGCACTGTGATCACCACAGGGAGAATTCCTGCGCGCCGCGCCAGGGTAACCCCCATTCCGTCCTGGACATGGAACTGCTTGAGTTCCATCCCTCCCGTGCCGTGGATGATTTCTCCTCCCGTGAGCACGCCGTCTACATCCATCACCAGCACCCGCACCTCTCGGCTCACGTCGCCCCCTCCGTCTCCGCAACCTCGCGCGACATTGCCTCCCGGGCTACCGCGTCAATCCGTACGAGCTGCTCCAGGAGCCACTCGAGCCGTTCCAGAGGCCACATGCTCGAGGCGTCGCATGCCGCCCTCGCGGGTTCGGGATGGGTTTCCAGGAACACGGCCTCGCAGCCGGCTCCCACACCCGCCCGCGCCAGAAACGGGATGAACGCCGGCTCTCCCCCCAATGGGTCCTTGCTGGGGCGACCGTAGATCCTCACGGAATGAGTAACATCGAACGCCACCGGGTACCCCAGAGCCCGCATGATACTGAGGGCCCGGAAATCCACCACCAGCGTCCGGTAGCCAAAGGAACTCCCCCTCTCGGTGAGAAGGATGTTCCGGTTCCCGGTGCTCTCGATCTTCCCAACGGCAGCCCGCATATCCTCCGGTGCAACGAACTGGCCCTTCTTCACATTGACCGGCTTGCCCGTCCGGCCCACAGCAAGCGCCAGCCGGGTCTGCTGCGAGAGGTACGCGGGAATCTGCAGGATATCCAGGACCTCGGCAGCCGCGGACACCTCTGTGCAACAGTGGACATCGGAGAGAACAGGTACCCCCACCTCACGGCGGACCTTCTCCAGAATCCGAAGGCCTGCCTCCTGCCCGGGTCCCGGGAAAAAATCCACGGACGAACGATTGTCCTTGGTGTAGGACGCCTTGAAGATGTAGCCCATCCCCAAGCGCTGCGCAAGGCGCCGCACTTTCTCGGCGATCTTGAGAGCTTCGTCTTCCGTTTCGAGAACGCAGGGCCCGGCGATGAGAACCAGGGGAGCGCCTCCACCGATCCTCACCCCGCCGACCTGCAGGCAAGGGTTCAAACAGGGTACCGAAGATGATCCCATGCGCCCCCCCTATCTCAGCCGACTGGTCTCTGTTCCCGGCGCCGCCGTCTCACGTGACGCGCTGTAGGCCAACGCTGCCTTCACAAAGGCCAGGAACAGGGGATGAGCCTTCATGGGCCTCGACTTGAACTCCGGGTGGAACTGGCATCCAACGAACCAGGGGTGCAAAGGGATCTCCACGATCTCCGCCAGACGCCCGTCGGGTGAAGCGCCGCTCACCACCATGCCCGCGGTCTCGAACTGCTGTTCGTAGGCGGAGTTGAACTCATAGCGGTGGCGATGCCGCTCCTGGACAGGCGTTGCAGCGTAAGCCTCGGCCGACCGCGTTCCCGGCTGGAGAACACATTCGAAGGAGCCCAAGCGCATGGTCCCGCCCATGTCCAGGATACCCTCCTGAGAGGACATGAGATCGATCACCCGGTGCGGTGACTCCGCGTCGAATTCCCTGCTGTTGGCATCCTGGAGACCCAGCACGTTGCGAGCGAACTCGATGACCGCGCACTGCATCCCCAGACAGATACCCAGGTACGGAACGTCGTTCTCCCGCGCATAGCGAACCGCATGCAGCTTCCCATCGATCCCCCGGTCTCCGAATCCTCCCGGAACCAGGATGGCATCCAAATCCGCCAGGTGTGCGGAGATGTTGTCGGAGTTGAGAAACTCCGAGTCAATCCACTGCGCCTCAACCCTGCAACCGTTCCCGATTCCCGCGTGGGTCAGGGCTTCGTTGATACTCTTGTACGCGTCCTGAAGGTTCACGTACTTGCCGCAGATCCCGATCCGGACGAGCCGATCACCGGCGTGGATCCGCTGGACCATGGCCTCCCACTCTGCGATATCCGTCTCCGGGGCATCGATGCCCAGATGGTCCACCACCCGCTGATCCAGTCCCTCCTCGCGAAAGCGCAGAGGCACTTCATATATGCATCGAACGTCACCGGCTTCGATGACGTTCCCAACGGCCACGTTGCAAAACAGGGCTATCTTCTCCCGGATTGAGCGACCCAGCGGGCACTCGGTGCGACACAGGAGGATATCGGGCTGGATTCCGATCTCGCGCAGCGCACGAACACTGTGCTGTGTCGGCTTGGTCTTGATCTCGCCCGCCGCCTTGATGAAAGGAACCAGGGTCACATGGATATACAGGGTGCTTCCAACTCCGTGATCCAGACGAACCTGACGAATTGCCTCCAGGAAGGGGAGGGATTCGATATCGCCGACGGTGCCGCCGATCTCGGCAATGCAAACGTCGATCTCGTCCCGATCCCCCAGGCGGTAGATGCGACTCTTGATCTCGTCAGTCACGTGGGGAATCACCTGGACGGTGCCTCCCAGATACCCACCCCGGCGCTCGCGGGTAATCACCGCATCATAGATCTGACCCGCCGTAGCATTGTTATCCTGACCCAGGTCAATACCGACAAACCGTTCATAGTGCCCCAGGTCCAGATCGGTTTCCGCCCCGTCGTCCGTCACGAAAACTTCCCCGTGCTGGAAAGGGCTCATGGTCCCGGGATCCACATTGAGGTACGGGTCGAGTTTCAGGATCGTGATGCCCAGTCCCCGGTTCTTGAGAAGCTGACCGAGCGACGCCGCCGCTATCCCCTTCCCCAACGACGAGACGACACCTCCGGTAACGAAGATGTACTTGGTCGTCATCTCTCCCCCCCCAGCAGTTGGCGGATAGATTTCACATCATCCATGTCATGCAGATCGGGAGGCATTTCCCCGATGAGCACGACGCGGATCCGGTCACCATACTCGAGGGCCCGAAGCTGCTCCAGGTGCTCACGCTTCTCCAGCGGCCCCTGCTCCCGCCGGGCTAGTTCCAGAAGGAATTCACGGCGGTACACGTAGATACCCAGGTGAAGCAGAACATCCGAGGCCGCTTCTGTCCTCGGCGGGATTCGCGAACGGGAGAAATAGAGGGCATCGCCACTGCAATCCGTCACCACCTTGACGCTGTTGGGCGATCTGATCTCGGACTCGTCCGCGCAAGGCGCCGCCACCGTGGACATTCTGACTTCCGGATTCTCCAGCAACGCGCGAACCGCAAGGTCAATTGCATGTGGGGGAAAGAGGGGGGAATCACACTGGGTGTTGACGACAACGTCGCACTCGATTCGGGAAGCAACCTCGGCCAGGCGATCTGTGCCCGTGCGGTGATTGGAGGAGGTCCGCACGGTCTTCCCACCGAAAGCCCTCACGGCCTCGGCAATACGCCGGTCATCAGTCGCCACCACGACCTGGTCCAGGACTTCCGTCTGGAGACACCGCTCGTAGACGTGCTGAATCAGGGACTTCGGGCCCAGCAGAACCAGCGGTTTGCCATCCAGGCGGGAAGAAGCGTACCGGGCGGGAATCCCACCCAGCACTCCGCACGTAGTCTGGATGCCCGGCGGGAGTTGCCCGTCGACCTCCGGAAACGCGCCGCGGGATGTCACTGTTTTCTCACCTTTCACGGTGGCTCCATTCCTATCCTACAGCGCGTGCTCGAGAACGATCACCCGTTTGCCCTCTTTCAACGATTCCGGTGTGATCTCCACCTCCGAAGCCTCCGGCCTCTCATAGCTCCCCATCTCCTTCAGAAACTCGTCCACCGGCGCAATTGGAAAACCGAGAACCTCCGTCTTGAAGTGCATGGGGATGATTATCCAGGCCCCCATCGCATCGGCGATGCTCGCAGCCTGCTTCGCATCGATCGTGAAGTGTCCCCCGACAGGAACCAGGAGAACATCCACCCGGCCGATTTCCTTGATTTCATCCGTGCTCAAAGGGTGTCCGAGATCTCCCAGGTGACACAGGCGAAGACCATCGATCTCCATGACAAAGATGGTGTTCTCCCCCCGCTCCGACCCCTTCGTCCCATCGTGGAAGCAGCCATACCCGTGGAACCGGATTCCTCGACCCTGGTGGGTCCCACAACCCCTCACTACCTCGAACTGCCCCGTGAGTCCTTCTACATCATTGTGGTCTTCGTGCTCATGGCTCACCGTCACCACGTCCACAGATTCGGTGATGGGACCGTAGCCCACTGCGCCGTCGTAGCCGCCGGGCTTGTAGGGATCCGTGAGAATCTTGGTCCCGTCGGAAGAAGTGATCACAAACGTAGCGTGTCCAAGCCACTTCACGTTCACAGCCGATCTCTCCTTTCAACCATCACCCAGCCCGCACCCGATGCCATCAGCGCAATTCAGCGGAACCACATGAAAAAGCGGGGGGCAATTCCTCCCCTCCGCCGTCCGGGCAAACCATCACTGGGTCTTCCAGCGCCACAGCGCATCATCACCACGCAGACCATGGCCGCTCCAAAATGCGGGCTAGGAGACCATGGGAAGTACTTTCACATACTTGCGAGTCCGGCCCTTGGTTTCAAAGCAGACCACCCCGTCAATCAGGGCAAACAGCGTATCGTCCTTTCCGCGCCCCACGTTCAGCCCAGGATGGAACCTCGTGCCCCGTTGGCGGACCAGAATATTGCCTGCCAGAACCCGCTGTCCTCCGAAGCGTTTGACTCCCAAGCGCTGCGCGCTCGAATCTCTACCGTTTCTCGAACTTCCAACACCTTTCTTGTGTGCCATGGAATATCACTCCCTACACAGACCGCGTCAGGCCCGTGATTTCCAGCTTCGTCAGATGTTGGCGGTGGCCACGCTTCCTCCGGTAGTTCTTCCGGCGCTTCTGCTTGAAGACAATAATCTTGGGCCCCAGAATCTGACCCAGGACTCTGGCCTGCACCGACGCGCCCTCGACTGTAGGCTGTCCCACCACAACATCCGCTTCATCCACCCACATCAGAACACGATCCAGGGTAACGGTTTCCCCTTCTGCAACCTGCAAGCGCGGAACCTCCAGAACTTCACGATCCTGAACCCTGAACTGAAGCCCGCCTGTCTCAACAATCGCATACGCCATGCCAGGAATTCCCTCACTTCCGCAACCACCCCGTCGGGCAACCCTGCCCGGCGGCGCCTCCACTTCCAGCTATACAACTTCGCAATGAACTACAAGTACCACGCCCCACAGGCCCTTGTCAAGCCCAAATTGACCTCATCGGGATCAGGTCCACAGAGCGCGCCACCGCCTGCAATATCACGACTTCGGCAGCACTTTCCGAGTCAGATCCTCCCCCGTAGACACCGAGTACATCCTGATTTCCTGTCTCCCCACTGCCGGATCGTCTACTATCTCGATGGTCAGGCCGAACTCCTTCTCCAGATCCTGCACCCTTCCGATCCGGTTGCTCAACATGTGGATGGCCACCTCGGGGTGAAGATGCACCGCGATATTTCTCTCCCCCGTCCTCTGAGTCAGCCGATGGAAACAGCGCTCCACCATGGATACCATCGTCTCCGGGGAAAGAACGCGTCCCAGGCCTCCACAACAGGAGCATGACTCGCTGAAGAAATGCAGATGGCTGGGCCGGACCCGCTGCCTGGTCATCTGGACCAGGCCGAACTCACTGATGGGCAGTATCTTGGTCCTGGACCGATCGGCCCGGAGGTTCTTCCTCAGCTCCTCGAAAACCCGGCGGCGGTTGCTCTCCTTCTCCATGTCGATGAAATCAATCACGATGATCCCGCCGATGTCCCGCATCCGCATCTGGCGTGCGCTTTCCCGCGCCGCCTCCAGGTTGGTGATGACGATGGTTTCCTCTTGGTCCGAGGCCCCGCGGAATCGACCGGTGTTGACATCGATTGTCGTCAGCGCCTCGGTCTGATCGATAGCAATGTAAGCGCCCCGACGCAGCGGGATCCGCCGATTAAGCATCTGCTCAATCTCGGTCTCAACCCCGTAGTGGTCGAAAACGGGTGCATCCCCCTCGTAGAGATGGATGCGTTCCTTGAGTTCCGGCATCAGTCCTTGAACGTATCTCCTGATTTCCTTGTACTGCTTGCCGCAATCAACTACAACTCGATCCACTTCCTCGCTGAAGAGATCGCGGATCAGACTGCCGGTCAGTTCGGGTTCCGAGTGGAGCTCTGCCGGCACCTGCCTTTTCCTGGAGCGGGAGACCACATGCTTCCAGGTACGGGTGAGATACCGCACATCGTCCTTGAACAGCTTCGCGTCCTTGCCCTCCCCCACCGTCCGGACAATGAGTCCCATGTCGGCGGGCTGGATAGGGCCGACGATCTCCCGGAGACGATTGCGCTCCGACCGGTCCTCGATCTTCCGCGAAATTCCCAGATGTATCGAGTTCGGCATCAGCACCAGAAACCGGCCGGCCAGCGAAATCTGAGTGGTTCCACGGGCTCCCTTGGAAGCAATCGGCTCCTTGGTAATCTGGACAAGGATTTCCTGCCCCTTGGTCAGGAGCGCCTCAATCCGGGTTGCCCGGGGCAAATGCCCACTCCGGGTGTAACCGTTCCGGGAAGCGTCTCCTCCGATCTCATCGTCCGGCAGATCGCTCTCCATCAAATCCGACACATGGAGAAACGCGCTCTTTTCCAGTCCCACGTCCACGAAGGCTGCCTGCATTCCGGGCAGGACAGCGTTCACTATTCCCTTGTAGATGTTGCCGACAATGCGCCGTTGCTCAGGCCGCTCCACGAAGAACTCGGCCAGCCGGTGATCCTCCAGGATCGCCACGCGGGTCTCCGTCTCCTCGGCATTGATAATGATCTCTCGGTACATTCGTCCCTTCCCATCTTTCACTCTATCCCTGCCCGGAACGTCTCGGGGTCAGGGAGTTTGCTTCCATGGGAGAAACCCAACCAGCGTCCTCCTGCAAATCATAGGCTTCACGCTGAATTCTCACAAGGGGTAAGACATCCGGATCTCCCAACAGTGCTGTCAGGGTTTCCTTCAGCAGTTGCCGGAGCCCGGCACCGGTCTGAAGTTCCAGCCGGAGTCCATCCCTGTCCTGATCTTCCACCTGAATTGAAAGAAGCCGGGCGCGTTCCGGAGACGGGTCCTTCTCGAGCTCATTCGAGCCGCGTGCCCCTTCCGGCCCCTCACACTTCCGACTGTCTGCGACCTTTTCCCTGATTCCTTCCCGCCAGGATTCAAGGTCTCCCGGTATCCCCAACGCCTCGGCTGTCTCGCTCAGGCTCACGCGGTACCGGTCCCGCGCTCCGGGTCGGCTCAGTGAAACCGGCTTCCCGTAGAATCCCCGTGCTCCCAGCAGGACGAACCCGGCCGGCAAAGCCGCGCCGAGCCGCTCCCCGTCTTCGTCCTGCCACGGCCTCAGCATCTCCAGGTCCAGGTACTCGGAACTCGACGTCATGCCCAGCGGAAGCGGAGGACCGAAGGCCAGCCTGGGGCGCGGGTTGAAACCGGACGTGTACACTGCTGGAATCCCGGACCTCCGGATCGCCCGGTCGAACATCCGGACTACATCCAGGTGGGACGTGAACCGAACCTCGTCCCCCTTGGCATACCGGACCCGGACTCCCACCCGAATCCCGGAGCGTTCCTTGGCCGGCCGGCTCGTGCGCCGCTGCGGGGGAGTGCCCGCTGTGGGCCGCCCCCGGCCCCATTTCAGCGAAAGGCTGCGGCAGGTGGAAACCTGCTCCGCATCCATACAGCTACGGCACCCGGCATCCCGGCAATCAGGGGACGACTCGCCCCGCAGCGCCCGTTCCCTCTCCGCCCGGAGATAGTCATTGGTCACACCAGAGGAGATGGAACTCCATGGCAACCGACTCTCCAGATCCCTGGCCGACAGATAGTCATCGATGCAAAGCCCCGCTGCGGCCATGCTCTTTTCCCACCGATCAATTCGGAAGAAATCGCTCCATCCTTCAAAGCGCGCGCCCTGTCGCCAGACATCCTCCACTACACCTGCCAGGCGGCCGTCGCCCCGGGCCAGAAGTCCTTCGATCGTGGTCATCTCCGCCCTCGGCCACCGCAGGTTGATCCGAGCTTGCCTGAGTCTGGGTCTCAGGAACTTCATGGTCTCCACGATCCCTTCCAGGGAAATCTGGCGCTCCCACTGGAAGGGCGTGTGCGGTTTCGGCACGAAGGGGGAAACGCTCATCTTGACGGAAATGGAGCGTTTGCCCACCCGGACTTGTCTGACGCGGGCAGCGAGATCCACCATTCCCCGGAGATCCTCCTCTTTCTCCGTCGGGAGTCCGATCATGAAGTAGAGCTTCACCTGTCTCCAACCATGGCGAATGGCGGTCCGCACGGCTTCGAGGAAAACCTCCTCTTCAAACTCCTTGTTGATCACACGCCGCAGGCGCTCTGTGCCGGCTTCCGGGGCCAGAGTCATCCCGGCGTGCCGGAAGCGACTTATGCCCCGCGCGATGCCCTCCGTGAGTCCGCCCGGCCTGAGGGACGGCAGGCAGATTCCTACACGGCGGGTTTCCAGAACCCGGACCAGCCGATCTATGAGGGGCTCGATGCGCGAGTAATCAGACGAGGACAAAGACACGAGAGACACCTCATCCCAGCCTCCCGACTCCACCCCATCCATCACCAGCCGCACGACGTCGTCCTCCGGCATCTCTCGAAGCGGGCGACCGATCATGCCGGCCTGGCAGAACCGGCAACCCCGGGTGCAGCCCCGCATGATCTCCGCGTCCAGCCGGTTGTGTGCGATATCCGCAAGTGGCACCGGGTACCGGGTCGGGTAGTTCTCCCGCTGGAGAGCAGGTATGAACCTCGCCTTGACGGCGCAGTCCTCCCCGGCCGTGAAGCCCGGCACATACATCCCGGGGATGGAGGAAATCCGCCGCAGTTTTTCCTCGCGGTCCAGATTCTCTCGCTTGCACCGGCCCACTGCCTCGACCAGATCCTGAATCACATCCTCCCCGTCCCCAATGGCAAAAGCGTCGATGAAAGCCGCCATGGGCCCGGGATTGAAACAACATGGCCCCCCCGCCACTACCACCGGGTCGTCGCCGCCGCGGTCCCGCGAACGGAGCGGGATACCGGCAAGGTCCAGGAGGTTCAGAACATTCGTGTACTGCAGCTCATACTGGATGGAAATCCCGAACAGGTCGAACCGCCGGGCCGGCGTCTTGGTCTGGCTGGAAAACAACGGAATCCCCCGGGATCGCATCTGATCCTCCATATCGGTCCACGGGGAAAACGCCAGCTCGGCCAGCGCATCGTCTCTCTGGTTAACGAGGTGGCACAGGATTTTCAGACCCAAGTGAGACATCCCGATCTCATAGGCATCGGGAAAGGCCAGGAGAACCGAAACCTTCTCGGCAGAGTGGGGTTTGGCGCAGGCGTGCAGTTCCCGTCCGACATACCGGCCGGGACGCGTCACGAGAGGCAGCACCCGCTCCTCGATTTGGCGGGAATCCCAGTTCACGTGCGTATCATCCTGGAGATTCGGGCGTTGCGGGCAACTGACAGAGGAGAAAAACCTACGAGTAGAGGTTTTCCAGATGGATATAGGCTTCGACCGCCGGGGGAACCAGATACCGGATGGAATAGCCTTCTCGAACCCGTTCCCGGATGTCTCTGGAGGCAACATCAATCTCACACGTCGGCACCATCCGGATCCGCCTCAGAATCTCATCATCCATCCGCCCGAGATCTACCCCGGGCCTGCGGAAAACCACCACGGTGCATTCCTCCAGCAACAACTCGTAGTCCTTCCACGTGGTAATCTCCAGCAGACTGTCTTCGCCCATCAGGAAGAACAGATCCACGCTCTCTCCGAGCCGGGTTTTCATCTCGCGAATGGTCTCAATCGTATACGAGGTGCCGCCTCTTCTGATCTCCAGATCCGAGACCTCGAAGGCAGGGTTGTCTTCCACTGCCATTCGCACCATGTCCAGACGGCGCTCTGCCTCTGAGATGCCCGCCGCGTCCTTGTGCGGCGAGCGTGCCGCCGGAAGAAAAATCACCCGGTCCAGGTGGATCTCTGTCTTGACCCCCTCGGCTGCAATCAGGTGCCCCATGTGGATCGGATCAAACGTTCCTCCGAGAATCCCTATCCGATCTCGCACCATGTCGCATCCACCTCTGTCCTCAAACGCCCCAAATCCTCCTTGATAGCCGGGGCTCCGTTCGCAACCCCGGCTAGCCCTGTTCCCTGGAAACCCCTTCGATCTCTCCCAGCCGCTCTTGCGCAGCCCGGGCTTCCGGGGTTCCCGGATACTCCTTGATCAGGCGATCCAGAAACGGGACCGCCTCTTCTCGTTTCTTCTCCTTGAGGTACGCCCGGGCCATCCCCAGAAACGCGGGCGGCGCCGATCGTGTGGTCGGATACTCCTCAATCACGCGCTCGAACGTCCGTCGCGCTGCCTCCGTGTACCCCATCTTGAGGTAGAGATTCCCGTTCTTGTAGTCCTTCTCTGCCATTTTTTCCCGGCATTCATTCATCGCCTGCCGGGCCTGCTCCAGGATCGGACTGTCTGGAAACTCCGCCAGGAAAACGTCGAACTCCTCCAGCGCTTTCCACGTCAGTTCCTGGTCGTATTCGGCAGGAAGGGATTCCTCCAGGTAAGCAACCCCGATTTTGAACTGCGCTTCTTCCCGCCGAGGAGACTGGGGATAGTCCCTGATCAGATCCTGGTACGCCTCGCGCGCCAGATCGAACTGCTTGCTCAGGCGGTAGCTCTCAGCCAGAAGGAACTGCGCTTCCATTCCCTCGGCTGTCCCAGGGTAGTTGAAGGTCAGGACCTGGAAATCAGGAATCACCTTCATGTATTTCTTGCGCTCGAAATCATGCTTACTCAGAACCAGCTGGTCCCGGGGATCCAGGCGAACCTGGGGAGACGATCCACCGCAACTCCAGCCGCACACACTGAACATCCCCAAGATCAACCAGGGGAGAACCCGAAGAAGAACTCCTGCTTTTCCAGAACGCATGGGTCGGCACAACCCTTCCTCTTTCCGGATCTACTCTCTAGCCCGCGATTCGTGCATAATCCGCGTTAGTCCGAACCCTTGTTCGAATAGAAGAGGTACACCAACCCACCAACGATGGCGGTGGCGATAACCGGTTCCAGAATCCTGTCCCACTTGCGGTCCTCGGTCTCCGCGTCGGTGAAACCGAATCCCTCACTCCTCAGCGACGGGAGCAAACTGAAGGGCACAACATCCCGGTATGAACGCTCTGCGGCCCCCGCCCAGCGAACCACAGCCCCCGAACCCTCCATAAGCCTCAGGTGAAGGTGAACGAGGACCAGCCTCTCCACCTCCTTGCGGCCAACGTAGTGGCGGCGGCCTCCTGAGGGATAGCTGACCTTGAGCTCGAGAATCCGGTATTCGAGCACCGGTATCGCGGAAGAGACTGCCTCGTCGGCAAGCGAATCTTCAACCGCTCCAGCTCCGGAGGGCAGGTGAACGGCCAATCCACTCCGGGTCAGCTGCTCGACCAGAACGGCTTCCAGGAGTTCGCCATCCGACTCGTCGGACGCGTCATTTCCCCGTCCCGAGACCTCTTCTGCCGGCTCATAGGCCCTTCTCACCAGCACTTCCCTGCCTGAGGGTGTCGGCATCAGAAGCACAAGACTGTCCACCGCGCTTGCCAGGAGACCTTTCACAACTGCCAGATGCGAGGCCACGGCAGTACCCTCGCCGGGTGCGGAGCGCGCATTCTCTCCACCACCCCACCCCCCGAAGAGGTACGTTCCGGAAAACTGGTGGGTGCTCCCCAGGTCGCAATCCCGGTAGCTATAGTCAAGTCCCAATCCCCTGCGAAGGCCAATCCCGGTTCCCCAGGTCATGTCCGACGTAGCCCGCTGCTCGGAGGCACCCATCCTCGATCCCATTCTCAGAGCCAGAATCGGATGAACGCGGAACTCCAGGCCAAGCCCCGCGTAGGCATCGGTTCCCCTCTCCTTCCGGACCTCACCCAGCAGGGAAAACCTCTTACACTCCAGCGCCCCGCCGAGGCTGCCCGAGATGGGCAAGGGATCCTCGCTCTCGCCCCCGAAGGAAATCCCTGGGCCCATGTTTCTCACCGCGCCTGCCAGAACCAGATGATCCGACATGCAGTAGCGAAGGCCGCAATCGAGGGAAAAACCACTTGCGGAATGATCTCCGATCGTCGAGTGCAGAGTCCGGCCCGTCACACCCACAGCCATCCGTGACGTCAGAGACCGCCCGAAGCCAAGCAGAATGGCCAGGTCGCTGGCGTCGATCCCCGCGCCTGTGTCCAGATTGTTCCATGCACCGACCCCCAGCTGCTCGATTCCCAGGGCCAGGGAGCCAAAGCCACGGCTGCGGAGCCCGACGGCAACGGCGGTGGCGCTCACGCCCTGCCACAGCTGCTGGTGGGACACCAGAATCTTGGTCTGCCCACCCCCCACTGCCAGACCTGCGGGATTCCAGTACAGGCTCTCAACTCCATCGAGGCCCACCACACCCACATCTCCCATGGCTTCGGCCCGGGCACCCACGCTGAGCTTGAGGAAGGATGCCCCGGTGGTCCCCACCGTTGCGCCTTTCGCACTCGCGGGGCCGGCGAGAAACAGTGCGGCACCCAATCCAACGACAACTGCGCGCTGGCATGACATCACGACTCATTCTCCTTGAGGAGAGCGCCCCCCTGGGGGGCCTCACACCCCGGGCAACCTACTTGACGACTGCAACCTTGCGGACATCCGCTCCGAGGCGCACCAGGTATACCCCGGAGGCCACGGTTTCCCCGTCCGAGTTCCGGCCATGCCAGATCACAGAGGTCAAACCGCTGACATGTTCCAACCAGACCCGCTCCCCCACCAGCGTGTAGATTTCCACCCGCTCCCCGCTCCCGGCGGTGGGAAACCGGATGGTCACCCCATCTCCATCTTCGGGGTTGAACAGGTTCCGGTCCAGAGCAAACTTCTCAGGCGGTGGTGGTGGGGCCACCTCGTTCCTGAGCTCGACCCGCACAAGGGTGGAATCCGTTCTGTAGACATTCGTGGCCCGGATCCTGACGGCAAGACCTTCCGCATTGTCCCGGCTGTTAGTAACACTCACGAAGTAGGAGATCGTGTAGGTGCCATCTCCGTTATCGATTACGCTCTCTCCACCCGGGACATACTGGGAATCGATCTCGCTGAAATCCGCACCGATCTCGTAGCCCGCCCGATCCCACTGCGAGAGAATCTCGATTTCGTCCCCGTCAGCGAAGACGGTGTCGGGACCCGCGACAGCCGACTGGACGTGAGCGGGCACCATGCCCGCCTTACCAAGGACCACCACCACGGGATCCGCCTCGTGACCGAACACATCCCGGGCGCGAACCTGAACCTGATACCAACCGTCGGGATCCAGAGTGTCTCCAAACACGCACAGCCAGGCGACGGAGTCGCCACCTGCGATTTCCAGATCCTCCCACTCCCCCTCACCACCTGCCCGGATGGATATCTCCCCTACACCGGAGACATCCGCTGTCCATCCGCTGAGAGTCTCCGGAAACGCCGTGCTGAACACCGTGTCCGCACTCACAACCGTCACAGGAGAGCCCAGGTCCAGGTACACCGGCCCAATCTCGGCGTCGCTGTTCCCCGCCTCATCGTTCGCTCTCACCTCGAACAGATACGACCCCTCATCCAGGAGCAGGCTGTCGGCATCCCGCCCATTCCAGAAAAACGTCGTCTCCGCGACCTCGCCCCGGAACCCACCCAGTGACACCAGGGGAGAGCCTCCGGGATCGAGTATGCGCACCAGCGTGGTGTCGGCGGCCGGACCACTGGTGACTATTCCAAACCTCAGTTCCGTGAGATTCCAGAGTTCGGCATCCGGAGCGAAGGAACTGCGAACTTGCTGGAAGCCCACGATCCCGGGCGATGCAACATCCGTCGAGACAAAGCGGACGGCGCTGTCGCACACCGCGCCCGCGTCAAAAGCGTAGGCAGCCAACCGGTGAATCCCGTCGGAGAAAGCGACCCCGGTGGAAGTTGTCCCCCCCCACACCCAGCTGAAACCGCCCGCCGTCAGAGCCGGCGATGTCAGGGTCCAGATCTGCGCCGACACGGCATTCTCGACAACCAGGCGCACCGAATCCACCGCTACGCTGGTCTGGAGTGAAACCGTGGTCTGGTCCAGCATCCCATCGTTGTTTGGGGAAAAGGGATTGGGAATGGCCCCGAGACTCGTAATCACCTGGCCCTGAGTCACAGCAGGCACAGCCGCAAACAGTCCCAAGATCATCACACAGGTCCATGCCACCCCGTGTACTCTCGGCATCGCATCCATCCGTTCCACAAGCACCCCGTTGCTCCATCCGTCCCGACACGCTCCAGCACGTCAGGCTAGCAAACCTGTTCTGTGAGTGTCAAACACTTCGTCGCGGCCGCACGACATTTTCTCCTGAAGTTCGGTCGAAACCGTGCCGACCCAAAGGGAAAACATCCATGACAACGAGGAAGCCCCCGATGACCGAGACACGCGAAGTCCTCTCCCAGATGTTCCAGACCATGGCCAAGCTCCACATCGACAGCCATCTGCTCGAGCAGATGGGCGATGTGGTGGATGCTCTCCTGGACCGTCTGAAGAGGCGGATCGATCTTGAGAAGGACGATGACTGGAACCATCTGCGCGTCGCCCTGTGCGGGATGATCGCCCACGGCTGGACGCTGGGAATGAACCCCTACAACAACCCCGATACGCAAGTGAGCGGGGATCCCCTGGAGGTTCGGGTCTCCAGAGATATTCTCGCCCCCATCGACGTCATCAAGTCCATCCGCTATGTGAAGAAGGATCCCTCGGGGCGGATCCGTCAGGCCCTCTTCGAGCCCTCCCACGCTGCCAGGTTCCGGGAGCAGATCGACCGGCTCCTGGACGACATCGGCAGCAAAGGCTGGAGCGACAAGTAGCCCCTCCTCCAGTTCACACCCGGAAGAACAAAAGCACGGCACTTGTTCTCACGTGTGAGCGGCGTTCTTGTCGGGCGTTGATTTCCCGGATGCCGACTTGCCGACAGCTTCCCTTTCCGCCTTCTCCTTCTTCTTGTACTCCTCACTGCGGTAGTCGGTGCAGTAGAACCCGCTGCCCTTGAAGAGCACATGGATGTTGGAAGAGATGAGACGCTGCACTTTGCCCCTGCATTTCGGACAGCGCTTGCGGGGTTCCGCTGTGATACTCCGCCTCTCCTCGAAGGTGTAACCACACTTCCGGCATTCGTACTCGTAGAGCGGCATGATATTGTTCTGACCTCCTCAGGATACCCTGGATTCCGCTCCGCTGGGCAGAAGCGACTTGAGTTCCTATCCCGAAAGACGCCCCCGGCAGAACTTACCAGAGACGCCTCCCACAGTCCCAGTCTCTTACAGGATAAGAGATTGGCAGTGTCCTGTCCAGAGGTTTTTCCCTTTCCCCCGCGCTACAGGAACCGGTACACAAGCCCCACACCCATGTTCTGCCTGTATTGTCCCTTCTTGCTCTGCTGTTTGTCGTACACCAGTTGGAAGTAGAAATCAAAAGACAGCCACTCCGCCAGCCTGGTGCTGAAGGTGTTTTCCCAATCGATGTCGGGCGATTTCCAGTAGTCCTCCATGGGTGTGCCTTCCAGAGCATCGGATTCGGAGAAGACGATTGCCTTGAAAACGGTCAGCTTGCTCAGATAGATGGTCTTCTCCTCTTCGGATGCAAGTTTCGCATCAGTGACCCACTCGAGGCCGCCGTCGTTGGTCCAGTTTTCGCCCGCGGCGAAGACGTTCCGGTTCTGCCGGAAGGCAACGCCGACACGGGTCACCAGATTCTTCCCCTCCCCCTCCAGAAGGGCCTTCGCAATTCCAGCGGATTCGGAGATCAGGGCCGGGTTCAGGATCCTGGCGTCCTGCCCCTCCATCTCGCCGTAGAACTGGGACTTGAAGTACCCACCCACATACGGATCGACCAACCCTCCCAACGTGAAACGCATCACACTGTCGAACCGGATCTTGTCGGTGGACTTGATCGGCTTCTCCCACCGCTCGACCTCGCGATCATACTGATGCGTCTGGCCGAACGCCGTGTTGAGCGTATTGGACCACAACGCTGTCCGAGACAGCTGCTTCTCCGCTTCCCCCAGGAAAGTCCACGTCCACGCGACGGAACCGGTCTCGCTTCCACTCCAGTTATCGCTGAGGCTGGACTGGCTCAGGGCAAGACCCGTCCTGGCAGAGGTCTTCCACTCTCCGTTTTCCTGCGCCACCGCCATCCCCGTCACAGACGCAGCCGCCAATGCCACAAACAACGCAATCCTGCGCATCCTTCACTCCTCCCGATTTGCGGTCCTGAACGCTCGGTGCTTCAACCCTACAATGCTCTTGTCCAAGGTTCCTCGATGTGGACGGCGTGGAAGCCGTCCCTCCGGTCTGCTCTTGTAGCCTGGATCGCAAACGGATGTCAAGCGCAATGGTGGACAGTCTCCCGTTCAGACCTCGACAGGCCGAAGAGATCTCCGACCAGACTGTCGATGTCGGCCTCGATGGCTCCGCGGCGAGCCTGGGCCGTCTGAGATTCGCGCCTGGATCGACCTGACTGGAGCCTCCGTCTTACAAGGGAGCCAATGCCCTTGACCGCGGGATCTCCGCAGTCATGCACAGGGATCGGGAGAGCCCTCAGGTAGGGACCATTGAAGCGGAGAAAGCCGCCCGCCATCCGGACCGCGCCGAAGACGGTCCGGTAGTACCAATTCAGAACGCTGGAGTTCAGCAGCCCGAGAAGCAGGAGATGATCCATCCCGTGCCTCGCTATGTAGTAGACGCGCCCCAGCGCGTACCCGCGAGTGTCGTAGGCGGCCTGGAGGGTGGGCCGAATCCCGGGGATGACGATCTTCTTGCTTCCGAAGTCCGTCAGACGCGCGGGCAGGTACCGCCCCGGATCAAGGGAAATCCAGCGATGCGTCCACCGGATCTGGTAGGGCGCTATGTTCTCCACGCGGATGAAGGGAAACATCCGGCGATTCTCACCATCCCGAACGGCTTGTTGCCTGGAAACCACAGATCGCCCCATCCCCGGATCCGCAAGTCCGCACGCGATCGTGGCGAGCTCCCCCAACGGAGTGGACATTTTCTCGATCTTCCCTATCAGGCGCAGACCGGAGCCGGTCAGAGCAGTCGTGAAGGTTCTCTCCGGCCCCCGGCTGAGTTCGGATTGGGGAATGGATACCGATTCCCGTTCTTCGCGAAGGTCCGTCACCGCGTGTCTGAGGATCACGTTGCCACCGGCCCGGGCGCCGGGCCGGCACTTTTTCAGAATCAGAATCGCGGGATAAATGGCCGCGCCCCGGAACACCCGGGCTCGGGAGAGATCCACAATTTCCTCGATCCGGCATGTCTCGAGGATTCGGCGGCGCAATTCCTTCCCGTAGGATGAGGTCATGAACTTGTTGGAGACGAGGAATCCGAGCCGCCCGCCGGGCTTCAGGACCTCAATGCCCTTCTCCAGAAAAAGCACCATGAGATCGTACTGCCCCCGGGCACAGTAGTATGCCCGGCGCCAGAGTTCCTTCCTCCGGCCGTCCAGATCCCTGTTCTTCACGTAGGGAGGATTCCCTATCACCAGATCGAATCCCCCCCGATCACGGATTTCGCCGAAGGCTGTGTCGATTGCAGATGGAATCTCCCGGCCGTCCACAGATTCGGCCAGTGCCGATCCAACGACGATCTGCTGCCGAAGGACCACGCCCGGATTCCCACCGGCATCACTCCCCGCTCTCGCCAGTGCCGTGAGACCCAGGCGGGTCCTGGCCAAACTCGCCGCACGCGCATCCACGTCCACCCCAAACAGAGAGGCGTTCAGATCGCCTCGCCGGCTGTCCTTGAGCCGATGGTACGCCTCGACCAGGAAAACCCCCGATCCGCAGGCGGGATCGAGGATTGTGATCTTCCCGGTACGCGCTGCGCCACGCGATCGACCCAAGGTGCGGGCCAGTATGTAGTCCACAATCTTCGGAGGCGTGTAGAAGACTCCCCCCAACTTCCGCGACGTCTCCCCCGAGGCGGAGTCTTCAATGGAAAGGATTTCTTCGTATGCGATTCCGAGCGCATCTCCCCGAAATGGAAGCAGGTCCGGATGATGCGACTCCGCCCAGATTCTCCTCACACAGGAATCAAGGGGTGAGACCGGCCCCTCACGGCAGGCTTCTCCGATATGGCATGCGAGGTCCGGTTCAAGCGCACGGGATGCGGGGACAAGATCTCTCAGGCCGTTCACGCAGGCGAGAGTGTGCCCGCGAATCCCGAGATGGGCGGCCGCAAGACTCCCGATGACACTGAGACCGAGATCCGACGGTGAGCGGTAGCCCGCAGCGGCTCCTGCCCGGAGGAGGATTCTGGTCCACCTGCGGATCGTCGCGTGACGACCCTGCTCAGCCTGTCCGGTGCCCTGTCGTCGGTTCATCGCGCGCCCCGATTGTAACCCGGGCTATTCAGGCCCCGCTCTCCACTTTCACGATCACGAGGGTCAGATCGTCTCCCAAGGCCTCTCGCTCCGTGTGCCTGCGGATTTCCCCCCGAATCGTGTAGCACATCGCCTTGGCCGTGAGGTGCGCGCTCTTCCGCAGAACCTTCTCGAGCCCACGCTCCCCGAACTCCACCCCCACCGGACTCGAAGCCTCCGTAACACCGTCCGTGTAGAACGCCAGGATATCCCCGGGGCTCAACACCACCCGGGACTCGGTGTACTCGCTGTCTGCAAATGCTCCCAGAATAGTGCCTCCGTCCGACAGATTCTCTACCGGCTTCCCCGGCCGCAGAAGGAGGGGTGGATTGTGCCCCGCGTTGGAGTAGGTGAACACACGGCTCTTCTCGTCAAGAACGCCATAGACAGCTGTGACGAACTCCGCCAGGTCGCAGCTCTCATACACCAGACGGTTGACTTTGGACAAGACGGTTCGAATCGCGAAGTTGTTTCGTACCTCGGCCAGAAGACTCGCTCGAAACGCCGCCATGATGAGTCCGGCCGGGATTCCCTTGCCCGACACGTCGGCGATCACAATACCCAGCTGTCCGGCCGCCACATCGATGAAATCGTAGTAGTCCCCGCTCACTTCCAGAGAGGGAAGATTCATACCTGAGATATCGAAGCCGGGAATCTCCGGATCCCCCCCCGGCAGGAAGTGACACTGGATATCCCGCGCCACCATGAATTCCTGTTCCATCCGGCGTTTCTCTTCGATTTCCCTGTAGAGACTGGCCATCCGGATTGCAATCGCGGCCTGACCGGCGAACTTCGTCAACCGACTCATGTCGTCGCAGTCGTAGGCCTCGATGCTGTCCGATTCGAGGTTGATCACACCAATGATGTCGTCCCCGCTTCGAATGGGCACAACCATTTCCGACCGGGTCCTCTTCCTGGCCATCCGGTACCGGGGATCCTCGCGCACATCGTTGACAATCGAGTCCTGGCCCGTCATCGCGACCCATCCGACAATCCCGGTCCCGATCTTTGTCCTCAGGTCCTTTTCCCGACCCAGCGAGTAGCCCCGCTGGGTCACGGAAATCACCTCTTCGTCGTCCGAACCCAAGAGGTACACGCAGGCCGCATCGTACGGAACCAGCTGCTTCACCGCGTCCAGGATGTAGCTCAGGACTTCGCGCAGATTGAGGGTCGAACTGATCTTGCCACCTACGTCAACCAGGAGCTGGTTCTCCCGAACCTGATCCCGCAGCAGCAGGGGGTAGTCCCTGGGTTGTATGATTTCCTTGTCCTTCACTCCACCCCTGCCTTCCAGCGCTCTGTCGCAAGTTCCGTCGGAACAACCGTCAGGATCTCGATTCCCCCATCGGTCACCAATACCGTATCTTCAATCCGCACGCCTCCAATCCCGGGAACGTAGACTCCCGGCTCAACGGCGAAAACCATTCCCGGGCCGACCGTGAAATCCGAATGGGAGTGGAGCGCGATGCCATCCTGCGCTTCCAGTCCAACGCTGTGGCCAACGGCGTGCACAAAACACCCCTTGAATTCCGTCTCCTCGATGACCCGGTCCGCCGCCTCGTGCACCTCTCGACCATTCGTTCCAGCAAGCAAGCGTCCCAGAGCCGCTTCCCGGGCAGCCAGGACAACGGCGTGCATACGGGTCTCCACCTCTCCGACCTCGCCGAATGCGAGCGTCCTAGTCAAATCCGCACAGTACCTCCGGTAGCGCGCTCCCAAATCCACGAGAACCAATGATCCGGGTACAAGCGTCGCCTCCCCGCTGTGATGGTGGGGTTCCGCCCCGTTGGGACCGAATGCCACGATGGTGTCGAAGGCATGGCCGGTCGCGCCACGCTTGTGAAGCCGATAATCGATCTCTGCAGCCAGATCCCTTTCGGCCATTCCTTGCACCAGCAGCGATGGTACTTCCTCCATTGCGATCGCGCTGAGCTCGGCCGCCCTCCGGATCCAGAGAATCTCGTCTCCGGTCTTCACCAATCGTGCCCGCACAAGCGCAGACGAGACATCCAGCCATTCTGCTCCCGGAAGGAGATTCTTCAGCACATCAAAGCGCGCGACGGAAAGCCCGCTCGGATTGTAGCCGATCCGCCTGCATGACCCCAGAGAAACGCCAATGGCGGCATCGTGCTCACGGCGGTTGCGCGCAACACTGACCTCGATGTTCCGGTTCTGCATGGCGCTTTCGCCCTCCATGAGAGAGACCATCACGAGCGGCCTCTCACCCAGACGGAGAATCGCCGAAGCACCGGACGGAATGCTCCGCTCAAATCCCGTAACATAGCAGAAGTTGGGATCCACAGCACCGTGAGAAGCACTTTCGAGAAGAACCGCCTCCGGGAGTGGATTGCACAGCTCAAAAACCTGCTTGAGCCTGGACTTAAGATCCATG
>JAGLYR010000186.1 GCA_023132135.1 Candidatus Eiseniibacteriota bacterium | reverse complement strand
GCGAATGATCTACCGGAGATAAGCAGGCGCACGGCCAGCACGACAGTGCGCGTCAGTGATGGCGAGACCTTCACCATTGGCGGACTCTCCATCCAGTCGGAGAACACAACGCACAAGAAGGTACCCCTTCTGGGAGACATCCCGCTCCTCGGTAGTATCTTCCGATATGAAGAGAAATCGATGAAAGACAGCCAGATAGTCATTTTCATTACACCCCACATTCTGAAGGGGTGAGATGAGGGGGGCCCCGGCCGACCGCCGGGGCCTTGAAAGGAGGTCGAACAGACGACCAAACCGTGGGTCCGGGAGTCATCCCGGAGGTTCCAGATGGCATCATGTGACGGGCATTCCCCAAGATGTTCTTGGGACCGGGTATGCCCGGCATATGAAAACCGCCCCGGGGCGAACCCTTGCAGGAAACACCCCGGGGACGGCGGATCAGGAGATGTCCTTAGGAGGGCACCTCCTTCACCAGAAGGGAAGTTCCACTAGGAGGACTATCATGTCAAGAAGAATCCTCTTGGCTCCTCTCTGTCTGCTGCTGCTGGCGGGTCCCGCGCTGTGCGACCCCGTCGTCGGCCCGACTCCCCCATCAGGATGGGGGCACGACTGCACGAACTGGATCACATATAGCGACCCGTGGGTTAGCAACCCACTGATCTACGAATGGCCCTCCGCGGGAGGCGGAGACGGCTGGCTCGACTGCACGACCGGCGTCCAGGTAGTCTGGCCCGATCTGAATATCGAGATGTGGATAGAGATGGAGTGCACGTTCTACTGGGACGAAACGCACGTTCAGATTCACCGCTACGCTGATTACAGCGATGTGGTGATGTACCTGGACGGCGGCAGTAGCTGCAACAACGGCCAGTACATAATCACAACGCCGCCGACAGCGCTGGGGACCTTGGACTTCCTGCCCTTCGTGGTAGATATGTTTGGCCGCGACAAGACGGCATCCGGCGCCACGGATATCCCGCTGACGTGGGAAGCGAGCCTCAACGGGGGCGCGTACGCGCCTATGATCGATCTCCCTGACAACCCCGATCCAGGCATCACCTCGAAGTACTTCCTGGTGCCTCTGTGCGACAACTACTGGCGCGTCAGGATTACCGGGGACCTCGCCTACCACCAGTCAGACGGCTATTACTACCTCGGCGGCCCGGGGTGCTTCACTTGCCCCTCCAACCCGATGTAGTAGCTGGGGATTCACTCAAGCTGGTTCCGGCCAATGCCCGGTTGGCCGGAATCAGCTGGGTTCTTGGCTGGTTTCGAATTGACGTTAAGGACAACCTCATGAATTCGTCGCCCAAAAAGCACAGCCCATGTCCGCCACCAGCACTCTTATGCGGGCTGATCTTGATCCTGTTCTCGGCGTGGATTCCTCCCGCGAACGCGCAGGTAGTATCGCTGATCCCTCAGCTTCAGGAGATCACCGTGAACCGCGGTGGGAAGACCCGTTTCAATCTTCAGGTTGCCAACCGCGGCACCGAATCCTTGACACTTACCATGGGCACCTACGGTCTCGGAATGACCGTTGATGGCATACCGTTCGCTAGTACCGCAAGGACCGAGCAGAGCTGCACGGATTGGATGACCTTCACTCCCACGACGTTCGAGTTGGCGCCTGACGAAGTCCAGATTGTCGAGGGGTTGGTCCACGCGCCGAAAGATGCGGTCGGCGGATACGCCGCCTTTCTCACGGCGGAATTCCGCACGCTGTCAGAGCCCTTCACGCTTGACGAGGAGGAGAAGCTCCAGGCTCAACTGAATCTGGGCCGGGCAGTCTCGTCCATCGTGCTCATCACCGCCCGATCGAGCAGGAACTTCGCGACGTTGGAACCCGGCAGCCTCGTCCTCTCATCCGGGAGAGGCTCTTCCAGGGAAACGGCGCTGACGCTATCTGGATCGGTGAGCAACGACGCATGGCAAGCGTCTCTGATGGTGACGAATACCGGCAATGTCCACACGGTGGCCGCCGGCGAGATCAGCATCTGGAGAGAGGACGCGAGCTTGGTGGGAAGAGCCGCTCTGACGGCTGGACGGGGCTTCGTCTTGCCTCGCCGAACACGCGCGTTTACGGCAACGGGCGAGACGTCGCTCGCAGATGGGATCTACATGGCGAAGGTGCAGCTCCGTACCAAGGAAGGCCGGTTGGTACAAGGCGCTTTCCCATATTCGATTGTCGAGGGTGAAGCGGTATCGGGCGCCGCCTCGGATGGCATTCGCGCGCTTCTCAAGGCGACCGCGCCGGCGTT
>JAGLYR010000185.1 GCA_023132135.1 Candidatus Eiseniibacteriota bacterium | reverse complement strand
ATCCCGCGGGGCCCTCAATACCATGCGAGGAAATGGGAACAGTCTCCGTCCACGTTAGTCGAAAGCGGTCGCCTTGCCGGGATCCTCGCAGTGAGCCCGAACGTCGGCCAGATGGCGCTCGTTTGTGCGCTGGGACGACAGCTGCGGCAAGTCATCGAATGAGAAGAAATCGACGGCCAGAGTCTCGCTGCTCGGACGGGCCTCGCCGCCTGAGATCTCGCAGAGGAAAACCACCTTGAATGCGTGGTAGAACTCGATGGGAGAACCTGCCCGGTTGGCGTCGTACACACCCACGACCTTCCTCACCTTCACCTCGAAGCCGCTCTCCTCCCATGTCTCCCTCTCTACCGATTCAGAGGGGCACTCACCGACCTCGGCCCACCCACCGGGCATGCACCAGTGCTTGTCCATGGCTTCCTGAACAAGAAGGATCCTGCCATCGCGGACCACAGCGCCCCGCACGTCGATCTTCGGCGTGGCATAGCCGGGTTGCTTCAGGAAATTCTCAAGGAGGGACTCTCTGGACAGATCGGTGTGAGAGTGAACGATGTCCACGGCGATTTCCATTAGACGCCGGTAGCGTTCCTCATCGTATCTTCCCGGGCTGTGCGCCAGCCCCGTCTGGCCCATGGCCTGGATTTCCCGGGCCCACTCCAGCCAGCGGGGAGTCTCCTTCCGTATCATCTGCGCTCCCTGTGATGCGAGAGAAGAGGCGAACCTTCGGACACACAATACACAGATCACACAGGAATGGGAACCAGGAATCACCTCACCGGCCGAGCGCCGGCGCGGACGAGCGCGTCGGCCACAGCGTCTTCCCTCATCGACCCGGTCTCGATCCTCCAACCGCGCTCGCCCAGGACTGAGAGCACTGCCGGAGCAAAGGGGACGGCGACCCCGGCCTGCCGAAGGGCCGACGTGTTGCCCAGGATTTCTACCACCGGCCCGCGGACCACCGCACGTCCATTCTCAAGGAGCACCAGATCCTGAACCATCTCCGCCAGGAAACCCACGTCGTGAGAGGCCACTACTACACCGACTCCCCCCTCGTGCAACGATCGTAGAAGTCCTTCCAGATTCCTCTTGCCCCGCTCATCGAGTCCGGCGGTGGGCTCGTCCAGGAGAAGGACCCGGGGCTTGAGAGCCAACACTCCCGCCAGGGCAACCCGGCGCATCTCCCCGAAGCTCAGGGAGAGTGGAGAGCGCCGGCCGAAAGTATCAGGATCCAGCTCAACGCGGCCGAGCGCATGGCGAACACGCTCCTCCACATCGGCCCTTTCCAACCCCAGGTTACGGGGCCCGTAGGCAACATCGTCGGCAACGGTGGCCTCAAACAGCTGTCGTTCGGGAAACTGAAATACCAGGCCGGCAAGGATACAGGCGCGCCGCCTTGCCTTCGTTGACCGCGAAAGATCCCGGCCTTCCACCCGCACTGTTCCGCTGGTGGGAAGCAGCAGTCCGCACATCACCTGGAGAAGCGTGGTCTTACCCGAGCCGCTGGCTCCGGCGATCCCCAGAGTCGTCCCCGGGGTGACGGAGAGGGAAATCCCCTCCAGCGCGGGCACGGGTTCCGTGGTGTCCATCTCATACCGGAACCCAACCGTCTCAAGCACAATCATTCCCTGGGACCCTCTTTCGGAGACGCGTCCGCCGAAGCTGCGGTCCATGCCGACACGAATTCCGCCACGGTCATGGGCGAATCGGGAAGCGTTCTACCTCTCCTCCCAAGGGCGGATGCCATCCTCGCAGCCGGCGGACGCGGGAGCCCCCACTTCTCACACTCCTGCTCCCTGGAGAAGAGGGAGCGCGGGGCCTCGTCCGCGACCAAACATCCTCTGGAGAGCACCGCAACCCGATCAGCCCGGAGGACTTCTTCCGGGTGAGCGGTCGCCATCACGATGGCCATGGCTCCCCCAGCCCGGAAATTCTCGAGAATCCCCATCAGTTTTTCCCGCGCTGCCGAATCGAGGAGCGCAGTCGGTTCATCCAGCAGCAGAACGCCGGGCTCCATTGCCAGGACCGACGCCAAGACCACCCGCTGCTTCTGACCTCCCGACAGACTCTGCGGGGGCCTGTTTCTAACTGATGTAATATCAAAGTATTCGAGGAGTTGCTTGACCCTGGATCTCATCTCGCCGGCGGGCATCCCCATATGCTCCAGCCCGAAGGCCACCTCCCTCTCCACCGTGGCACTCACCAGCTGGGTCGCCGGATCCTGGAAAACGATGCCTACATGCCGGGCGATCTCCCGCCGGCAGGCCAGGTCCCGCATGTCAACACCGTCAATGAGCACTCGCCCCCGGGAGGGAACCCGGATTCCGGCCAGAAGTTGCAGAAGCGTACTTTTGCCGCTGCCGTTCGCCCCCATGACCGCAACCCACTGCCCGGCATTTGCTGCGAAATCTATCCCCGAAAGGGCAGTCTGCTCTTCTGCTGCGGAGTAACGGTAGTCGAGGGAGGTGGCCTGGAGCACGGTGAGATCAGTCCTCCTCGTAAAGGCTCATGAGGCGGCGGCGCGCCTGCTCGGCCCAGTCCCCGGTGGGGTCCATCTCCAGGTAGCCACGCCACGCCTTTGCGGCGTCTCGCCGCTTGCCCTGGAGGTGCAGGGCGAGAGCCAGACCGAACTGGGCAGGGGCGAAGGAGTTGTCGAACCGGAAAGCCTGATCGAACTGCCTGCGCGCTGCCTCAAGAGTTCCCTGCTCCAGGTAGGCACAACCCAGCGCGTACCTGAAATCCCGATCCAGAGGGCGGCGCCGGGCAACTTCCTCCAGTTCCATGACCGCTTCTTCCACTCGCCCTTCCCTGAGGTAGGCCACGCCCAGATGATACCGCGGTGCCACGACTTCAGGCACGACCGAGAGAGCCTGCTCCAGTTGACGGATGGCCTCGCGGTTCCGACCCAATTCCAGCAGAACCGTACCCCGGTTGTAGGGCCGCTTGGCCGCCCCGCGCTGTTGGGCCATGGAAACCAGGATCTCGGGGCTGTTCGGGATGTAAATCGTCGTGCCTGCTTCCGGCATCCCCGGATCGGGAAACTCGTTCACGATGGCCAAGGACCATCCCAGGGACCGATCACCATAGCTGCGCTCCGCCAGGTCATGCAGCGTCTCGCCCGGCTGAAGCGTGTACAGCGTCATCTGGTCCGGGTAGTCGGGGGGCGGGAGGACCGGAGGCGGAGGCGCGCAAGTTGTGAGAAGGGCAAGGGCAAGCAGAAGATGAAGGGGGAAAGCGGAAACGGAGCGAAACGGCGCACCGCCGAAACGGCGAATGGGCAATCTGCAGGGGCCACCACGAATTCTCAAGCTCTTCACCTCTGTCTCAGAGACACACGAGACCTCAACGCTGCCGTTGTAGCCTGGGTTATTCAGGAATCCCGCAGCGCAGGGATTCATGAAGAATCCAGGCTATCCAGCAGCTCATCCAACGCGGCCTTCAGTCTGTCGAGCGACGACAGCTCCGGCAGATGTCTGCGCAACCGCGAGCTGTAGGGCAATCCCTTCGAGTACCGCACCAGGAACTTGCGGAATTCCCGCATGGCCGGTTCCTCATCGTTGTCGGCCAGCAGACTCTCGGCATGGCGGAAACATGTTTCTGCCCGCTCCGCGGGCGTCGGCTCCGGGATGTCCTCCTTCGACCGGAGCCAGGCATTGACTCTTCCGAAGATCCACGGGTTCCCCATGGCTGCGCGCCCGATCATGACCCCGGAGCAACCGGTTTCTTTGAACATCCTCTCGGCATCCAACGGCGTGTTGACGTCCCCGTTTCCCAGCACAGGAATGGAAACTGTGTCGACAACCTCGCCGATGAACCTCCACTCGGCCCGACCTTCGAACCGCTCCGACCGCGTCCGGCCATGGACACTGATGGCCGCAGCTCCCGCCTCCTCGACAATCCGGGCGACCTCGAGGTGGTTGCAATGGTCCTTCTGCCAGCCGATACGGATCTTCACCGTGACGGGAACATCGCTGGCCTCGACCATCGTCTCGACAATGCGTCCCACCAACTCCGGTTCCTTGAGCAGAGCGGATCCTCCGTTGCGCTTGCAGACCTTCTTGACAGGGCAACCGGCGTTGAGGTCGATGAAGTCCGGCTTCTGTTCGGACAGAATGGCGGCGGCCTCCCCCATGACGTCCGGCTTCGCCCCGAACAGCTGCAGTCCGATGGGGCGTTCGGCCTCATCAAAATGCGCGGCGCGGCGCGATTCCTTGTCCCTGCGGACGAGCCCGTCGGCGCTGATCATTCCCGACCACACAGCCGCCGCCCCGTGCTCCAGACAGATCTTCCGGAACGGCCGCACCGAGTACCCGGCCAGCGGGGCCAGGACCACAGGGTAATCCCTATCCAGGAATTCCAATCCCATGGCCGGACTATAGTCAAGGCAGCGCGAGGTGGCAACCGCTTTGGTCTGCATTTCCGATCTTCTGCAGACCACATAATTGCAGCATCCGACCGCAAAACCCGTGCATAATGCAGGCTGGTGTGGGAGAATGGCACCATACCAATCATGGTCCGTACTGTCCAGGCCAGGAGGCATAATGGCATCGGTCACCGAGGCGATTCTGAAAGAGAAGGTAGAACAGGCAATCCGGCTGCTGGATCGGGAAGGGATCGATCTGTGGATGACATTCGTCCGGGAATCCGCAACCGTTCACGATCCGGTGCTGGATCTCATCTGCGGCATGAACCTCACGTGGCCTTCGGCTCTGCTTCTCTCCCGGACCGGAGAGAGGACCGCCATCATCGGAACTCTGGAAGTGGAGGCCCTGAAGACCAGGGGCATCTATGACAACATCGTGGGGTACGACACAAGCGTCAAGGAGCCACTCCTCGATGTCCTCAACCGGATCCGTCCGAACAAGATCGCCATCAACTACTCCGAGAACAACCTCATGGCCGACGGGCTGACCCATGGTCTCTATCTGCTGCTGGAGCAGCACCTGTCGGGCACCCCCTACCGTGATCGCCTTGTCTCTTCTGATGCCGTGGTCTCATCCCTCCGGGGAAACAAGTCGCCTGCGGAGATTGAATGCCTCCAGAAGGCGATCCGTAACACCGAGGAAATCTTCGAGGCCTTCGGCAGATCGATCGAGCCGGGCCTCACCGAGAAACAAACGGCCGCCTTCTTCCGCGCGGAGATGGAGAAGAGAGACCTCGAGCCCGCTTGGGATCTGGACCATTGCCCCAGCGTGACGGCCGGTGCTGATTCCCCCTTTGGCCATGTGGGACCGCAGGACTACGCGGTACTCAAGGGACAAACGATTGGAGTCGACTTCGGTGTGAGGGAAAACGGATACTGTTCAGATCTCCAGAGACTCTGGTACCTGCTGGCCGACGGCGAGACGGAGGCGCCGGAAGAGGTGAGAAGAGCTTTTGATGCGGTTCGGGGCAGTATCGAGACGGCCCAGAGACTGGTGAAACCGGGCGTCGTCGGCCACGTGGTGGACGCGGCCGCCCGGGAGTATCTGAAGGCCCGAGGGTTTGACGAATACCCCCACGCGCTGGGCCACCAGATTGGCCGCTCCGTTCACGACGGCGCCGCACTCATTGGGCCCCGGTGGGAAAAGTACGGTGACCTGACATCCCGTCCTCTCGAACCGGGCAATGTGTTTACGCTTGAACTCGAGGTCCGGATTCCACAGGGCCTTGTGAGCCTCGAAGAGGACGTGTTGATCACCGAAAGCGGTTGCGAGTATCTCTCCACTCCGCAAACGGAAATCTGGACGATCGGCTAGCTATGCGTGAGATTCCCCGAGCATCCAGAAACCGGAGTTTCCAGATAGTGGCCCGGTGGCCTGTCGCCGGCGCGCTGGCGGTCTGCCTCCTGTCCGTCCTCCTCTGCGGCTGCCAACCGCGGGCCCGGGATTCCCGTCCGAACCTCTTGATCATCCTGATCGACACAGCTCGCGCAGACCACCTGGGCTGCTACGGGCACCATCGCCCCACAAGTCCGAATATCGACAGACTTGCCGAGCGGGCAACCCTGTTCGACAACGCCGTGGCCCAGAGCTCCTGGACGCTCCCGTCCATTGCCAGCTTGCTGACCGGCCTGTACCCCACGCGCCACCAGGCCATCAACATCAAGTCGCGGCTGCCGTTGTGGCGCGTGACGTTGCCGGAAATCCTGCAGGAGCGGGGATACAGAACCGGGGCCGTGATCAGCAACACCCTCGTGTCTTCCAAGTACAACATGCACCAGGGATTCGATGACTTCGATGAGTCAATGAAGGGCGACTATCTGGACGTGACCTCGGAGGAGGTTAGCAACCGGGCCATTCAGTGGCTCAAGGACAATCACCGGGATCCGTTCTTTCTGTTCCTGCACTACTACGACCCTCACCACGCGTACATTGAACACCCGGGATTTGAGTTCAGCGAGCCGTACGGCGGATGGATCGACCCGAAGGCCCGACTCCAGCAGATCCGAACACGACTGTGGGCCGTGAAGCCCCGCGATGCCGCCTACCTCGCGAGTCTCTATGACAGCGAGATTGCTTTCACCGATCATCACGTTGGGCGAGTCCTCAAGACGCTGGATCGTCTCGGGCTGGACGGATCAACCCTGATTGTTATCACGTCGGACCACGGCGAGGAGTTCATGGAACACGGGTGGTTGGGTCACACTCGAGACCTATACGAGGAAATCGTCCATGTGCCGCTGATTCTCCGCAACCCGGCCATGCCCGAGATGCCCTCTCACTTCCATCCACCGGTGGAACTGATCGACATCATGCCGACACTGCTGGAAATGCTGGGGGTGAGCTGGGACAATTCGGGAATCGACGGGGCGAGCTTCATGGGCGCTCTGTCCGGGGCGGCGTATTCCGATACCATAGCCTTCAGCGACATGTGCATGCTGCCCATCGCCGACCGGACGGGTCAGACCGAGGCATTTCCGGATGACGGCATCAAGTACTACGACATCAGGTCCTTGCGAATGGGACACTGGAAGCTGGTGCGTAACATGACCGAGGGGAACTGCGAGATCTACAACCTGCGGTCCGATCCCGGAGAGACGGTGAATCTGACCGGCGCAACCGTGGATCCCTGGTTCCATTTCATGGAGCAGGAGCTGCTCCGCTGGATCGACGCGGTGGAGAACCTTGCCCTGACCGAGAATGCCGCACCCGATTCCTTCGCCCTGGACGCAGAGACAGAAGAGCGCCTCCGATCCCTCGGCTACATTCAGTAGCCTGCATTTCTCACCAGGTTTCTGCTACGTCACACAGGCAAAGCCGATTCATAGATCCAGTGACAGGTGACAGG
>JAGLYR010000184.1 GCA_023132135.1 Candidatus Eiseniibacteriota bacterium | reverse complement strand
TGGGATTGGGGAATACTGCTGTCCGTCGCTTGCGCTCTCCATGAATCACCCCGCTTCTGGCCTGGGTTATTCAGGAATCCCGTAGCGAGAGGGACGCAGGTTGTGACTGGCAAGGCGCGGGGTCGATTTCGACCGGAAGCGTAGCCTCGCTCCGCTGAGGATCGAAATCGGCGCCGCAACGAAGTCCAGACACATCCTGCGCCCCTCGCAGCAGGGATTCATGAATAATCCAGGCTACTTCACCCAACTCCCCGAATCGGGATCGTCACCATACACCCACCACTCGCCGGTGCCGTCGGATGCCCATACGCTCTTGAAAAACAGCTCGCCTCCCTCGTACTGCTCAAGGATTCCGGAGAGGTCCGCATACACGGTGATATCCATCTCAGACTCCCCGCCATCGAAGATCAACTCAAACTGATAGACCCCCGCCTCGGTGCCCCAGCTCCACTCGACATCAACTTCGCCGGTTTCAAGTTCGTAGATCATGACGAATCCGTACGAGCCGTCCATCGCTTGCTCGGCCTCAGCCGCCAGCCACTCGTCATAGGTATATTCCCCGTCCGTCCCGTCAAGAACCACTTCCCAGGTGTACAGATCCCCCGACTCATCCACCGTCACCGTGGTGGTGAGACCGTCCTCCGTCCATGAGTACTCCCACGGCGGGCCGTCCTCGCCGGCCGTAGCCTTGGCCCCGGCCTTGGCCCCGGCTTCCTCCTGGGAGATGAAGTACAGCTCTACGAAGGAGCTGAGGGCGTTGGCCGTCTGTACCATGGCTACGGTAATCAGTGCATAGTAATCGTCGGACTCGAGCATGTGCTCAGGAAGATTGACCGTGATGAAGTCCAGGTCGGGGATATCCGTGGGGTCTACGTCTCCACCTTCCCAGTCCCCCGAATCAGTCTCGGTTCCTGCCTCGTCGTACTCCGCCCAGGAACCGTTGCCGTCGGCGTCCCATGTGAAGCTGAAGAGCAGAATCCACTCGGCCCCGTCATAGGAGTAGAAACTCATCGTCCCGGATCCATCCGGGTCGATGGTGATCACGACCTTTTCGCCGCTCTCGAAGTCATACATTTCGAAGGTGTAGGTGCCGTCGGCAGCCGTCGCCCATGCCCACTTGAAGATCTCTTCTTCGGTTTCGGGGTCATAGATGACCATCTCACCGTTTTTGCCATCCTTCGTCTGCCACGACTCGATAAACAGGAATTCGTCGTAGTCATATTCCCCATCGGTGCCGTCCAGCACGATCTCCCAGTAGTACTTGGTTGCATCCTCAGTGATGGTTATCGTGATGGTGAGATCATCTTCAGTCCACGTCTCCGTCCATGGAGGACCGTCGCGGAAGGCCGTCCCGGCGCCCTTCTTATCCGGGGAGAAAAACGAATCCCAGTTGCCGAATCTGTTAGCCGCAGTAATGTACTGCAAAGCCTGCTGCGCCATCGGATCCTGCACGCTCTGCAGACCATCCGGCACCGTGATTTCGGCGATGCCCATTTCGGGGGCCTGCACAGGCCCCGGCCCTGTGGAGCTCTCGTCGTCCTCCCCACATCCCACCGCCAGCGATAACACAAGAAGTCCAATGAACAGACACGACAGTTTCCTGATCTTCATACCAGGCCTCCTTCTGGCTGTCTCAAGTGTTTCTGCCCGACCTGCAGACGGATCGGACAGCGATCCTGCAACCTGTGGTCATGCTTTTAACCCTAGCAGCTTTGCGCGCAGATAGTCAATCGGCGCTCGTGAGGAATGCAGGCTAGCCTAACTCCCGTAACACGTGAAGCGCATCGCCCAGATCGGCGATGCGCGTATGCGGAATCTTCTCTCGCTCGCAGTGATCCGCCAGTTCATTCTTGGCCAGGACAACATCCGACTCGGGAAGCGCACACAGATCCGACAGACCGTCCCCGATGAAGACGGTCCGGTACCCCGCATCCCTGTACCGGCGAACATGGAAACCCTTGCAGTTGGCGCACCGCCCGCACCCCCGTTCGAAGTACGGGAAGCTGGGCCGCAGGCGACTTCCCTTGAACTCCACCCGGTTGGCAAAGCAGGGAACATCAAGACCGTGGTTTCCCAGGATCAGGCTGATGTACTCACGGAACCCGTCGCTCACGATGGCCAGCGGCACGTAGTGCTCGCGAGTCCATCCAACCACGTCATGGAATCCGGGATCGATGTCTTGCAGGGAGGAAAACCGTCTCAGATCCTCAAGGGTCGCTGTGGTAAGCCGGCATTCCTTCTCCAGGCATTCCTTCGACCCGATCCGCCCTTCTTTCCATTCCTGCACCGCGTCCGCCCAGGGAGCTTCGGCGAAGGTTCCAAAGAAGCTGTTTCCGACATCGGCACGGGCAACGGTGCCATCGAAATCACAGATGACCACGTGATCTACCCGGCTACTCATCGTCGCCGGGCAGATCCGCCTGGCGGGCGGCAGCAATCTCGAACAGCTCCGTCAGCGAATTCGCTTCTTTCAGCAGGTCAACGGCCGCAAGAACCTGCAGATCGGCCACGATGGCCACTCTGACCGCCGCTTCATGGCCCTCGAGTCGATCGGCGATTTCCCTCCGAATAGCGCGCCGTATGTACTCCTGTTCTGCCTCAAACGCCTCGTCCTCGAACTCGATCTCCTCGGCCACAAGCAAGTCCCTGAACTCGGAGACAATCTCGTCGCCGACTTCGGGAATCTGCGCGGCTTCCCCCATCCGGCTGGTCCACTGGGTCGCATAGCTGAAGAAGAGAGCCCCTCGTTCCAGAAGCAGCGCAAGATCACTCAACCTTTTAAGTTCCACCACCACATCCGGCATGATCCCACCGCCGCCAAAAACATCCCTGCCCTGTTCCGTGTGGAAGGTTTCCCTTTCCTCCTCATCGCCGCTCAGGGCAACTTCGGTTTCCGCGTCTTCTTCCCAGTTATCCCGGTGAATGCAGCGTCCCGACGGCGTGTAGTACTTGGCCGTTGTGAGCTTGAGCGCGCACCCGTTGCCGACCTGGGTAACTGTCTGAACAGAACCTTTCCCGAAGCTCCGCTTTCCAACGACGAGACCCCGGTCATGATCCTGGATCGCCCCTGCTACGATCTCCGAGGCGCTGGCGCTGGAGCCGTTAACCAGGACAACAATGGTGTAGGCGCCCGACGCACCCTGCCTGGCGTAGTAGCTCTGATTCTGAGCGATCTTGCGACCCCGGGTCGACACAATCAGATCGCCCCGCTCCAGGAACTTGTCGGACACCGCAACCGCTTGTGTGAGAAGTCCGCCGGGGTTGGTCCGAAGGTCCACAATCAGACCCTCCAGCCCCTCCCTGGAGAGCTCATCAAGAGCCGTTTCCAGTTCCCGGGTCGTGTCCTCGCTGAACTGGCTGATGCGGACGTAGCCGATTCCGTCATCCATCATGAATGAATAGGGGACACTCTTCAGTTTGATCACATCCCGGGTTATCGTGACGTCGAAAGGCTCCCGCTCTCCCTCCCTCGCAATGGTGATGGTGACCTGCGTGCCTCTCGGACCCCGCAGCTTCTCGACAGCTCCCGCAGTCGTGATTCCGGCTGTCGACTCACCCTCGATCTGGACAATCTTGTCCCCTCCCCGAATCCCTATTCGGTACGCGGGTGTGCCTTCGAGAGGCGATACGACAGTCAGAACCCCGTTGCGAATTGCAATCTCGATGCCAAGTCCCTCGAAGGACCCGCGCGTCCCCGTCATCAGGTTCCCGTAGTTAGTCTGATCCAGAAACTGGGAGTGCGGATCCAGAGTCGCCACCATGCCCTTGATACCGCTGTAGACAAGATCGACCAAGTCCACTTCTTCCACATACTCGGACCCGACACGGTTGAGAACATTGCTCATTACCCCCAGGGCCGTGTAGAGGCTGTCACTGCTACCCTCGGCGTAACCCCACAACCATCCCCCCAGCCCCACGCCTGCGATGACTAGAACAGTTATCCACTTGACGCGCTTGAGGTTCCTCATGCTGCTTCGTCTCCCTTGAACATAGCCTGGCCAGCCCGTCTGGCATAGTATCCACCAGCATAGTACCCTTGATAAGGATACGGTGTTCCGGGCACCCGGGTTTCAGCCGAGCCCGTGGAGAAGGTATCTGCCCTTGTGACCGCTCCTACCGCCCTTTTCGGGAGATGCGGCTCTTGGCCTTAGTTTTCTTCACTTTCGCCTTGGACTTGGCCTTCGTTTTGACCTTCGGCCTGGTCTTGACCTTGGCCTTGACCTTGGCCTTGACCTTGGCCTTGGCCTTGACCTTGGTCTTGGCCTTGGCCTTAGCCTTAGCTGCAGCCCCAGCCCTCGCGGGTTTCTTCCTGGCGGCCGGGACCCCTGTGATGTACTCCTCTGTCAACAGCCGCGCCTCCGCGTCCGTGTACTGGACCGGAGGGGACTTCTTGAAGTAGGAAGACGGAGCCTCGATCGCGCCGCTGAGTCCCCGATCCAGTGCCAGTTTGCAGCAGCGGATGGAATCTATCATGACTCCGGCCGAGTTTGGGGAATCCCAAACCTCAAGTTTCATCTCGATGTTGAGGGGAACATCTCCGAAAGTTCGACCCTCCATGCGGATGTAAGCCCACTTGCGATCGTCCAACCACTCCACATAGTCGCTCGGACCAATATGGATGTTGCGGGATCCGATGTCGTAGTCCAGCTGCGAGGTCACCGCGTTGGTCTTCGAGATCTTCTTGGATTCCAGTCGCGAGCGTTCCAGCATGTTGAGGAAATCCGTGTTCCCGCCTACATTCAACTGGCTCGTTCTTTCCAGCCGGACTCCGCGCTCAAGGAATAACCGGGTCAGCACACGGTGGACAATGGTTGCTCCCACCTGGGACTTGATGTCGTCGCCGATCACAGGAAGACCTCGCTGGATGAACCTCTCCTGCCAGTAGGCTTCCCTTGCAATGAACACCGGGATCGCATTGACAAATCCACATCCCGCATCCAGAACCTGCTCGACGTACCACTTGGTTGCCTCTTCACTCCCCACGGGAAGGTAGTTGACCACGACGTCGGTCTTCGTCTCTTCGAGGAGCCCGCGGATATCTGCCGTCGGCCCCGGCGCCTTGTTGATGATCTGGCTGAGATACTCGCCCAGACCATCGTGCGTCATTCCACGAACGACCTCCACTCCCAGGGATGGAACATCCGTGAATTTGATCGTGTTGTTGGGCCAGGTGAAAATCGCCTCGCTCAGGTCCTTCCCCACCTTGTTCGCGTCGATGTCGATGGCAGTGCTGAACTCGATGTCGCGAATGTGGTACCCGCCCACCCGAGGGTGCATCAGCCCCGGTATGGATTCGTTCTCCTCAGCATTTCGGTAGTAGTGCACTCCCTGAACAAGAGATGACGCGCAGTTACCGACGCCGATTATGGCCACTCTCACTTTCCCCATCTCCACACTCCTCCCTGCAGATCTTCTCACCGGATCATCATGCAACCTTTGCCCTGCAAATCTTCTCACTTGATCATCATGTGACCTTTGCCGGGGGCAATCCTGGCCGCGCGCGTCTCACGCACGCGGTTCCGGCTTGTTCATCACCAGATAGACGTGGCGGATTCTCTGGGCCGCCGTCAGATGGGACAACCCCGCCAGCAGCCAGAGACTCCAACCTGCAACGCGCGGCCCCAGGAGCGACGCGAGGATCAGAATCGCCAGCCTCTCGGGTCTCTGAACCCAGCCCACGTGGCACTCCTGACCCAGTCCCTCCGCTCTCGCCCGAGTGTAGCTCACCATCAGCGAGCCGGAGAAGGCCAGGAACACTGCTACCCACTCCACCTGCTGGGCTCGCACGTAGTACGCACCCAGCCCGAGATAGACCAGGATTTCCGAATACCTGTCGACGGACGAATCCAGGAACGCGCCGAACGGTGAACTCTTTCCCGTAATCCGGGCCACTGGTCCATCGGTCATGTCGCAAACGCCGGCCAGCAGGAACAGAATCCCCGCGAGGGGGAAGTGGCCCTTGGCGTACGCAACCGCGGCGCCCAGGCTGAAGATCAGACCCAGGAACGTGAGGGCTGACGGGTGAATCCCCATCCGGGCCATGGCACTCGTTGCAGGTTCAATCCATGCCCTGATACGATCCTTGAACGCTTGCACCGTCAGTCCCCTTGCCGGCCTCGTGTCTCTCACTCGACAGATGCTGTCGCGAAAACCTGCGACCGTATCGCGTCAACGGTCCGTGCATGATGCGGCCTATCCATCTTCTTGAGCACGAACCACCGCCACGGCGCGGCCGTAGACTGTCTTCCTGGGCAAGCCCATGAGCAAGGCCACCTCTCGGGCGGCCTCCTTGAGCGAAACCCGATCCGTCCCCAAGAGCCAATCGAGGTGGCGATCGACCCGACTCAGGACTTCCGGGTCTTCCTCGCCGGTTTCCTTTACCCCCTCGCAAACCACCACGAGTTCTCCCCTGGGGCCGTTCTCCAGGAACGACTCGACAACCTCGCTCACCGTCCCCCGGAGGATTTCCTCGTGCAATTTCGTGAGCTCCCTCGCCACAGCAATACGCCTGTCCCCGAATTCTTCCCCGAGATCCCCGAGAAAGTCCATCAATCTATGGGGAGCCTCGTAGAAGATCAAGGTCCTCCGCTCACAGCGGAGGGCCGCGAGTCTCTTTCGTCTGGCCGCCTTGCGCGCCGGCAGGAACCCCTCGAACACGAATCTGTCGACCGGAAGACCGGACACCACCAGGGCCGGAATGAGCGCTGTCGGGCCCGGAATCGGGACCACCGGAATCCCGCTCTCGATCGCCGCCCGGACAAGACGGTAGCAAGGGTCGCAAACACCGGGGCTTCCAGCCTCGCTGACCAGGGCCACCTGCTTCCCCTTGGCCATCTGCGCTGTGAGAGCCCGCGCTTTCTTCCCTTCGCTGAAATCATGGTAGCTGGTAATCGGCTTCGAGATCCCGAATTCCGTCAGCAGGATCCTGGTTCTCCGGGTATCCTCAGCGGCAATGAGATCTACCGAGCCCAGAACGTCAAGGGCCCGGAGCGTGATGTCCTGCAGATTGCCGATGGGAGTGCTGACCAAGAAGAGTATTCCCACGGCGCAATCCCCCTCACCAACAAGAAGGACGTGAAGACCATTTCCCCCGGCCGCGAAGAATCCCCGGCGGTGCAGGCTCTGGGAAAGACCTCAGCTCATGAGGGCTTCCAGGAGTTTCTCCTGCTCCTCCGCAAGCCGGACAACACGGTCATATTCGCCATTGGCCAGTGCGGCGTCCATTTCCCTCACAAGCCCGCCGATCCGGTCGATCAAGGTTCCTTCGACCAGCCGGCTTCCCTCGCACTGGACCAAAGGCCGCGTCCTGGGTCTGGACCGCGCTTCCACAGTTTCCCGCCCCCTTGGCGAAACGCGAGTGATCGTAGTGCTCGAAAGCGCGAGCAACAGTACCTCCGGTCCACGGCGCACTATAGCAAGCCTGTCAAGGAATGACAAGTTCATTCCATAGCCCAGAAATCCTGAAACGCAGCGATCGCGACATCGATGTCCTCACGGCTCACGTCGAGGTTCGTGACCAGGCGCAGTTTGGTGCGTCCCATGGGCAGGAACAGAATTCCCCGCTCGGCCAGACTGTCCTGGATCTCGGCCGCCGAGTGAGCAGGGGGTGAAACATCCACAGCAACGATGTTGGTCTGCGTTCGGGAGAGATTCACCGAGAGACCATCAAGATTATCCAGCGCCGCGGCAAGCCGCCGCGCATTCTCGTGGTCTTCCCGGAGCCGGGCGATGTTGTGGTCCATGGCATAGAGCCCTGCGGCCGCCAGAATCCCTGCCTGCCGCATGCCTCCACCAAGGATTTTCCGAAACCGCCGGGCTCGACGGATGAAGGAATGTGTTCCCATCAACACCGACCCCACCGGCGCACCCAGCCCTTTGGACAGGCAGATCATCACCGAGTCCGCTGTCTCGCTGTAGGTCCGGATATCTATTCCCGCTTCCACCGAAGCGTTGAAGAGCCGGGCCCCGTCCAGATGAACGGCAATACCCCGCTCACTGCAAATCCCCCGGATTTCCTGCATCCCGTCGAGCGGACAGATACAGCCGCCGCCCCAGTTGTGAGTGTTCTCCAGACAAACCAACCGCGTCCCAGGAGCGTGGAGGGTTTCCTCCTGAATGGCTTCCGCAACCTCCTCCGCCTTCAGAATCCCTCCATCGCCGGGCAGAGGCTGCATGAACGCTCCGGAAAGGATCGCAGCGGAACCGCATTCAAATCGATAGATGTGGGCCATCTGGTCGACGATGACGCAATCCCCGGGCTGGATGTGGACCCGGACGGCAATTTCGTTGCCCATGGTCCCCGAGGGCACAAACAGGGCCGCTTCCTTGCCCGTGAGTTCAGCCATCCGCTCCTCGAGCCGGTTAACGGTTGGATCATCTCCATGGACATCGTCTCCGACCTCTGCTTCGGCAATAGCTTTTCGCATCCCCGGGGAAGGACGCGTCACCGTGTCGCTTCTCAGATCAATGAGTTCCGGCAATGGGTTGTCTCCTTCCAAGTAATCCGTCCAAGTAATCCGTGAGAAGAGTCCGCATGCGGGTTCAGTCTAGCTTGGACGCGGGCGAGGAGACGAGGATCTTCCAGACTTCATTCTCCAGAGGGTTCTCCCCTTCGTGGCTTCGTGGTGAGATCCTGTACTGCGCTCTTTACCCCTGCCACTCTCGCATCCCCCACCCTCTGCGTCACCCCTGTTACATCGAAATACTCGAGAATGGGAATCGTATACTTGCGGCTTGCACCGCCGATGAGACCCTTGAATTCGGGGACCGAAACCCGGTCGTTGGCGGCAAAGAACTCCGACAGTTTGCGGCGCGCCTCCCGAACAGCGTCGGCGTGGAGATAGAGCGTCGGGCTGATCTTGACCAGATCTCCCAAATCAACCATGGTGTCAAGGAATTCCACCGGCTTCGCACCCAGGCCGGGCAGTTGCTCTGCCAGTGCCGAGACCAGCGGCGGGGAAAAACCGCTCTGCCTCATCAGAGCAACGACTTTCCGCCGCAACTGCTCCTTCGCCGGATCAAGGGTCAGATCCTCGGAGCCACCCCGGATCCGGTCGGCTTTCTGGAACACTTGTTTCTCCGTCACCAGGATTTCCAAGGCCCGTTCCACTACTGCGGGCGCGATCCGCACACCGGCACGGGTCCGGAGTTCCTCTTTCGAGATGCCCCAGCGGACGGGATTCTTCTTCTGGTAGTCCTCGCAGACTTCGATGATTTTCCCGGACACCGTATCCAGTGTACCGCGATCAACCCAGAGCTTCCGGCCAATCTCCAGAGCCCTGTTTTCCTCGCTCAAGCCCCGGAGCAACAATCGAGCCTCGTCAGTCTCGATTCCCATTTTCCGGCCGATTTCCGCAAGGCCCTCTCCCTTGCCGCCGGCAGCGACGAGGATCTCCAACACCCGGTCCTCGGGGGTCCCTGTTTCCAGGACAGCGAGCCGCTCCAGGATACCGGCATCCCTGGCCTTGTGTTTCCCGGGCATCGGGTCGAGTACAACCCCACCCCCAATCACCCTCATGGGTGAGTAGTAGCGGAGAACGAAACGATCTCCCCGGGTCGTGACCACGGGTGCTTCCAGCCGGATCTGCGCCAGTTGGGAATCACCGGGCGCCAATGCATCCTTCTCGAGAAGGACGGCCCGGCAGAGGATTTCCGAGGAACCCAGGTGAAGTCGGAGACGCGATCGGGACTTGACCGGCCTCGCCGCGTCCGCAACCAGATCCATCCGGGCATCAATCATGTGGGTGACTGCGTAGGCACCCGGGGTTGCCAGAACATCCCCCCGGCTCGCCTCTGTTCTGCCCAACCCGTGAAGCGCCACGGCTGTCCGCTGGCCCGCCACCGCCCTGGGAACGGAGCGGGAATGGACCTGCACGCTCCGGACCCGCACCTCGGCCTCGTGGGGCAGGAGCACAAGCCGATCCCCTTCCCCAATCTCCCCACTCCAGAGCGTCCCGGTGACAACGGTTCCGAATCCTTCCACCGTGAAAACCCGATCCACCGGGAGCCTTGCCGCCCCCCCCAGGGACCGTTCCGGCACCACCGCCGCCAACCGCCCGAGAGCTTCGACGAGATCCTCAAGCCCTTCCCCGGTCACCGCGGAAACAGGGATGATCTCGGCATCCCTGAGAACTGAGCCCTTCTTGAGAACATCAACATCCGCCTTCACCAGCTCCAGCCACTCCGGATCCACCAGATCCGTCTTCGTGACGGCGATCACTCCCCGTTCAATTCGCAGCATGTCGATGACGGAGAGATGTTCCCGCGTCTGCGGCATGACACCCTCGTTGGCCGCTACCACCATGACCACAGCGTCGATACCGCAGGTCCCAGCCAGCATGTTCTTGATGAACCGCTCGTGTCCCGGAACATCGACGATCCCGGCCCTCACGTCTCCGGGAAGGTCCAGAAATGCGAACCCCAGATCGATGGAAATCCCGCGTTCCTTCTCCTCCTTGAGACGATCCGTGTCCACCCCCGTAAGGGCTTTGATGAGCACCGTCTTCCCGTGATCGATATGGCCTGCCGTTCCGAGAACGATGTTTTTCAAATTACATCTCCGCACGCACGCGTTCGATGTCCGCACCCAGCAAGCGAAGTTTCACTTCGATTCTCTCATACCCGCGGTCGATGTGGTAGACGCGGAGAATCTCCGTTTGTCTTTCCGCAACCAACCCGGCGAGAACAAGGGCCGCACTGGCCCGCAGATCCGAAGCCATTACCGGCGCGCCGCTCAGATGGTCCACGGCCCGGACCGTGGCCCGGTTTCCCTCCACCTCGATGTCCGCACCGAGACGCCGCAGCTCCGGAACGTGTGTGAAGCGATCGTGAAACACCTCGTCGGTGATGACGCTGGTTCCCGACGCCAGGCTCATCAGCGCCATGTATTGGGCCTGCATGTCCGTTGGAAAACCGGGAAAGGGCGCCGTCGTCATGTCCACCGACCTCAGTCTCCCGCTGCCCTGGACTTCGATGGACGACTCCCCTGCGCGGATGGTCGCCCCCGCCTCGACAAGCTGGTCGATCATGCCGCCCATATGTGAAGCGCTGCAGTTCTCCAGGTGCAGATGCCCGCCCGTGACAAGCCCGGCAATTATGTATGTGCCGGCCTCTATTCGATCGGGGATCACCACACCCTTCCCGGCCCGGAGTTCGGATACTCCCTCAACCTCGATCACGGGACTGCCCTGACCCGTAATCCGGGCTCCCATCCCGTTCAGGTACTCCGCCAGAGCCGTGATCTCAGGCTCCAGGGCCACATTCCTCATCACGGTCTTGCCCTTGGCCAAGGTGGCCGCCATCATCAGATTCGCCGTGGCTCCAACGCTCGGGACCTCAAAGACAATCTCGGCCCCCCTGAGTCCCTGACTCTCGGCGACAATGTATCCGTGTTCAATCCGCACGTCCGCGCCCAAACGGGTCAACCCGCGGAGATGAAAGTCCACCGGCCGGGGTCCCCAGGCGCACCCGCCCGGCAAGGAAACCCGGGCGCGCCCCAACCTCGCGATCAGAGGCCCCAGGACATACACCGACGCGCGCATGGTCCGAACCAGCTCGTACGGCGCCTCCCAGTACCGGCAAGCCCGCGTGTCGATGGTCAGCCGGTTGTCCTCCGGGCGTACCTGGGCGCCAAGAATGCGAAGAACGTGTGCCATGGTGGAAACGTCTTTCAGGTCGGGCACGTTCTCAATGATGCTCTCCCCGGAACTCAGGAGGGTCGCAGCCATGATGGGGAGCGCGGCATTCTTCGATCCGGAAATCCGGACCATCCCCTCCAGTTTGTTTCCACCCCGGATGACAATCTTGTCCATGCCCAGTGCTCTCGTTTCAGTTGTATCGGTCCCTGACCGAGACAGTTCCACCGCTCCACCTCCGTGGGCCCAGCAGACATCCAACAGGTTAGACGCCCACCGCCACTACCTCCGTGCAAAGCGGCGGAAGCCACACCCATTAGTTATTCCAATCTTCGGGGAAGCGGAGCCACACCCATTGTTATTCCAATCTTCGGAGAAAGGGAAGGAAAAAACAGAGAGAGGGCGGCGCAACGAAGTCCAGACACATCCTGCGACACTCGCAGCAGGGATTCATGAATAATCCAGGCTAGCCACCACGACCCGGGGCCGATCTGTGAGGTCATTCACGATTTCGGTGCTCCGCCAGAATGAACCCGCACGGAGCAATGACACGACCGCATCCCCCTGTGTCTCGCCGATCTCCATGGCCAGGATCCCGCCGGGTTTAAGAATTCCAGGGGCGGCGGATACCAGTTCACGAATCAGATCGAGTCCATCCCACCCGCCGTGAAGGGCTGGAAGCGGATCGTGATTCCTGACCTCGGCCGGCAGATGCTCCATTTCGACCTCGGCAATGTAGGGAGGATTGGACACAATACCGTCGACCCGGCCGGTGTGTCGGAAGCTCGTCAGGCCGTTCGCCCGGACGAATCGTACCCGGTCTGCAACTCCGTTGAGGATCGCGTTGGCTCTGGCCAGCCGGAGAGCATCACCGCAGATATCCGAGGCAATCACCGTGGCCGACGGAAGTCCTACGGCGAGAGCAACCGCCACGACACCAGCGCCCGTGCCGATATCCACCCACGTGCTATGTCCCTGGGGAGCCAGATCGATCACCTTCTCGACCAGGCACTCGGTTTCGGGACGCGGGATGAACACACCGGGGGCCACACGGAAGGGAAGCGACATGAACTCGGTTTCCCCGAGGAGGTGTTGGAGGGGTCGCCCGCTGAGTCTCTCGCTCCAGAGGAAGTGGAATCGCTCTTTCTCCTCATCACTAAGATCGCGCCCGGGATCGAGATACAGATCGTGTCGCCGGACATTCAGAACGCTGGCCAGCAGACGATCGATCTCGATCCGGCATACATCCACTTCGTCCGGGTCGAGAAGACCCTGAGCCCAAAGGAGAGCGTCTCGTACTGTGCTGCCCATTGGCGAGGAATCCTAGCCTGGATTATGCATAAACCCCACGCCGGGGTTCATGCATAATCCAGGCAGAGCAGTGGAGAGTAGAAAG
>JAGLYR010000183.1 GCA_023132135.1 Candidatus Eiseniibacteriota bacterium | reverse complement strand
AAGCGAAGCGGAACCCGGGGGGAAAGAGCGACACCCCCCCCACTCTCGCACTCGCCACATCGCCAGCTATTCTACTGGATATATCCCAAGGCCTCCAGGCGCTCCCGGGTTCCGTCGTCGATGGTGACGGTCGTTCCCGAAACCGCCTTGTCGGACGAGATGGCGTAGAGCTCATTCAGCCGGGCCAGCAGCTCCTGGGCGCGGCTGTTGTGCGTCTCCGCAAGGTTCGTCGTCTCGCCGGGATCGGTCTCCAGATCGAACAGTGCCAGATGTTTCTCCAGACCCTGTTGCGAGAAAATGATCTTTTCGTTCCCGACGACGAGACTCCGGGCGAAGTGGCCCTCACGATAGATCTCGCTCATGACAACCCGCGGCGGATCAGCAGGTTCGATGCCGGAGAGAATCGGCGCCAGGCTGGCGCCGTCGATTCCATCCGGGGCAGGGATATTGCAGATCTCGAGTATGGTGGGAAGCAGGTCGATGTGGCGCACCGCATGCGGGATGCGCCGTCCGCCCACCACGCCCCGCGGGCAACTCAGAATGAGGGGCACGTGCAGAAGCTCCTGAAACAGTGAGTGCGCGTGTCCCCACCCCTCGTGTTCATAGAACTCGTCCCCGTGATCCGCGGTGAGCAGAATCAGGGTGTTGTCATAGAGCCCCCGGCGCTTCAGTTCACCGATCAGCCAACCAATCCATTCGTCCACAAACAGAATCTCGCCGTCATACAGAGCCACCATGGTCTCGAGGCTGTCGGCCGACATCCGGCACCCGGGCTCGAAGGGCAGGAACCCGGAGTAGTCGGGGAAATGCGTGACCCGGGGACGCTTGCGCAGATCCGCCCGGAGGAATCGGGCGTCGTACGACGGCGGCGGATCGTAGGGAGCATGGGGCTCCATGAAATGGATGTATGAGAAAAAGCGGGCCGTGGGCCTCTCGTCCAGCCACTCCAGGAACACTTCGGTGAGTTCCCTGGCCCCAAGCTCCCCGGAGCACGTTTCAGCCCCCAGGAGTTGGCGCTCGGCCACAGCCATCCGCCACAGCAACTCCTCCAGGAAATGCACGCGCCGCGACGCTACCCCGAGAAGATGGCCCAGCATTAGATCGCGGAACCAGAATCTGTCTATGGCCATGAAGTGATCCACGCCCCTCTCGAAACCAAACAGTGGTGTGATGAAGTAGTTGTCCGTGAAGATCGCCGTTCGATAGCCCGCCTCTTTCAGGATTTCGGGCAGAGGATGCAGGTGCCCGGGCACCGCGTTGGCCGGCAGAGTGACGCCATGCGCGGAGGGATAGAGGCCCGTCAGCAACGTGGCTGTGGATGGCTTGGTCCACGGCGCCTGGGCCAGCGCGTTCTGGAACAGCACCCCCGAGGATGCCCACTCATCGATGCAAGGACTGGTCTTGCGCGCGTAGCCGTAACACGAGAGATGATCGGCGCGAGCCGCGTCCACCACCATGAACAGCACATTGATTTCCGACGACGGTTCATCATCCCCCCTCCACTTCTCCCCCCGCGCCGGGATGAACGACACAAGAGCGGCGAAGGCGAACAGGCAGGCCGCCAGAGCCCACCCGAGGGAAACCAACGGGACTCTCGCGGCCCAGCGTGTCCTCCCCAGGGAACTGAACGCGCGATTGAGAACCAGCCCCGCTCCGACGAACCCCACCAGGCCCAGCCCGGTCACAATGAGGGAGATACAGGCCGTCGACGAAGGAAGGCACAGCGCGTTCAGGTAGCCGACCGTCTGGATGAAAGCGAAGAAAGCAACGGCCCCGGATGCCGACACAGACCTCGGCGGTGGAGTCCGGCGGATCGGCATCGCGAGAATGAGCAGGAAGCACCCAGCCAGGAATCCGGCGATTGTGTAGAGGAATACCGCTACAATGAAGTACTCGTGGGAAATCACGGCGCCGCGCACAGTCCACAGAATGACGACTTCCACTACGCCCGTGATCAATCCGATCAGGGCGCCAATTGCCAGAGGACTCGTCCAGCCCGGCCGCCGCCGATGTTCTGCCGTCTCGCGAGACAAGTTCATACACCCCTTCCCCACCGCTCGAACGCGCCGACACGCTATCAGCAACCGACAGCGTGCTCAAGGGGCTACGCTCCTGTGAGCGTAGCCGAAAACCAGACATTAGACATTAGAAATTAGAGCTCGGAAAAGAGCATCATAGAAAAGCAGCAGACTCTCTATTGCAGTCTAATCTCTAATGTCTAATTTCCTCACAATGCCCTTCACGGCAGAAACCTGGTGAGAAATGCAGGCTGGGTTATTGCAGGAGAATGATCTTCCGGGTTGCGCTCTCGCCCCCCGCTTCGATCCGGCAGAAGTACACCCCGGGCCCACACGAACAGCCGCGATCGTCCCGGCCTGTCCACAACGTGCGGTACAAGCCCGCCTCCCGCGTTTCCTCCAGAAGTACGGAGCGGAGACGACCTTCCACATCGTAGATCCTCACGGAAACATGGGATGGGGAGGGGAGGTTGAAAACAATGGTGGTTCCCGGGTTGAAGGGATTGGGGTAGGCGGTCAGATAGGGAGGGCTCCCGAGTAACGGTTCACGATTCACAGACTGGACTTGGCAATCGGGATCATAGGCCGTGGCGAAGCGCCACCCGCAGGGCTGGTTGGGGTACCCCGGGCACTCCGGATCGTCGCTCCAGACCTCGTGCCCCACGCTGTCCCACGCCGCGACACGCCAGAAGTAGGTCGTCGAATCCGCCAGGGGACTCTCGACATCGAACCAGGTCAGGGTCAGGCTGTCGGCCACGGTCCTGTTCGTGAATGTGCTGTCCGTGCCGTACCAAATCCGGTAGTAAACCGTGTTGTCCGGATCGCTGGAGGGATGCCAGGACAGACGCGGGGTAAGCGTGCAGACCTCGTCTCCATCCCCGGGATCCATCAGTTCGGGACGGCTGGGCGGCCAGTTGGTGACCGAGCGGTAGTAGTCCCTTGCCTGGTAGACCCTGTCATATACGTGCGCCGAATCAGCCGGGCTGTCCCACTCGCCGTGCCGGTCCAGGTAGATTTCCACGGTGTCCAACCAGCCAACCCAGTAGTCCGACTCCGCATAGAGCAGGTCGTCACCGAAGCGGACGAAGATCGGATTGGTGTGGGCAATGAGGCTGTCGCCGATCACAAACTCGGGAAAGACATTCTTGCAGCGGGCCCGGGCAGCGAACCAGCCGGTTTCGTCGATCAGAACGCTGAAGGTGGTATCCACCACCTGGGGCGTCTCCGCAGCGAGGGCAAACGTGCGGACGACGCGTCCATTGCGGATGAGCTCAATGGATTCGACAGGGTAGTAGCTGGCGAAAGAGATCTCCCCATCAATCCACGTTGGCACCTGGCTCTCGAACACCAGGCTGTCGCCGATACCCGCTCCTCCCAGCTCAAACCCCCGGAACAGGGGCCCGCTCGAGAAAAAACTGGCTCCCTCCCGGAAGGCCCGGACCCAGCGATCATACGTCAGGGCCGAATCCCCCAGGTTGACATAGATCCGGAATCCTCCCACCGGTGGGTCCAGAACCCGGTTAGTCACGGCATCCGTTCCGGCCGATCCCCATACTCGCATGCCGGAATTCAGCATCTTGTACCAGGGATACAGGACCTTGCGGCCGTTGCTGTAGGCCAGGACATCCATGGCCAGCACGTTGCCCTCCCAGGCATTGATGGGCAACTCCCGGGCCACACCGCCACCCGGCCACATCCTCGGATCCAGAAGCCAAGCGGCGCTCAGCGGATGCGCGTAGCTCACCGCCGCGCCGGATTGGACCACGATGGAATCCAGGATGCTCCGGTTCATGGGCCAGGAAGGAACCGGCCCCGAAGTGCATGGAAGGATCAGATGCTCCAGACCCAGGAGACCCAGATGCCCGAAGATGAAACTCCGGTATTCCTCCGAGAAGTAAACGATGCAATCGGGGGTGCTGACGGGATCGGGAGCCCCCGTGAAGAACCGGTCGTTGTCCAGGTAGTGGACAACACTCAACCCCTCGGCGGAACCCATCCGGTATCCATCCTGCTGGGTCAGGAAGTACCCCTCCTCCCCACCCTCTCCGACCTGGTGGGCCAGGTGAGCATGGGTGTCCCCCGGGTACCATCCGTCCTGCGTAAGATCAATCCACCGATCAAGCACGAAAACCAGGGTCGTGTCGGACGCGACGTTCACAACTTCCAGGAGAGGCGTGTACTCGAAGCCTTTGGAGATGTAGAACCGCGTCGTCCCCGTCGGTACGATCACATCGAAGGACCCGGAGGCGTAGAAATATCCCCCGAGACAGCTGTGATAGATACCAACTGAATCCGGCAGCGGGCGGTAGGATCCGTCGTCGCTCCCGCGGATGGACACCCTGGCGCTCACCGGTTCCCCAACCACATCCTCGAGCACACAGTGAACGTCACAGAAGCCCTGAGCGGAGGCGGCACAGGGAATTACGCAGGCAGCCGCCAGGAACAACAACGCTGCTCTGGCGACAGAATTGCGAAACGGCTGGCGGAAATCGCGCACAGGACACACCTCGGACCGGGACGGATCGCCAAACCCAGAACATCATCTAACATTTTTACACATAATAGTTTATCAGGTTTCAGGGGAGAAGTCAAGTTCCGGTGCCCATGCCGCGGGGCCCTGAATCCACGGACAACCCCTTCAGCAGCCGAAGAAGCAGATTCAAGGGCCGTCCTCGCGTGACGGTACTTGCGGGTTCAGCGCGTTTTCCTGGAAGCACTTGGCTGTGACCGGCATGGTTTCCTCCAGTATCTCCAGCAGAGCCTGCGCGTAGACACGGATCTCATGCTGGGCGCCGGGAGCGAGACGAAGATGCAGGAAGTTCATGAGAGAGCGGACGTTGATGGTCCAGTAGAATTCCGTGTAGAGGGCAAGGGGAAGGACAGCCCGAGCGATCTCCTTCCGCACCCCTTCGGCCAGAAACCGATCGTATACCTCGAAGGCCTGCCGGATCGTCCTATCGTAGGTTATCCGCCCTTCGGGTTCCAGATCGTCAGGGACATAGTACTCCTTCTCCGCGACGCAGTACCGCAGGGAGACCTCGTTGTAGGACGCGACCCGGTGCCGGAACCACTGTCTTGCTACAAACAGAGGACACTTGATGTCGAAAGTGAAAACCGCATGCTCGAAAGGTGTCCCGTGATTGTGCTTGAGAAGATGGACCAGCAGACGGTGGTCTGACGCATCGCCCTTGCTCACCGACCGCCAGCAGCGCCGCGCGGCCCGGACTACGGCCCCGTCGCCGCCCATCTGTTCCACGAGCCGGATCCGCCCGTGGTTGAGTACGCGTTTCTCCTTCACGGTTTCTCTCCCGGAAAAGGGCATGGAATAGATAGATCGATTCGATTGACCTCCCCGAATTCACACAGCGGCCGATCGAAACGGGACTCGTTCCCCACCACAAGAATCGTGAGTCCATCGGGGTGGAGAAGCCTCCGGGCGGCGCGGTGGACATCCTCCGCCGTCACCGCACGCACGCGGTCCACCCAGTGATCCAGATAGCCTTCGGGGTATCCACGATACTCCAGCCATGCCGCCTGGCGGACGATCCGCGCCCTGGAGTCGAACGCGAACACGAACTCGTTGATGCGGGCTTCCTTGGCCCTTTCCAACTCTTCCGCCCCCGGCGGATTCTCCACTATCTCATGGATTATCTGGAGGATCAGGGTCAGCGTCTCATGGGTCGTCGCCGCATCGGTCTGGCAACGAATCTCGAAAAGCCCCAGATCCTCGCCAGGGTCGAGCCGGCTCAGGATGGAGTAGGCCAGTCCCCGGCGCGAACGGATTTCCCTGCTGAGCCTCGAGAGAAACCCTCCTCCGCCCAGGATGTAGTTCATCATCTCAATCCCGAATTCCTCGGGGTCGTGGTACCGGTAGCCGAGATGCCCCACGCGAATGTAGGACTGCGAGATCGCCCGCTCCACGTAGCCCGTCTGCGCAACGAAGTTCCACTCCAGCTTCGGGAGCAAAGGCAGCGTCGGGTTTCCCGACTCCCAGTCCCCGAGCACGGCACCGATCTTCCTGATCATCTCATGCCCGGTGAGGTCCCCGCAGATACTCACGATGCAGTTGTTCGGCCGGAAATACCGCTGGTGGAACCGGATGAGGTCGCCCCTCTTGATACTGGAAATGCTCCCGGCGGTCGCCATCCGCGACCAGGGGCTGCCGGAGCTATAGACCATTTTTCGAAACTCACCCGCCGCGATTCTGCCCGGGCGGTCGTATCGCCGGCGGATTTCCTCCAACCGCTCCTGCCGGTACAGATCAACCCGCTCCGGGTCGAAAGCCGGACGCCTCAGCAGATCGGCCAGCAGATCGAGCCCTTCGTCCACATCCTTCTTCAGGACAGAGAACGCCACGGCAATGTATGTGCCCCGGACGTAGACCTCAAGATCCGCTGCCATCATATCGAGCGCATAGTCAATCTGCTCCGGAGAACGCCGGGCGGTCCCCCCGTGGTGAACCAGCCTCCCCGCAAGGCGGGCAAGGCCCGATTTCTCTGCGGGATCATACACCGAGCCCGTGCGAAAATAGAGGGTGACCTCAACCAGCGGAACCTCGTCATCCTCAAGGAAATAGACCACGAGTCCGTTGTCCATGACCACGCGCCCCGGCTCAGGCGGATCCCAATCCAGGGGCCCGAATTCCATCTCCCGGGGATGGATGCTCCACCCGGTACCGGACGGCAGGAACACCGTCACAAGGAGAGCAAGGAACAGTAACCGCACAGCCGCCGGCCTATTCATGTTCCTTCTCCCGCGTGCTTCTGAGAATCGCCACGGTGCAGTTTTGCCTCACGAAGTGCCGCGCCGCGCAGTGCTGAACCTCCGCCAGCCCGATTGCTTCTATGAGAGCCAGCCTGCTCTCCAGATACCTCCAGTCCCCTGTCACACACTGGTAGTATGTCAGTGCCTTCGCCATGCCGCGGTTGTCGCGGAGCTGACGCAGGAAATCCGCAGCCAGGCGGTTCTTGGCCCGGGTCAGTTCCTTATCCGTCACCGGTTCCCGGGTCAGACACTCCAGCTCGGCCCAGATAGCTTCCTCCACTTCCTCGCCCGTGTGAGGCCAGATGGGCCGAGCCGCAATGGTGAAGAGGTTTGGATAGCGATCGCCGGGACCGATCCATGAGGAGAAATCCATCGCCATCCGTTTGTCCAGGAAGAGAGACCGGTGAAAGCGCGCGTTGTTGCCCCCGGTCAGAATCTCGATCAGCACTTCGAACACCGGGTCGTCCGCGCCGCAAATGCTGCCCTTGTGAAATCCCAGGAACAGCGCAGGTTCCGAGTCGTGTTCCAGGACCACCGTTCTTTTCTCTCCCTGCGGAGGTTCCGCGGGAATGGACCGCTCCGGCAGACTCCGGGGAGGCACCCGGCCGAACGTAGTCTCCGCCAAGGCAATGACCCCCTGGATGTCGATGTCCCCGACGATGGCGGCCACCGCGTTGCCGGGTGAATAGTACGTGTGGTAGAAAGCCTTTGCCTCCTTCGGACGGATGGATTTCAAGTCCCCCTCGTACCCGGGCACGGGTCTGCGGTAGGGGTGGACGCTGAAGGCGGTCTCGATGTACGTTCGGTAGAGTCGTGCCTCGGGATCATCCTCAATCCGGGATTGTTTCTCCCTGGCCACAACGTCTCTCTCGACTTCGAAGTCCCGGGGAACGCTGTGAGCCATGCGATCCGATTCCAACACCGCCCAGAGTGGAAGGCGGTTGGCGGGCAGACCCACCACGAAGGTAGTGAGGTCTGCCGTCGTGCTGGCGTTCAGCCCTACAGCCCCATTGATGTTGTAGATCTGGTCCAGCTCTTCGCGTATCACCACCGCTTCTAGATCGGCCTCCAGCCTGCTGAGCATCTCATCGACGGTACCGGTCTTCGTCCCGGCCCCTTCCTCCTGCAAATGGATGAGATCCCGGCGCGCTGTCCGGAGGGAGTCGATGCGGGAACGAATCTGCCGTTCCAGATCATAGTCGCGGGTTCCTATGATCCGGGTGCCGCGGAATGCCAGATGCTCGTAGAGATGCGCCAGCCCCGTCTTCCCTTTGGTCTCGTCAACAGAACCGACGTTGTACCGGATCACGGCACTGACTACGGGAGCCGCCGAGCGCCTCATCAGGATCAGCTTCATCCCGTTGTCAAGGGTGTGCTCCACCACGCGGCCTTCCAGATTCTGTGCCTGCGCACAGGGAACGGCCATGAGCACCGCGGCGGCGAGAGCCGCCATTCCGATGACATGATTCCCTCGCATCATTGTAGCCTGCACCCTCCCAATTGTCGTGTTCCCGGCGACACGCATCCCGGTTCTCACTATGCCACCCTCAAACACACGTCGCAAGGCGAAAGCAGAAAACACTGAAGAGCCGTGCACAGGTTGCACAGACGACTCCAGTTGTAGCCTGCGGAATGCTGTGGTTCTGTGTCAGTCACGCAGGGGTTATAGCCTGGGTTATCCAGGCTATTCCAGCAGGAGCATCTTTCTTGAATGAGATTCGTCCCGGAACCGCAGCCGGCAGTAATAGAAACCACTTGCCACCCGCCTTCCCCAGTCATCGGTGCCGTCCCAATGGGTCTCCCACTCACCCCGGGCAACGAATTGATCCATGAGGACCCGCACCATGCGTCCCTGGACGTCGTAGATCCTGACGGACATCTCGCCCGATGTCACGGACGTGAAGCGGATGGTGGTCATGGGATTGAAGGGGTTGGGGTAATTCTGTTCCAGGGAAATGCGGCTCATCGGCAGGAAGGGATCAACAAAAGGTGGAACCTCGATATCCAACGCCATCGCCACGGCAGCCAGAGCATCCACCTTGCCGTAGCCCCAGCTGAGATTAGGGACATCCCGGGTGTATTCATCTGCCGCGGCCGTTTCGACCAACACATACCGGGTCCCCGAATGCCGCAGATCCCGGTTCGCCTGGAGCACCAGCGCCGCAATTCCAGCGACGTGAGCTGCTGCTGCCGAGGTGCCTCCGAAGGAGGTGTAGGTGCCGATGGGTACACCGGACTGTCCGCTGCTCCGGCACGCGCGGATATCATGATTTCCGGGCGCGGCCAGATCGATCACGGCCTGCCCATCGATCCGGGGACCTCGACTCGAGAAACGGCTCAGGCTGCCGGTGTCCACCGCCAAGTCTCTCGTGGCGTAGGAGGTCACGGTAATGGCGCTGTCGGCATTGGCCGGCCAGCCAACCGTTCCCTCGTCACAGACTCCATCGAGGAACAGCGTGCCCCCGATCCACCCGCTCTCATCGTCGCTCACGTAGCCGTCCACCGTCACCGGTTCTGAGGAACCCTGGATCTCCACCAGCCAGTCGCCCCCCAGATCCGCCTCGCCCTCGATGGAAAAGAACATCCCGGCCGTTCCCCGGGGTGAGGTCCCCCGGTACGACCAGTACTGCACCCCGCCGGCACTCTGGGTCCCCGAACCCGAGAGGGTGACCCAGCTGTTCCGCGGACTGCGGATCCGGATCCGCAGATCTTTCGCCGGGGTGCGCCAGAGGAACGAACCCCAGATCGTGTGGATGCCCTCCGAGGCCGGGCAGCGCATCCGAATCCGGGATGGGGATTCTCCCTCGACCGTGCTCCGGCAGTGCTTCCCGCTCCCGGCCAGGTTCCCGGCTGCCACGATCTGCACCACGCCTTTGGCTGCGGCCAGGTCGATCATGCGCTCGGCGTTGGAGGACCCGTCCATGTAGTCCCAGACCCAGGTTCCCAGCTCGTGGAGCATCACATCGGCGCCCTGGTCGAGTCCCCAGAGGATCAGCTGGCCGAGATCCATCCCGGCGAACGCGTCTGCCACGAGAAGCTCGGCTCCCGGCGCAATTCCCGCAAGCAAGCGTCCCGGGGCCTCGCCAACCAGAACTCCCGCCACCGAGGTCCCGTGACCCCGCTCATCGCGGCCTGCCCAAATCAGATCCCGACCCCGCCGCCGCTCCTTGGCGCCGGGCTCAAGGATGGCGCGCACCTTGCACGTTCCCAGCGACGCCAGGCGCTCCCCCACGTCCAGAGTGTTGTCCCCGTTGGAATCAATCACGAGGAATATGGGTTCACCGAAGGCCGGATCGAATTCGGAGAAGCCATTGTCGATCCCGACGTCCCGCACGCCGTTTCGGTTTCTGTCCAGGTACAGCCAGTCCCGATCCGCCTCGAACTGCCCGAGATCATTCGGGATCATGTTGTGCGGATCCTCCACCTTCCCGTCCCAGAACCCCAAGGTCTCATCCGGCCCAATCAGTCCGTCCCCGTTGAAGTCGACTCCATCGACACCGTCTTCGAACCGCCGCGTCCCGTTGACATCCACCCACTCCAGCGTGTCGCCGTCTGCAAACCAGAAGGCCGGATGATAGACATCGACCCCGGTGTCGAAATCCGCAATTAGAACACCCTGGCCCGCGAGCAACCCGGTCCCGTCGCTGCCGAGATCCCACGCCGCCGAAGCACGGACCTCGTCACGGCTGACATTAAGGCACGGGACAATTCCGGGCCGCCAGCCGCACTCCGCCCATTCCAGGTCTGGAAGATTCCCCACCTTGGCCATGTTGCCCGGCGCGACCCGGACCGGGTAGATGGAGTCCAGATGCCGTACTTCCCCGCCGTCCCGATCAAAACGGAACCCCTGTTGTTCCAGCTCCACAATCCGCTCGTCAGCCAGGGTTGAACGGAAACGGAGAGAGAGGAAGAGCCCATCTGCCTGAAACGCGGGGGACTTGAGAATTGCAGGGGATTTCTCCTGGGCCAGATAGCTCAGGGACGGCGCGAGGGGGGAAGGGCCGGCCGCGGCCGGAGTCGCAGCAAGGCCAAGAAGCAGCCCGGCCAGGACGCTGCCCACCATTCTATGCCTGTTTCCCGGGAAATCCATCGGCGCACTCCGCCCACCCCCCAGGATACAAAGCGGGGCGGGCCTCGAAGTTGGCCCGCCCCGCAGCAAGGCAATCATGAGTGATGCCGCGCAACATCACTTCGACACAAGGATGATACCATATCCCGGCGCGCACGTCAAGCAACATCGCACGGGGCACGAAGCACCGATTCCAATGCCCTTGCCCTTTTCCTTGGACTAGGGACTACGCACTAGGGACTACGGACTGCTTTTTCTCAGCCCTAGAAGGGATCGTCGTCGTCGAAATCCGGCAGGAAACCCCCGTCGATCTCCTCTACGCTCTGAAACCACCCACGTGTGAAACCCAGGGATTCGGCCAGGTTTACCGCTTGCTCGTATTCAGCCGCCCTGAGTCTCCGGTTGAGTTCCGGGAACTCGGCAGCCCGGAAGCAAGGCCGGTACTGGGCCATCAGACTCAGGGAAACTTCGGCGGGAACATCCTCCGCCAGGAACCCGAGCACGAGATCCGTCCGGGCCAGGTTGCCGGGCAGAACCAGATGTCGCACAATCAGCCCGCGCGCCGCTACTCCGTCCCGGATCTCCAGCGGCCCCACTTGCCGACTCATCTCCCGGATAGCGGCCCGGGTATAATCCACGTAGTCCGGCGCGGACGAGTAGCGCTCCGCCGCCTCATCCGTCCCATACTTGAAGTCGGGAAGATACACATCCACGATTCCCTCGAGATGCCGGAGAACCTCGACAGACTCGTAGCCCCCCGTGTTGTACACCACCGGAACGCTGAGACCTTGTCCACGGGCAATCCCAAGCGCCTCCAGGATCCCCGGCAGCTGCGCCGTGGGGGTTACCAGATTCACGTTTTCGCACCCCTCCGCCTCCAGCTTCAGCAGTCGGGCGGCCAGAGCTTCCGCAGATGTGGATTCTCCCAGGCCACCCTGAGAGATCTGGTGGTTCTGGCAGTACTTGCATCTCAGAGTGCATCCCGAGAAGAACACAGTCCCCGATCCGCCCGATCCCACCAGCGGCGGTTCTTCCCCCCGGTGGATCAGAACGCTCGCCACTCGAAGATCCGGACCCACGCCGCAGAACCCCGTTTCCCCACGAGTACGGTCCACGCCGCAATGCCTGGGGCAAAGAGCGCAAGATTCTGCTAAAGACCGTAAAGCCTGAGCCCGATAGTGAAGTCCGTGTGCTGACATCGGCCCTGCCTGTGGAGGAATCGAACACAACGGAAGCCGAGGAATTGCATTGACAGCTATCCGCGGCTTTTTTAGGATGCTACCACGTGCTTGGAATGGACACAAAGGTTTCCATCCTGGAAGCCAAGTCCTCCAGGCGGTACGAGCCTGGCGTTCAGCGCGTCGGGTTCTTCGTTGAGGGGCGTATGCCCCGAGACAGGAGGTTGGAGATGAGCAGGTTTCGCTTGTTCCTCAGTCTGATGGCAGTAGCCATTCTGATTCCGAGTATTGTGGCGGCGGACCAGCCTGGACCCTTCCGGGCGGATGTGAGCGCGCTGGGAATGGGAAACACGGGGGTTGCAGTCCCGGGCCGAGGGTGCCTCTGGAGCTACAACCCGGCCCTCCTGAGTACTTTCTCGTTCGACCTCAGTGTTCCGAATGTTGATCTCGGGGCAAACGGGAAAACGCTCGAGTTCTTCGATTTCCTCGAGGATCACCAGGAGACGTTCGAGAAGTGGGAGGACACGAGCTGGGACCAGGATGACACGAAACGCGACGCTCTTCTCGAGGACGCAGAGGAATTCTACGGAAAACGCCTTGGGTTCCGGACCGCGCCCCTTGTCGGCTTCGCAACGCGCAACTTCGGCGCCGCCCTCTACGCCGACACGCGGGCCACGGTGATCATGCGGCGTCCGGCCCTTGAATTCGCACCCAAGACCCCGGACTTCGCCCCTCCGGTCTACGGGCGTTTCCACACCGATGTTGTCGCCCAGATCGGGACAGCAGGTATGGCTTTCGACCCTCTCGCCATTGGAATCACACTCCGCTACATCAACCGCCGGGCCAAATCCTTACGGATCGACCCCGCCGACTTGGATGAGGTCGTGAGCACCATGTCCGAAGAACCTGAGTCCTACCACGGGTGGGCCGTGGACCTCGCCGCCTACTACCCAACGGGGTTCTGGAACATCGCCCTGGGAGCCAGCTTCCGCAACATCCTCGGCAAGATACAGACCCCGGGGCCGGATGCTGAACACCCGGAGGAAAACAAGGAATCCGATAACTTCTACCGCAATCTCGTCGTTGGTGCTTCCTGGCAGCCGATGCCAAGATTGTTACTTACGGCCGATATTGAGGATTTCCTCAACCAGGTGGACAATCTCGAGTTCGGCGACCAGATCCACGTCGGCGCCGAACTGGACATGGTGCTGCTGAAATTCCGCACCGGTATTTTCCGCGGCGCTGTCACCTACGGTGCAGGGCTGAACCTGCTTTTCTTCAAGATCGATGTGGCCACTTTCTTACCGGCGGAGGAAAGTGCTATTCTGACAGAGGACGAGCAGAGAGTCTACATCGGCCAAGTGAAGGTTGGCTGGTAGTGGAAAAGCAACACATCTGATTCGGAAAGAAGTACCAAGGCAGGGGCGGCGCACGCGCCGCCCCTCTCTCATTTCTCCGTGGCTCCGTGGTGCTCTTTTCTACAACTCGCCTGCGATCTGGCCCATCACTTTGTACACGAGCCTGGCGGCGAGGAAATCCGGAGCGATGAGTCCCGGAATCGGGGCCAGCTCAACCACGTCAAAGGCCACAACCTCCGCGCTCTTCGCAATCTCGGCTGTGATCAATGTGATCTCGTACCACCCGAGTCCACCGGGCTCGGGAGTTCCCACCGAAGGCATGATCCCGGGATCCAATACATCGAGGTCAATGGAGAGGTAGACGCGTTTGCCGCTGACCCGGGAAATCATCTCCCCCATCCAATCAGAATCCGACCGGATTCTCCCCATCGAGAAGAAACCCCCGCTTTCGTCCCCCGCGAATCCCGATTCCTCCTTCGACATGCTCCGGATTCCGATCTGAACAATGGGGCACTGCTCAGAAATCCGCCGGGCTGCGCACGCGTGGCTCAAAGGGGAACCCTGGTACTCATTCCGGAGATCCGCGTGGGCGTCGAGAACCACAGCCACCAGATCCGGTCGCCTATCGACGATAGCCTGGACGGCCCCGACGGAAACGGTGTGCTCCCCCCCCAGGAGAACGGGGATTCTGCCATTGTGGTCCAGGTCGCAGACCGCTCGCCGGATCCGGTCCACCATCTCGACCGGGCCGGAGGCGCTGGGCTCCAGGGCCGGCCGGGTATGGATGCCCATCTCCGCCGGCTCAGCCCCCAGTTCATCGTCCCAGAGTTCCACCTCCCGGGAAGCCCGCAGGATAGCCTCGGGGCCGGACCGGGTTCCTCCCCCAAAGGTCGTCGTCTGTTCATAGGGAACCGGGAGTACAACGAAACGGGAAGTCTCAAGCCGAGACCGCTCGGGCTCCAGTCCCAGGAATCCATAGGGTGGTGAAAAAAGGGGGGGGCTCAATCTCGAACCTCCTGGTGAGAAATGCCGGCTATGGGAGAAGGATTACTGCGGCCAGCACTGTTGTCCAGAGCCCATTCTTGTCCGACACGGCCGACTGCACCGCGTTCCGGGTTTTCACAATCTGGCCCGATAGACGCCAGATGTCCTTCTCCTCAACATAGCTCTTGTCGAGATCGAACTTCGTGATCCCCAGGATCGTGGCCAGCATATGGGCGGCCAGATCCTCCGCGTACTCCCCCGCTCTATCGTCTGCTTCTCCAAAACTGTGGTGTTCTGAGAGATATCCGTACCTGGAACGATCACGGGGGATCGCGACCCCGATGGCCGCGGCCATGAGCCGGTGGGGTTCGTTGGCGGCGTTCTCGCTGATCACCGCGTGTACGATCTGGCCGGGCTTGAGCTGGGCAAGGCCTCTCTCTCTTGAGATCAGCTTGCAGTGGGGAGGGAAAATGCTGGACACCCGGACCAGGTTCACGCTGGCGATGCCCGCATTGCGCAGAGCAACCTCGAAACTGGCCAGCTTCTCCTTGTGTTTGCCTGCACCTCGAGTCAGAAACGCCTGTGACGGGACATACGTCCCGACGTTCCCGGCTCCACTGCCCTTTGCAACAGCCGACACTGATTTCCCTCCTTGGCGAAAAACGCGGGTCAGGAATGATAGAGTCGGCGGGAGGGGGATGTCAAGGCCGGATGCGGAATCTGTAGATGCTTTCGTTCGCATTGTGGTAGAGTACTCTCCGCAGTTTCTCTGACCACAAAAGCGGGAGGCATCGTGGGTGAGAAAATCAACATTCTTGACCGGATCCCGTTTCGGAATCGGGATTTCCTGGTGGAAGACGAGAAGGTCATAGTCCTCGTACCCCGGTTCGACGGCCCCCTCGGCAACTGGATTACAAAACGACTGACCAACCCCTGCTACAAAGTCCGCCTGGACTCGTTTGGTACTGAAGTCTGGAATCTGTGCGATGGGTCCAGGACCATCCGGGAGATCGCTCGTATACTGCGGGACAAGTTCGGCGACGAAATCGAGCCCGCCGAGCAGAGGGTTGCCGGGTTTGCCCAGCGGCTGGACCGCGGACGATGCATTCGTCTCCCCAACAGGAGAAGGGACTAGACATGCCGTCGCTGGAGGACGCAGCCGGGATTGCTGTCGAAAAGTGCATGGGGCTCAAGTCGGGAGAGACGTGCCTGGTCATCACGGATGAACCCTGCCGGGAGGTCGGGTATGCCCTCTGGGAGGCAGCGCGATGGCTCCGCTCGGAAGCCACGCTTCTCGAGATCATCCCCCGGGACCGAAACGGCCAGGAACCTCCCCCCGGGGTCGCGGAGTTCATGAGAACCTTCGACGTCATCCTGTGCCCGACGTCCATGTCCCTGACCCACACCCAGGCGAGGAAGAACGCGTGCAACTCGGGCGCGAGGATCGCAACGCTCCCCGGGGTAACAGTGGACATGATGGAGCGAACCCTGAATGCCGACTACGACGGCATCCGGCGACGCAGTGAGAAGATGGCCGGCATTCTCACTGCCGGTTCCGAAGCCCATCTCACAACTCCGGGCGGCACGGACCTCCGCTTTCTGATCAGGGGGCGGGAGGGATATGCGGACACGGGAATCGTCCACAAGCGGGGCGAGTCGACAAACCTCCCCGCCGGGGAAGCCTACCTGGCACCGCTCGAGGGAGAAACTGAAGGAACCCTGGTGATTGACGGCGCCATGGCAGGGGTGGGAGTGATCCGCTCTGAGCCAATCCGTGTGACGGTCAAGGAAGGCTACGCCGTGGAACTCGCGGGGGGCGAGGCCGCCCGCAAACTGGAAGAACTCATCAAACCTCTCGGCAAACCGGCCCGCAATATTGCGGAGCTCGGCATCGGGGCCAATGAGAAAGCAATCCTCACAGGAAATATCCTGGAGGACGAGAAGGTCATCGGGACGGTCCATGTGGCCATTGGAGACAACAAGTCCATGGGCGGGACCGTATCGGTGGAGTCCCACCTTGACGGCATTCTCCTCAAGCCCACCCTCCTCATAGACGGCAACGCCGTGATGCGAGACGGCGAGATCGTCGTGTAGGAGAACACCGCAAACGAAAGGCATGGCATCCCCGGTGGGGATGCCATGCCTTTCGAAGCTTGCCCGCGCAGCCTACAGGTCCTGGGCCTTCACCGTCTTCCGGCCATTGGCCATGGCCCTCTTCTCCGCCGCCGCGATAATTTCCTTCACTCTCTTGTCCAGCGCGCCGTAGAACTCACCGGCGACGTTGCACTTCCTGACCGCTTCCTTAGTCTTGGTCTTGGAGATGATCAGATCAGCCATTCCATCCTCCTTGTGCTAGATTCCCCATCCGTATAGAATTCCTGCGACACACTGGCACTATGACCACTACAAGAACGCCACCCCATTTGTCAACAAATTTCCCGAAGGTTCTTCTCCTCTCTGCCAGAATTGATAAGATCCGGATCCAATCCCCTCCCGCACCTACCGGAGACCGAACCCCACAGTCCGGCAGACCACCTCGACAACCTCTTCCACTTCGATGCTGGAAATCGGCTGTCCACCCTCAGCTACCACGCGGACCGCGCCGTCCCTGGCCAGGAACCATTCGCCCGGCCGGCCATCTCCATCGAAGAGCGTAACTTGCGGCATACCAAGAAGATGTCCGAAATGCGCCGGCCCGCAGTCCGATGAGACGAGGACTGTGCATCTCGACAGAGCGCAGGCAAGAGACCGTAGATCCTCAAGACAGAACTTGTGGCGCGGGTCGACCTGCGCGAGAGATTCTCCGATCTCACCCTCGGCCTCGCCCCGCGACAGGAAATACAGCACAGTGACTTCCGGGAACCTGTCCCGGATTTCTTTCTCGAGGGCCAGAAATCTGGGGATGGGCCACCTCTTCTTCCGCCCCCCTGCTCCTGCAACAATCCCCACACAAGGGGAGTGAATTCCCCTTTCCACAAAGAGTGCGGTCACACTCAGCGCGATCTCGGTTGTCCACAGGTCCACTCGCGGCAGGGTCACGCGCTGTCGTCCGCCCTCCAGGAGATCCATGTACTTCAGGGCAAGGTAGGCGTCTTCCCTGGGACCCACGATCTCGTTGAAGAAAAACCTGTTGCCCGGAACTCCGAATCCAATGCGCCGCCTGGCCCCGGTCACGAGGGCTGCCAACCCGGTCCGGGCCGAACGCGCGCGAAGGGAGTAGACGCAGTCGTGTCTATGGGCGGCACACCGCACCAGGAATTGCAGTGTCCGGCGCGTCGTTTCCATGTATCCACCCACCAGTTCATTCTGGAACCGGAATTCCTCGAAGATGGATCCGCCGGAAAACGGCAAGGCCAGGGTGATTCGGCTCTGGGGATACCGGGACCGCAGCTCCGAGAGGAACGGGAGCTGAACCAGCTGCGCGCCCAGGAAAGGCTTGTTGGGAACTAGCACCAGGATCCGCTCCGGGATCCGGGACGCCGGCTGGGATTCGTCGCTATCCGGATTATGGACCCCGGCTCCCCCGCTACGGTTCTCGACGGTTGCCATGTCGGGACTATAGGTTCGGGCGGTTCGTGTTGTCAACAACCTCCAAAGGCCGGAATCGAAGAATAGCTTGCTTTCAGCACCCGGCTGATATATTGAGTACCTTGGGTTTCGTGCATTCGTTGTGTCGGCCTCTGCAAAGGAGCGGAGATAAGGTTATGAGAATTGGTATCCTGACCGGTGGAGGTGACTGTCCCGGGCTGAACGCGGCCATCCGGGGGGTCGTTCGGCGGTCCATCGACAAGTATGGATCGGAGACTATGGGCATCAAGAAGGGCTGGAAGGGTCTCGTCGAAGGCTGGGTCGAACCCCTCGGGCTCTACGCCGTGAGTGGTATCCTCCCCCGCGGTGGAACCATCCTTGGCACTTCCCGGACCAATCCGTTCAAGGACCCGGATTCCCAACTCAAGATCAAAGATAACATGAAGAAGTGGGATCTGGACCTCATCGTGGCTATCGGGGGCGAGGACACTCTGAGCGTAGCCCACAGGATGCACAAATCCGGAATCAAGGCCATCGGGATCCCCAAGACTATTGACAACGACATCGCCGGCACCGACTTCACCTTCGGGTTCGACACCGCCGTCTCAATTGCCACCGATGCAATTGACCGGCTCCATACAACGGCAGAATCCCACCACCGAATCATGGTCATCGAGGTCATGGGCCGCCACACAGGCTGGATTGCCGTCTACTCAGGCATTGCCGGAGGCGCCGACGCCATCCTCATCCCCGAGGTGGCTTGCGACATCGAAGAGCTCGCCAAGTCTCTCAGGTCCCGGCACAGCCGCGGCAA
>JAGLYR010000182.1 GCA_023132135.1 Candidatus Eiseniibacteriota bacterium | reverse complement strand
GAGCCGCCCCCTCCGGGGGCTTTAAGTGCCCTTTTCCTTGGACTAGGGACTACGCACTAGGGACTTGTTCCAGTGCCCTTCTCCGTCTCCGTGGTGGATGTTTGCTTCTCTCCCTGGTTCAGGTTTCGTGCCTGCATGCCGATTTTCCGCATGAGCCCCATCGTGTCCCCTGGGAAGGAGGCAGGTTGCCTTGTCCACAACGGAAACACAACTCCAGGCCCCGGCAGTGCCTTGGCCGCAGGCGGGTCCGTCTTCTTCAGGACCGCTGAGTTCCGAAGATGCCATCGAGCAGGAAGAGGCACTGTGGCTCGCGACAACCTACCGCGGGCATGACATGGCCGAGCTCACACTCAGGGCCCTGGTGCCGGGCATTCTCCTGGGTGTCCTCATTGTTGCCTACAACGTGTACATGGGATTGAGGACGGGGTGGGGCGAGGGTGGATCCATCCTCGCCGCCATTATGGGGTTTGCCATCATGCGGGGCCTGGGTCAGAAGTACACGGTTCTGGAGAACAACATGACCCAGACTACGGCATCGGCAGCCGCGACCGTCGGCAATGCAATGAATGTCATCGCCACCTTCTTCCTCCTGGGTATTGCGCTCTCCGGATGGCAGGTTTTCACCTGGCTTATCTGCATGGGATTCCTTGGGATCTTCTTCGCAATCCCTCTGAGGCGGCAGCTTGTGATTGGTGAGAAACTCGTGTTCCCCACCGGCACTGCCTGCGCATCCCTGATCCAGACGATGCACAGCAGGGGGGAAGAGGGGACGCGGAAAGCGGTGGCCCTTCTCGCCTGCGGTGGAATCGGCGCAGCCGTCACCTGGCTGCGGGACGCCCCGCCTTTGAGTTTCCTGGCGATTCCGCCCCGCGTGTTCTTTGACTGGATGAGAATTCGGATCGCAGGATTCAAAACCAGTGAGCTGATGCTTGGGATCGAGACAAGCCCCATGATTCTGGGCGTGGGATTCCTTGTGGGGCCGCGCATCGGGATTAGCCTGGGCCTGGGAGCGATTGTGAGCTGGGCCGTCATCGCCCCCTGGTTGGCCACGGCCGGGGTGATCGAGAACCTGGGCTATCGCTCGGTGGCCGGATGGACCATGTGGGTCGGGAGCTCGGTGCTTGTATCGGCCGCGCTCACCTCACTTCTGATCCGGTGGCGCGGGGTTGCGCGGGCAATGAAGTCCATGGGCAGGGCGCGCGATCACAGGTTGGGAGCGCTGGAAATCGGCTCCAGAACCTGGCTGATCGGGTTGGTTACATCCGCCGCTGTGATTGCGGTCGTACTGAACGTTTCCCTGGGGGTCCCCCTGTGGATGGGGCTTCTGTCTATTCCCATTTCTTTCCTGCTGGCTGTGGTGGTCGTTCGGGCAACGGGAGAAACGGACATCGCTCCCCTTGGGGCGAGCGCGCACATCACACAGATCCTGTACGGGGGATTGGCCCCTGGAAGTGTCACCGCCAACTTGGGGACCGCTATCGTCACGGCCGGGAGCGCGGGGGAAGCGGCGGATCTGATGCAGGATCTCAAGACCGGGTATCTGCTGGGCGCCACGCCTAGGCGGCAGGTCATCGGGCAGATGATCGGTGTCCTTGTCGGAGCCCTGGCGGCGGTTCCCATCTTCTTTCTGCTGACCAATGCGCACGGATTGGGATCGGAGAAGCTCCCTGCCATTGCGGCGGTGGTCTGGTCCAGCTTCGCCTCGGTTCTCTCCAGGGGGTTCAGTGCGCTTCCGCAGTATGCGCTGCCGGGTGTGGCGATTGGGGCCTGTATCGGGATCGCTCTCGCGATACTGGAGAAAACCGCAGTCCGGAAGTGGATGCCCTCGCCCGTCGGGTTTGGGGTTGGAATGATCTTCCCCGGGTTCCAGGGTATCACGATGATGCTGGGGGGTGGGATCCGGGCTGCAGTGGACCGGCTGAACCCGCGCTGGAGCGAGAAGTACGCGTATCTGGTCGCGGCAGGCCTGATCGCCGGCGAGGGGTTGGTGGGAATTGGTATAGCGGTTCTCATGGAGCGCGGGGTAATCTGACGATCTGCGGCTTGATTCTCCCAACCGGTTCACAGGGTCAGCTGGTCCCGCCGGTTGAACACAAGCCTCCGCACGATGGAGAGCGCAGTCAGCGATGCGATGGCGGCGCCTGCCACCAGGCAGTAGATTATGACGATCTGATACCTTACGGCCTCGGCGGGGGCCACACCGCTGAGGATCTGCCCCGTCATCATCCCGGGAAGCTGAACGATGCCCACCACCATCATCGTGTTGATGTGAGGCATCATGCCCGCCCGCACGGCTGCCTTGGAAAACGGCCGGCACGACTCCTTGGCCGTGGCGCCGAGCAGCACGGCAGCTTCTACGAGCGGTCGGTTCTGGCGGATATCGGAGAGGAAACGGTCGACGCTGAGGGCCGCGGTGTTCATGGCCGAGGCAATGATGATCCCGGCCAGAGGGACCACATACTGAGGCTGGTACCAGGGTTTGACCCCCAGGATCACCAGAAGGAGACTTCCGAGGACGATGCCGGCGGCTACTCCGATTGCAGCGGCCATGGTCCAGAACGCGTGGGGAATGGCGACCGCCTGGCGTTTTCGGGCTGTGTGGGCGGCTACAACAGTCATTACCAGCAGCACGAGGACGACCCAGTACCAATGGTTGAGGTCAAATACCGCTTTGAGGACATAGCCGACGGCCAGCAACTGGGCCATGGCGCGCACCGCGCCAACGAAGAGAGCCTTCTCCACTCCCAGATGTTCGATGCGTATGAGCACGATGACCACGGCGATGAAACCCAGGGCCAGGGCAAGATCAACGAGGCTGATGTGAATCAGTGACATGGAATCCCTCCGTCAACCAGCAGAAGCACATTGCCCCCGCACTGCCGTGCAACATGCACATCGTGAGATATCTGAACCACGGTCAGGCCCATTTGCTCATTGAGGTCTCGAATGAGGCGGGAAATGTGGGCTGTCGATGCAGGGTCGAGGGCGGAGGTCGGCTCGTCGATGAGAAGAACATCCGGATCGAGAACCAGGGCCCGCGCCAGCGTGACCCGTTGCTGTTCACCGACAGAAAGCAGCATCGCTTCCCTTTCCAGCAAATCCTCCCCCAGGCCGACGCGGTCAAGGATCTCCCTGGCCCGCCCGGGGTCGGACGCGCCCCGCAGCTGAAGCCCGTAGAGCACGTTCTCGGCCACGGTTCCTTCGAAGAGGGCGGGGACCTGGAACACCATTCCCAGCCGGGAGCGAAGGTCCGGCAGGGGAATGTCATCCAGTGGTGTCTGGTTCAGCAGGATGCGGCCCTGTGTCGGGCTCTCGAGGTGGGCCAAAAGACGGAGCAGCGTGGATTTGCCGGCACCGGAAGGGCCGACGATGGTCAGAAGTTCACCCGCCTCCACCGAGAAGGAGACGTCTTTCAGGATCCAGTCCGAGGATTTCGCGCCGCGGCCCCGGTGGTAGACGTGTTCGACGGCGATTTGAGTGGTCACTCGAAACCCCTTCAGCTCCCGAATACCCTCTCTATCTCACGCTCCAGCGTCGAGAGCAACTCATGCTCCGCGATCCCGTTTGGATTTTCCCGAAGACTACCCAGAACTCCTCGATGGTACCACTCCTGCTTGTCCCGGCCCCGCTTGAAGCGCTTCCAGACCCCTTCTCCGATTGTCTCGAGGTCCTTCGCTGTTGAGCGGAGGTTGTCGATCTTGTCTGCGGCGGAGACGAGGGCGGATTCGAGGGCAACAGTCCTGAGCTTCTTGATGGTGCCCCTCTTGCGCCGCTCCCAGGTGAGAGACTTGTCGGGCTCCGACGCTCCGGCGACGATGTCCGCGACCTTCTCGCCGAACTCGCGGCGGAGATCTTCCGGCGAGATCCGGGTGTCCTCGGTCGTGTCGTGCAGCCAGCCTGCAGCAATGACCTCGGGCGGCGCGTTCATTTTCTCAAGCATCCGGGCGACTCTCATGGGGTGCTCGATGTAGGGGACCCTTGTGGATTTGCGGTACTGGCCGTCGTGGGCTTCTGTCGCAAACTGTCTGGCGCGTTCGATGTCGGTCTGATCCATGAGTGCCGCTTTCTCCCTTGTCTGACCGGAGCTGCAAAGCCCGGGTGCACATCTTCGCGCAGAATACCACAGAACCGGGAAGTCCGAAACCAGGCAGTTGTGGAGGGGTTGAAGCCCCCGGAGGGGGCGGCTCAATGGTAGCCCCGGGTGAAGCGAAGTGGAACCCGGGGGGAAGAGCGACAATGCCCTCGCCCTGTCGCGCACTCGCAGCCCATGGACCGGCCCCGTAGCAGAAACCTGGTGAGAAATGCAGGCTAGATCATCGACACGAGCGTCGAACACCGTCCGGCTTCTCTGGTGATGAGCTCGAGCAGGTCGGGGAGATGTTCCACGGAAAGATCCAGATCGTACCACGCGCCGTTGGAAAAGCCCGCGGGCACACCATCGGCGCCGTCGCCGATGCCCAGGGAAGTGCACATTGCGTCGGCAAGGTGCACTGTCTGGACCAGAGGGCGGTGGTCGATTCCGGCCCGGAAAGGCTGGTGATGGTACGACACGGCCCGGACGATGGACTCGGGCAGATTCCACCGCCGCAGCAGGTATCCCCCGATTTCCCCGTGATCGACCTGCAGGACCTCATATTCCGCCACGGCATACGGTACGCAATGCTCGTCCGCCATGGCCCGGATGTCCTGGAAGTCGTCGGGGAAATACTGGTCCAACACCAGGGCTCCGATGTCGTGGAGCAGTCCGGCCACGTACGCGTCGTCCTGGCTGAACGCTCCCGCCATATTGCAGAACCCTGCGATCACCCGGGTGGCCACGGCTGCCACGATGCTGTGCTTCCAGAACTGGCGGTGGTCCATATGCTGGCCGATGTGGCCAAAAGACCGGACTACGGCGATGGTGACGCAGAGACTACGCGTTTCCGAAAAGCCGAGTCGTGCGACGGCTCCGGCAATTGAGGTGATTGTGCCGGCAGCCCCGGCGTAGAAGGCGGAGTTGGCAACCCTCAGGATGTTCGCCGCAAGACTGGGATCCTGGGAGATGATCCTGGCCACGTCCGAGGCATCGGAACTCTGATCGCTCAGGGCCCGCTCCAGGCTGGTGACCACCGCCGGGAGGGTTGGAAGATCTCCCACGCGACCGAGTTCACTTTCAAGCCTGTCTCGAAATGGTACCATGGCTTCGCTCCGGCAAAGATCCCATCCGCCTGTTCTGCGGGCTTGCCTTTCCTATATCACTCAGTTTGACCGCCGGTAGTATTCTCCATCAGCGTACGACAGCACCTCCATCTCGCCGCCGCACCCTTCGGGAGATTCGCCTGTTCCGAGGATCAGATAGCCGGATGGATGCAGGGCGCCCATCAGGCGGGAATGGAAATCCTCCCTGAATTCCCGGGTGTAGTCCCGCACAACGTGCCGCATGAAGATGATGTCGAACAGGCCCATCTCGGCGGTCGAATCCCGCAGATTGTGTTTCCTGAAGCTCACCCGGCTCCGGACCTCGGGCTTGATCTCCCAGGTGCGTGAGCCCTCAGTGAAATACTCGCGCCGGATTTCCTCTGAGAGTCCCTGGGCCATGGCCACCCCGTCGTACCGGCCCGCCAAGGCAAGCATGATAGCGGATGGCGAGATGTCCGTGCCGATGATCTCGAACCGGCCCGGTTCGGTGTCGGTCCGGCTCCGGTAGAACTCGTCCATGGCAATGGCAATGGAGTAGGGTTCCTGCCCGGTGGAGCATCCGGCCGACCAGATGCGGATGGGTGAGGAGGCATTATGGTGCGCTGGGCCGGCAAGAGCCGGGAGGATCTTTTCCTTAAGGATGACAAACGGGTGGGCATCCCGGAACCAACACGTTTCTCGAGCCGTCAACACCTCGATGATGCGATCCCGGATCTCCGGGCGAGTGTTGCCCCGGATCAGTTGATAGAAGGACGCACCATCCGCGCAGTCGTATTCAAGCATGAGCTGCGAGATCCGCGTGTCCGTATCCCCAGCCTCGGCATCGTTGATGACGAGGCCGCAGTGTTTGCCGACGTAGTCCCGAAGGGCCTGAAACTCGAGGGTCTGCGTTGCCGTCATCCGTAATCTTCCATGTTCGCCATGTTCGCCGGAAGTCGCAAAGCCGCACTTTTCCTACTAGTGTCCGTTTCGGCAGTTCGAGGGCGAAACTGAAGAAACGAGAGTCCAGGTGCAGACCAGATAGTTGTAGTGTCAGACTGGCAAACTTGTGCATAATGCAGGTTGGTGGTTCCCGGTGTGCTACCGGAAGAATGTCCAAACACAGGAGGGTTCCGTGTTGGAGCGAATCGCGATGTGGAACATCTCCCCCTGGTTCTGGGGGCCCATTGCTCTCGTGGTCTGGCTGGCGGCGCTGTACGTGGTCAAACGATTGGTGTTCAGGGCCATTCGCCGCAGGGCCGCGAAAACAGAATCCCGGGTCGACGACTTGCTGGTCACAGCGCTCTCCGCTCCTCTGGGTGTTCTGATCTGGTCCAGCGGGCTCTACATCACGGCCCATATCCTCCCGCTGAGTGCCGACTGGGATCGAGCGTTGACCATCGCGGTGATGCTCTCCTTGATCCTGGCGATCGCGCTCTTCATCGATCGGCTGACCCGGGGTTTGCTGGATTACTACGAGCCGAAGGCCGAGTTCGTAAGGTCATCGCGGAACCTGG
>JAGLYR010000181.1 GCA_023132135.1 Candidatus Eiseniibacteriota bacterium | reverse complement strand
ACTCTCCACTGCTCTGCCTGGATTATGCATGAACCCCGGTGTGGGGTTCATGCATAATCCAGGCCAGGAGGTTCTCATGAATGCACGGGCGAATCTTCTCGCTGGGGCCGCGGTCATCGTGCCCATCGTGGTGACTTTCTTCGTTCTCCGCTTCCTCTTTGAAACGCTGGATTCGGTCCTGCAGCCCCTGTTGCCGTATGTCTTTGATCGCGTGGTGCCCGGGCTGGGGATTGCGGTCCTTGTTGTTGTGGTCTACCTCGTGGGTCTGGCGACGCGCAATGCGGTCGGCCGATGGTTCACGGGACTCACCGATCGGTTGATGGGAAGGGTCCCGCTTGCGGGCACCATCTACACCGCATCCCGGCGGCTGATGGAGTCCTTCGGGACCGCCGGCAAGATTGCCTTCAGAAGGGCTGTGATCCTCGAGTATCCGCGGCCCGGTCTTCGGACCATTGGATTCGTGACCGGCGCGACGATGAGCGAGACAGACGGCCGATCATACCTGAACGTCTTTGTGCCCACACCGCCCAACCCGACCTCGGGCGTCCTCGTCCTGGTTCCCGAAGAAGATGTGCGGGACATCGGAGTGACTATTGAGGAAGCGGTCCAGATGGTGTTCTCGGGTGGCGTAGTCACGCCGGAGGGCTCCCTGTGGTAGCGGGGTCCTCACCCTCCCGACTTGACCGCATCACGCAGAAAGGCTATAGTCACCGCTTCAGGAAACCGGTGGTCTGGCGTTGATGCACCCCCGCGAGGACAATCTGTGAGGTAGCAGCATGGCAGAGAAGAAGATAGGCAACATTCTGGTGACAGGCTCTGTGGGTCAGATAGGCTCGGAGCTGACGTTGGCGCTCCGGGAGCGGTACGGGAACGACCATGTGCTGGCGACGGGGCGTAAGACGAAACCAAGCGAGAAGCTTCTGGAATCGGGTCCCTTCGAATTCATCGACGTGAGCCGGAAGCACACGATCGAGGAAGTCGTAGACAAGTACAACATCAATTACATCGTTCACATGGCGGCCATCCTCTCGGCAGTGGGCGAGAAGAACCCGCTGCTGGCCTGGGATGTGAACATGAACGGCCTGCATAACGTTCTTGAGGTGGCCAGGAAGCGGGAGATGGCGGGGGTGCTCATTCCCAGCTCCATCGCCGTTTTCGGTCCCGAGACACCGAGGGACGACACACCCCAAGAGACGGTCCTCAAACCGAGGACGATGTACGGCGTGACCAAGGTTGCCGGGGAGCTTCTCAGCGATTACTACTTCCACCGCTTCGGCCTCGACGTCCGTGGTCTGCGGTACCCGGGAATCATTAGCAGCGAGACCCCCCCGGGCGGCGGAACAACCGACTACGCCGTCGAGATCTTCTACGAGGCGATCAAGAACAAGAAGTACACCTGCTTTGTGGGGGAGGACACGCGGCTTCCGATGATGTACATGCCCGATTGCCTGGATGCGACACTCCAGCTGATGGAGGCCGACATTTCGAAGCTCAAGCACCACTCGGACTTCAACGTCACGGCCATGAGCTTCTCCGCCGGAGAACTGGCTGCGGAAATCAAGAAGCACATCCCTGAGTTTGCGGTTGCCTATGAGCCGGATTTCCGCCAGGCGATAGCGGATTCGTGGCCTATGTCCGTCGACGACACCGTCGCCCGGAAGGAGTGGGGCTGGAAGCCGAAGTTCGAGCTTGCCGAGATGACGAAGGACATGCTGGAGAAGCTGGGGCAGAAGCACAAGGCGGGGCAGCTGTAAAATCAATCTGCCCGGTTCAGAAGCTTCGACCACGAAGAGTAGGGGCGACGCATGCTGCGTCGCCCGCCTTCGTTTCAGACGAACAACCGCGAGATCCCATTTTCGTACTAGCCTTCGTTTCTCATCACGATTGGGTGGGTCTGGCAAGGGATGGGTTCGGTGCGACTCTTCATGTGAATCAAAGCACCACATGGGAGCTTTTGACAGGGCTTACTCAAGTCTTGCCGTTCGGGAAACACTGGGTCGCATGCGATGGGCGATGAGTGTGACGCGCCGTCTTTACACTGAGGGCCATATGGTGTATAATGGTTCTTGAGCCATAGTGCATCACCGAGATGACTTCACGTATGGAGGCCCGACCATGTCCCCGGAAAAAACCGAATCCAGATCCGCGATTGTGTTTCTGCTCATGCTGGTTCTCGCGATAGTTATGCCTCAACCCGTCATGGCCCAGTGCCAGATTTCCGGCACCAGCGTGGTCCTGCCCACGGACAATCCCGAGATGGGATTGTGGAAGTACTGTATTGACGTCACCTGGAATTCAGGTTCGCATGGCCTCAGCCATCTCGATGTGGTCCTCGGGTTGGCGGAGTGCACCTGGATCTGTGATGGGTTCTGCTTCGGCGTCCACAACCCGGCCGGATCCTCCACGAGCCCGGAGGAGGATGTGCTGCCGGAGATGATGGATGGTGTGGATCCACCGAGGGGTGACTCCGAGAGCGATGCCTGCGTCGTGTACTACGTGGCGGAGTTCCTGTGCGGTGGAGATCCATCGGTTCCCGGCGTCGCCGAACCGCTGGTCAAGTACGAGCCCATCGACGGAGAATGTGAACCGGGGAAATTGGGTGTGGGGACTTACTGTTTCTACACCGACTGGCCCCCGGCTCAGGTCTATGTTCCCAATAGTATGCTGATCGTCAAGGCGGGCCAGACGGTATGCTTCGGGGAACTGACCGGGTACCTACCCACCTGCTCCTTCCCCTCGACCACCGAGTCCGAGAGTTGGGGAATGCTGAGGTATCGGTTCCGCTAGCCTGGACTATGCAGGAATCCCTGCTGCTCGCTACGGGATTCCTGAACAACCCAGGCTATAACAGCGGTGCTACGTGCCCCGTGCTTCGTGCAAGGAGAAAGGCATCGGAAGCCGTAGGGGCGCCGGTGGGTCGCCCCTACGGCTCTCGCTCCCGTCGTCCCCGCGGAAGCGGGGA
>JAGLYR010000180.1 GCA_023132135.1 Candidatus Eiseniibacteriota bacterium | reverse complement strand
GGATTCCGGGGACACGATCCCAATTTCGCAAGCGCTCTGCGCCGTCAACGGCTCCGCCGTAAATCGGGTCATGTCCCCGATCCTCGCGCCCTCGCCCTGTCGCTCCCTCGCGCTCTCGCCTTGCTACCCGAAGATCGTGTACTCGCCCTTCTCCATCAACCTCTCGGTGCTCCCATCCTCGTACGTCAGATCCACATATCGGGCCTCGACGTCCGGTTGTGTTTCGGGAATGTAGATCCGGTCGATGTGGACGACGTTCTCCGGGGAGGAGAAGTCCTTGATGCCGACGGCGCCCCCGAAGTGATCGGAACGGCCAAAGGCGATGTGGAGACCGAGCTTCTCATCCAGAAGCATCTCGCCGATGGGTTTCACGCCAAAGGGGGCCAGAACGCCGAATCCGGCTTCGGACAGGTTGGCGTAGGCGGGCTCGGACCGGATTTTCTCCGCTTCTTCTGCGGAGGCGGGTCCCATGGAAGTCACCTCGACCGCCTTGTTGGCCTCAATTCGGTAGAGGACCACCTCGTCGCCGAACTGCACCGGGAGAGTCCCCGAGGACTTGCTCGGTTCACCCTTCTCGCCCTCGTAGGGGACGATGTACGCTTCGCCACTGGGGAGGTTGCCGGCCATGGGGGGTTCGGGGAAAAATCCGCCGGACGCGTGAGCGGTCCGGTGCCTCAGATCCAGATGGAGATGGTGAGTGCTGCCGTGGACCAGGAACTCGATCTCCGCTCCCGTAGCCCTGTCCAGCTTCTCCTTGACTGCCTGGACCTGGCGGTTGATTTCGCCGTAGTCCAACTTGAGGGAGGGGATCATGTCGCTGGAGAACCCTGGCATCGTGGCTGCCCGGTAGCCATGGGTCTTCGCGTTCAGCTTGAGCGGCGCGGTGGTGGAGAACTCGGTAGGCGCCAGGATGATCTGGTGTTCCGAGAAAACCCTCTCGAAAGGAATGGCCTTGCCATCCCCGGTGAGGGTCGGCGCATCAAGTGATCCGGGATCTCCGTCCCACACGTAGCCGTTCGCGGGCAGATCCGCGTTGTTGCTGTGGACGTTGGGATAGTAGACGAGTGTCACCTTCTCCAGCCCCAGATCGGAAATCACGGGCTGGAGAGATGCTGCCCACGCCTTGGCCATTTTCCGACGGGTCCTCCACTTGTCGTTATCGGGCACCTGGTCGTCGGGTACATCGACGATGATGGCCAGTCCCTTGTCTTCATCCCGGGAGGGAAAGGCGGACGATATCAGTTGCTTCAGATCCTGCTGGCTCAGATCCTGACTCATGGTTTCTCGCTCCGGTTCGTGGGTTGCGTTGGTTCTCGCGATTGGTCGTCAAGGGTAAGATCACAGAGAAATCTACCACAAACGGCGATCCGGATCAATGCACCAATCCCTTCTCCTGTCTCTGCTCTTCCGAGAACCGCTTGCGAAAGACCGGATCAAGGGGTAGTCTGATGCGATCTTCAGGAATAGCCACCGGGCACGTATGCCGGGCACCCGGCAACACGACACAGGAAGGACCGTTTTCCATGAGAGTGATCGACAAAATCAACGAAGCAGTACTGGAGAAAACCATCCAGCGCTGCCGCGAGCAGAACATCATTATCCCCACGTTCGCCGAGCAGAGGGATCCGGCGAAGATTCCCGAGAAAATCCGTGCGAAGCTCAAGGACGTTGGTCTCTGGGATGTTGATCCCCTGAATCTTTTCCGAATCACCTGGAAAAACGATCCGGAGACGGGGCTCTTTGGAGAGAGCAACTGGATTGAGTTCCCGCCGGAGTTGACCGGGGTGGAAGCCCGGATCATCGGCCTGGTGGGCAAGTGGTTTCCCACAGGATCGCACAAGGTGGGAGCGGGCTTCGGATGTCTCGTGCCGAGACTGGTGAGCGGCAACTTCGATCCGACCTCGCAGAAGGCGGTGTGGCCGTCGACGGGAAACTACTGTCGCGGCGGCGCCTTCGATTGTGCTCTCCTCGCGTGCACCGCTGTGGCGATTCTCCCCGAAGAGATGAGCCGGGAGCGGTTCGAGTGGCTGGAGTCCATTGGCGCGGAGGTAATCGCCACGCCGGGTTGCGAGTCCAATGTCAAGGAAATCTACGATAAGTGCTGGGAGATCCGCAATACGCGTCCGGACTGCGTGATCTTCAACCAGTTCGACGAGTTCGGGAACTGCATCTGGCACTATCACATGACAGGCGGGATCGTCGAGGAAATCTGGGAGAAGGTCAGAGACAAGAACAGCCGCTTTGCCGGCTATGTCGCGGCCACGGGATCGGCGGGGACCATCGCGGCAGCGGACTACCTGCGGACCCGTTTCCCGATGATGAAGGTGCTCGCGACCGAGGCGCTCCAGTGCCCGACACTGCTCCTGTGCGGGTTCGGCGGTCACCGGATCGAGGGAATCGGCGACAAGCACGTGCCGTGGATTCACAATGTGAGAAACACGGATATGGTGGCGGCCATCGATGATGAACAGTGCATGTCGCTCCTGCGCCTGTTCAACGAACCCGAGGGAGCCGGATTCCTCAGCTCTCTGGGCGTCGGGGAGGACGTCATTGGGAATCTGCCGCTCCTGGGAATCTCCAGCATCTGCAATCTCGTGGCCGGCATCAAGATGGCCAAGTACTACGAGCTGGGTTCTCAGGATATCATCTTCACGCCTCTGACGGACTCGACGGAGCTCTACGGGTCCCGGATCCAGGAACAGCGGGAGCTGCACGGGCTATACACGAGGGATCTGGCAGGCAGGCATTTCGCGCGTTACATCGAAGGAATAGGAATCGATTACCTCCACGAGCTCAACTACTACGATCGAAAACGCCTGCACAACTTCAAGTACTTCACCTGGGTCGAGCAACAGGGGAAGACCGTAGAGGGTCTGCGGGAGCTCTGGGAACCCGAGTTCTGGGAAGAGACGTTTGGTCAGGCCGACGAGTGGGATCGGCTGATCCGGGAGTTCAACCAGAGAGTGGGACTGCTGTAGCGGGATTCCGG
>JAGLYR010000018.1 GCA_023132135.1 Candidatus Eiseniibacteriota bacterium | reverse complement strand
TGTCCGGGATCTATTCTCTATTATCTACTTCTCTATTGCTCTGCCTGGATCATGCATGAACCCCAAGCTGGGGTTCATGCATGATCCAGGCTACGGACGACCCTTCGGGAAAGCCCCCTCGGGATGGCCGGTGGCCGGTTGTTCTTCCCTTTCGCACTCGGGCGCCGCAGTGGCGCCGCGCCCGGTCAGGATTTCCTCGAGAGCAAGTGCAAAAAGGGGAAGCGCCTCCTGTGCTCCCGCAGGCATCCGATCCAGCGGACTGCTCTCGGCAAGCGAACGGAAGAGCAGCGACGCCCTCCAGTCCTCCTCCCCCGCTTGCGCGTCCCTCAAGTGCCACCAGTGACGGTCTGCCATTGTTCCCGTGTCCTCGTGCAGTCCGAACTACAGCATCATATCCACATGGCAGGAGGGTACATCCATCCCGCGGACATCCATCTCAATCTCCGGCGGGCCCTGGATCCGCCGGACTTCGACGTCGCCCCCGCGGCCGCGGATTCGAGCGGCGAGGGATGCAATCCAGTCCCCGTCCCCCGGATCGTTTCCATGCTCCGCCCACTCCGGCACATGAAGGCCGAGCACCCGGTCCCCCCCCGCGGTTGCCAGCTCTGCGGCAATGCACTCGCCCCCGGGCAGGTCCAGCCAGAACCGGCTCATTCCGTCGGACAGAAGAAGGAGAAGATCCCCCGCTTCCGAACCCCACAGAACGGGCAGTTGGAAGGTCATCGCCGTTTCCGGATCGCCCGAGGCGGGGATATTCTGAACCTGGATGGCTTCGATAGTATCCAGAGCCTGCCCGCACCAGGCCATCGATCTCTCGAGGTCCCTCCGGACGGAGCGCCTCCCGCGAGAAACCTGTTTGTCCCCCAAGCTATCGAGACAAGCCCAGAGGGACAGGAGAGCACCCTTGAGATCCTCCCTGTCCAGTTGCTCGTCGGCCTCCCAGTGGCAATGGCCCCGACCCGCCAGCTTCGACTCGTAGACGTACCCGAGACGCGAAACCGCTGCCCGGATGTCCAGATGCAAGGGGGCGGTCGCCAGATCAATGCAGAATGTCCGGAGATGAAGGGCGCGGTCGGTGAGGTCCCTCCGATGCCCGCCGCCCAGAGCGCCGGCCAGCAGATGCAGACTCTCCATCAATCTGAGAAGGGCGGTTCCCAGGCGAGTCCCGGGACGAGAGCCCACCGCTGCCAGAACTCTCGGCGACGCCGGGAGCCCCCGCGCCCTGGCTGCGAGGAAGTTGAAAATCGTCCCCTTCAACTTCCTCAGGGGAACAACGCCTGTGTCCAGACCCCTCTCGTGCTTCCTCACATACTCGCGGACTTCCCCGAGCAGAGATGCATCAAGGGTCAGCCCGAGTCCCGTCACGACATGCCCGACGAAGAGATCCAGATCATCGGCCGGGATTCCCGAGCGCCTCAGGCAACCCACGACAGGCTCATCCCCCTGCCGGTCCGGATTGTCCATAACCCTGAGCCGGCAGCGCTGCCGGGCACCGTCCCCGGTGGCCTCGACCACGGCTGTGATCACCTCACCCCGGACCAGCGGGAGATCGCTCCACGCCAGGACACTCTCGCCCAGAACGTCGAGCACCACCCGCCTTCCCGGCAGGAAACCCAGGACAACAGCCTGGATCGAGTCTCCATCTTTGAGAACGTTCATTCACTCTGCCCCGCGGCATGGCAACCGTGTCGGCCCTGAGCTGGTCAGAGCACAGTCCCGTTTAGCCTGCGGAATGCTGCCCTATTTCCTCGACACTCGACACTTGTCACTCGTCACACAGGCAAGGCCGATGCATAGATCCAGTGACAGGTGACAGGGTGACAAGCGAC
>JAGLYR010000179.1 GCA_023132135.1 Candidatus Eiseniibacteriota bacterium | reverse complement strand
GTCAGGGATATGACAACACGGGTCTGGGTGAGGTGGATCATTGGCGCGGGGTTGGTTTTCCCCCTGGCTCACGGATGTGGTGGTGGCGGGGGGACGAGGCCCCTGGTGGACGCAACGCCCCCGGCGGCCGTGACGGATATTTCGGTGACCGCGGTTTCGGATTCCTCGGTCACGCTGCAGTGGACGGCGCCCGGGGACGATGGACAGCAGGGAACAGCCAAGACGTATGATGTCCGCCGCAGCTTCGGTGAGATCACTGGGGAGAACTGGGTATCGGCCATCGCCGTCCTCGGAGAGCCGTCTCCGGGAATGGTCGGTACGCGGGAGACATTCACCGTCAGCGGTCTGCAGTCCGACACGACCTACCACTTCGCTCTTAAAACCGCCGACGAAATCCCCAACTGGTCGGAACTATCCAACGGGATCTCCGCCCTCACCGGGACCGGGCTCGATGTTATTGCGCCGGCGGAGGTCAACGATCTAGAAGTTGTCTCGGTGACCGACTCATCGGCGACGTTGACGTGGACAGCTACGGGAGACGATGGGGATCAGGGCGCGGCCAGCCAGTACGATCTCCGTTTCGGTCTTTCTGAGATCACGGATGTGAACTGGTCTTCGGCAACTCAGGTGGAGGATGAGCCTGCACCGGGCGATGCCGGATCGGAGGAGAGTTTCACCGTCTGGGGCCTTGATGACAGTACTACCTACTATTTCGCCTTGAAGGTGACCGACGAGATGGCGAACTGGTCGGGACTGTCGAACGTTGCCGAGGACGTCACGCGGGACGCTCCGGATCTCACTGCGCCGTCGCAAGTTACGGATCTTGCGGTGGGACTGGCAGCTTCGAACTCGATCGCCCTGACATGGACGGCCCCCGGGGACGACGGCGATGCGGGGACCGCAACAGCGTACGATCTGCGCTACAGTACGAGCGGCATTACGGAGTTGAACTGGCCGGAGGCCGTGGAAGTCGCCGGCGAACCGGACCCCGTTGCGGGCGGATTGCCGGAGGCTTTCACCGTCACCGACCTGGATCCCAACACAACGTACTGCTTCGCGCTCAAGGCCGTCGATGACAAAGGAAATGAGTCGGCCCTGTCGAACTCGCCGTGTGCGGAGACCAACACCCCTCCGGTCGCTGCTTTCGCTGCGGACCCGCTGTCGGGAACTGTCGAGACGGTGTTCCAGTTTGACGCTTCCCTCTCGTCCGATGCCGAGGACCCTCTCAGCAGCCTTGAGTTCCACTGGGATTGGGGGGGGGACGGGGTCTACGAGTACAGCACTACGGGTGATCCAATGGCCTCGTATCAATTCTCCGGCGTCGGCATCCGCAGAGTGATACTCAAGGTCGTGGACACGCGGGGGTTGAGTGACAGGGACACAGTGGAGGTCGAGGTGACGGAAGTGCCGGACACGACGGCGCCGTCGGCGGTGACGGATCTGACTGTGGGGGTGGTGGCGTCGACCTCGGTCGAGCTGCTCTGGACAGCCCCGGGGGACGATGGCGGCGAGGGCACAGCCAGCGTCTACGACCTGCGGTACCACACGGCGGAGATCACAGCGGGTACGTGGGACGGCGCGACTCCCGCGGGCGGGGTGCCCGTCCCGCAACCTTCCGGGACCCCCGAGACTTTCGCCCTCGCGGGGCTGAACCCCAATACGACCTACCACTTCGCGCTGAAGGCACGGGACGATGCCGGGAACTGGTCCGCGGTCTCCAACAGTGTAGCGGGTACAACGAACACGCCCCCCGTTGCCGCTTTCACTGTCGATCCGGTATCCGGGACGACGGCCACCATGTTCCAGTTTGATGCTTCCCTCTCGTCCGATGCCGAGGACCCTATCGGCAATCTTGAGTTCCGCTGGGACTGGGGAGGTGACGGGGTCTATGACTACAGTACCGCGGGTGATCCGACGGCCTCGTATCAGTTCTCCGGCACGGGGACGCGCGATGTCATACTCGAGGTTATCGACACTCTGGGACTGAGTGACAAGGACACGGTCGCGGTCGCAGTGACCGATGGTATTGCACCGGCACCCATTGATGATCTGGCTGCGGGAACGGTTACCTTCTCGTCGGTGGAGCTGACATGGACAGCCCCGGGGGACGATGGCGGCCAGGGCACAGCCAGCGTCTACGACCTGCGGTACCACACGGCGGAGATCACAGCGGGTACGTGGGATGCCGCTACTCCCGTGGGCGGGGTGCCTGTCCCGCAACCTTCGGGGACGCCCGAGAGCTTCACCGTGACGGGTCTTGCCGAGGCGACCCCTTACTACTTTGCTCTCAAGACCCGGGACGAGGTGCCCAACGAGTCGGACCTGTCCAATGTGATCAGCAGGACCACGGAGCTGGACCTGCCATATCCCGAACATCTGGTCCTTGTCCCCCACGGGTCCTTCACAATGGGAGACGGGGTTGCCTATTGCGGGAGGGACGAACACGCGGTGACCCTGACCCGGGATTTCAGCATCGGCCGGTACGAGGTCACCAACGAGGAGTTCCTCAAGTGGCTGCGGTGGGCCTACGACAACGGCTATGTCACCGCCACCTCCTCGTCGGTTCAGGACAACCTGGACGGCAGCTGCGAGGAGCTCGTCGATCTGGACGATCCCAATTGCGAAATCCAGTTTAGCGGCGGCGTGTTTTCTCTCCGTGACGCCGGGCACGGAACCAACCCGGACCATCCTGTCAAGGAGGTAACCTGGTACGGAGCCGCGGCATTCTGTGATTGGCTGAGTCTGCAGGAGGGTGTGGCGCGGGCCTATGATCACTCCACATGGGAGTGCGGGGGCGGAGATCCCTACAGTGCCGCGGGGTACCGGTTGCCCACGGACGGCGAATGGGAGTTCGCTGCCCAGTATGACGACGAGCGGTTCTACCCCTGGGGGGA
>JAGLYR010000178.1 GCA_023132135.1 Candidatus Eiseniibacteriota bacterium | reverse complement strand
GACATGGCCGGGAATGTGTGGGAATGGTGCAACGATTGGCACGAATGCGACCTGGGGGCGGACTACGAGATTGATCCCACGGGGCCGGCGGAAGGTTTCCGTCGTGTGGTCCGCGGGGGGTCGTGGGAGTTCTTCACCTACTATCCCCGCAACGCGTACAGGACGGATGCGTACCCGTACCTGAGCCACGCGCATATCGGGATTCGCGCGGCGAGGACGGCGGCTGCCAGATGACAGGGAGGCACCTTGCTCGGTTTCATCCTCGTTTTCTCCTGCGTGTGCTTCGTGCTGGCCTACTTTCTCTACGGGCGGTTTCTCGACCGCCGTTTCCGTATTGACAACAGCAGGCCAACCCCGGCCCATACCATGACGGACGGCGTGGACTACGTTCCGGCCCGCGCGCCGGTTCTCCTCGGTCATCATTTCTCATCCATCGCGGGTGCCGGACCTTTCATAGGGCCCATTATCGCCGGCGTCGCTTTCGGCTGGGTCCCGGTGTTGATCTGGGTGGTTCTGGGCTCGATCTTCGTCGGTGGGGTGCATGACTACGCTGCGCTTGCCGCCTCCATTCGTCACCAGGGCCGATCCATCGCGGATGTGGCCCGGGAGGAGCTCAGCCCGCTGGCGCGCCGCCTTTTTCTTGTTTTCGTGTGGCTTGCGCTCGTCTACGTCCTCGTCGTCTTCATCGACCTGACATCACTTACCTTCAAGCATGACGGAGGAGTCGCCTCCTCGTCGCTGATCTACGTTGTCCTGGCCATAGCGTTCGGAGTCGGCATCAACCGTCTCCGGCTGCGTCTGAGTGTGGCGTCGGTGATTTTCGTGCCCCTCATGTTCCTGGGAATCTATCTTGGGCAGAAGGCGCCGATCGAGCCTGCAATGCTACCGGTTCTCTTCGACGATCCACGGAAGACGTGGGCCGTGATTCTCGTGGCCTACTGCTTTGTGGCGTCGGTGACCCCGGTGTGGATCCTGCTCCAACCCCGGGACTACCTCTCGTCGTTTCTGCTGTACGCCTCGGTGCTTGCTGGTTTCGCCGGGTTGGTTTTTGGGAGAATTCCTCAGAAGTACCCGGCGTTTGTGGCCTGGTCCGGCGAGGGCATCGGATCGCTCTTCCCCTTCCTGTTTATCACGGTCGCGTGCGGGGCAGTGTCGGGTTTTCACTCCCTCGTCGCATCGGGAACATCCTCGAAGCAGCTGAACTGCGAGGCGGACGCGCGCCGGGTCGGCTACGGCGCCATGTTGCTCGAGGGTGTGGTGGCAGTGATGGCCATGAGCGCGGTGATGATGCTCGGGCGGGGAGACCCTGTGCTGAAACAGCAACCCCTTGCCGTTTTTGCTGCCGCCATGGGGCGATTCTTCGAGGTGATCCACCTGCCGGCGGCGGCCGGCCGCCATTTCGGTTTCCTTGCCGTCTCAACGTTTGTTCTCACGACGCTGGATACCGCCACACGGATCGGGCGCTACGTATTGCAGGAGCTGTTTGGGATGAAGGGGGGATCGGGGCGGATGCTGGCGACTGGACTGACGCTTGTGTTGCCCGCCATTCTTGTGTTGATCACGCTCCACGACCATGCGGGCAATCCGGTGCCGGCCTGGAAACTGATATGGCCGGTGTTTGGGGCCACCAACCAGCTGCTGGCTACCCTGGCGCTCATCGTGATCTTCGCCTGGCTCGGCCGTTTGTCGGAGAGCCGCTTGTTCGTCGGCATTCCGATGGTCCTGATGGTCGGCGTGACGCTCACGGCCCTGGCGATGCTCATCTGGAAATTCGGCCGGCAGCCGGTGGGGATTGCAGCAGTAGTGCTGTTCCTTCTCGCCCTCGTTCTCATCTGGGAAGGCGGCAGGGTGGTCCTTCGCTCGCGGGCCGGTTTCCGTTCGCACGGTTGACGCTGCCCGGACTGAACCAGTAGACTGGGCAGAGCGTTTTCCAACTATCCCCTGAGGAGGAATTGAAATGAAGAGAGTGTGGTTGCTGTTTGCGGTGACGATGATAGCGGCGTTGCTGTTGGCCGGTGCGCCCCGGTGCTTTGCGGAGGACCTCCCGTACCTGGCGCCCTACGCCGGTCATGTGGGGTTCCTGCCCGGCTCACCTGCCGTGGCGGGGAATGCCCTGTCCGGATTCATCAATCCGGCCGCGTTCCGGATGCTGCCGGGTGGGGAGGCCGAGTTTTTCTGGTCGGAGCCGGAGCCCCAAACGGGTGTCCCCCGGAGCTGGTCGCTGGTTCTCGGGGGCCGGGCCCTGAGTTTCGGAGTCACCCATTGGAAGTGGGATAGGGACCAGTTGGGCTGTGTGCTGGGCCCTGGCTACGTGGGGACGATTCCCCCCGAGCAATCGATGACCGACTACACCGTTGCGCTCTCCACAGGAGATGGGCGCGTGGCTTCGGGAATTGCCTTCCAGTGGAGCAGCGGGGACACCTGGGAAAGGCGCAACGACAAGGCGATTTCCCTGGGATCAATCTGGCGGCCGGCGAAACAGCTTTCGCTGGGCGCGGCGACGGCCTTCACCTTCCATGACGGCGAGCAACGCTATGTGCTGGACGCGGGCGTCCGTCCCTTCGGATCATCGATTCTCACCGTGTTCGGAGATCTGACTCATCTGGATCATCATGATTCCGAGGATCCGGAGTGGAGCGCGGGAATTGCCTCGGAGTTCCTGCCCGGGATCAGTGTCTTCGGGAGGACCCGGAAGGATGATTCCTACACCTGGGGCATTTCCGTATCACTGGGAACCTTCGGCGTGTCGACCAGCCCGGATCACAACGAAGACGGTGATTTGCTGCGGACGACCTACGGCGTCCGCATCGGATACCGGGAGCCTACTCTCGGCAGTGCCATGACGAAAGGGACCAGTTATCTTTCCCTCGACATGAAAGGGCGCACCCGCTACCGGCGCTATCGCTGGTTTGACAATGGGGGACATACGCTCACGGAGCTCATTCGCGGTCTTGAGGAAGTGCGCACAGACGATCGCTACGCGGGTGTGGCGATGAACCTCTCATCCATGAGTATGTCCATGGCGCTCCGGTGGGAGGTCCGGGAGAAGCTGCAGGAAGTCCGGGACGCGGGCAAGAAGGTCGTGATCTTTTTCGACTATGCAGACATCGGGATGTACCACCTGGCGTCGGTCGCCGATCGGATTGTGATCGATCCCGAGGGTGGGGTCATGCTCCTCGGGCTGGGAATGTCCCGGACCTACATGAAGAAGATGCTCGAGAAGATGGGGCTGGCATCGGAGGAATGGCGTTTCTTCAAGTATAAATCCGCGGCCGAGGTTCTGACCCGGGAAGAGATGTCCGAGGCCGACCGGGAACAGCGCCAGGCGCTCATGGATGGATTCTATGACGAGATCCGGAAGGATGTTTCGGCCTCACGGGGGTTCTCTCCGGCTCACTTCGACAGCTTCGTCAACAACATGATGTTTGCACTGGCCGACACCGCCAAAGCGCTGGGACTGGTTGATGAACTGGGCCGCTGGCCCGAGATCAAGGATGTGATCGAGGATCTCGAGGGAGAGAAGAAGGGGATGGTGGGAAAGGGGGGGATGACTCTCTTCAGAACTCGGGAGGATACCTGGAGCCGCCCGCCGCAGGTGGCCGTGATCTACGCACTGGGGCCCTGCGCGATGGACGAAGGCATTGCCGCCCGCAGGCTGGGCGCCGTGATCCGGCGGGCAGGGGGGAACAAGGATATTAAGGCCATCGTTTTCAGAGCCGACTCCCCCGGCGGGGAGATTATCGCTTCCGACATCGTGGCCGAGGAGCTCAAGAAGGCAAAGAAGGAAAAACCTGTGATCGTCACACAGGGATGGGTGGCAGGCTCCGGCGGTTACTGGATCTCGATGTACAGCGACCGGATCCTTGCCACACCCTTCACGATCACGGGTTCGATCGGAGTCATCGGTTTCTGGATCTGGAATGACGGGATTGGCGACAAGCTGGGTCTCTCCTCGGGCAAAGTGGCCACGGGCGATCATGCGGACATCTTCCTGGGGATCCGGCTGCCTCTGATCGGCGCGATGATTCCGGATCGTAATCTGACGCGCGGCGAATTCCAGAGAGTCGAGCATGAAATCCGGCTATCCTATGAACATTTCCTCGCGAAAGTGGCTGAGGGGCGCAACATGACGCGCGACGAGGTTCACAGGATCGGCGAGGGCCGCGTGTGGACCGGACGGGATGGTCTGAGGATCGGACTCGTGGATGAGATCGGCGGCCTCGATCGGGCCATCGCGATCGCAAAGAAGGAAGCGGGCATTCCCGAAGACCAGGAAATCGAGATGGTCGAGCTTCCGAGGATGGGATTTCTCAACCCGAACATGTTCAAGATGCCGAGTCCCTTCGGGCGTCTGGAGGAGTCGGTGGAGATTGACTACCTCAAGGCCATGATCCGGAACAACGGGCGGCCTCTCGCTCTGATACCGCCCGATCTTGTGGTGGAACCTTGAGGGGGTTGAAGCCCCCGGAGGGGGC
>JAGLYR010000177.1 GCA_023132135.1 Candidatus Eiseniibacteriota bacterium | reverse complement strand
ATCCCCGCATGCGCGGGGATGACGATTGGCTTCGGCGCTGCAACGCAGTCCAGACGCATCCTGCGCCCCTCGGAGCAGGGATTCATGAATAACCCAGGCTAATCGGTTCCCCACACATCCTTCAGCTCATCAGTGATCTCTTTGCCCACTCCCCGATCCGGCCTCAGTTTGCCGGGGGAGCGCTCCGTAACCTCCGTGAGCCATTTGGCCAACCGATCGACCGGGATCACTCCTGCACCCTCGTTCTTCGCTGCTCTTGCCAAGGCTCGATCATCCGTGACCACTGTGATCTGCCCCGGGGAACCCGATGCCTTGACGCGGCCCACAATGGCGCTGTCTGCGCTTGAACGGGCGAAAACCACCGTGATTCCCTGGACCCGCTCGGGACCACCGGGCACCACATCGCTGTCTCCGTCCCAGTAGAGGAGAACACCCACGCCGCGGCGACTGGCCCGGTACCGCGCCAGTCGCCGTTCCAGCTGGTTCCGGGCATCGGCCAGGGAATGTTTCCCCACCGCCCTCAGCTCCGGCACTCCGTGGATCACGTTGTATCCGTCAACGATCAGTTCCATGGGTTGACTCCACCCGGCCGAGGACAAGCAGCCGCAGATTGCGCAGATTGCACCAGAGACAGGGTGTCGGGGACACTCACCGGACCGTCACTGTGGCCACACCCGGGTTCCCCGCAGCGTCCACGACCTGAATCAGGATTGTGCGCTCGCCGGTTTCGTCCGAGGAAGCCCTGATCCGGAAGGATTCCTCAAGGGCGTCGAACAGGCCATCCTCCGGCAGGAAGGGATACCACTCACCCACGTCAATGGAGTACCGGCCCTTCGTCAGCGGAGACACACCATCCGACGCGCGTCCGCTGATCTCGATCCCGCCCTCGACCCTGTGTGCGCGAAGATCCCGGATTTGGGGAGGGGTGTTGTCAATCCCGAAGGGGTCGCTCACCAGCTCATCCATCAGCGAGGACTGCTCCGGATTGCCGGGAGTGTCCCTGACTATGACCTTCAGTCGATAGCGACCGTCGGGCATGCGCTCGGATTCCCAGCTGTAGACCGGATCTTTCCAGCTTTCCTCCAGCGTTTTCCAGTTTGCCTCTCCCTCGCCACGGTAACTGATCTCAAAAACGAGGTCGTCGTCGTTGGGGTCCGACACTTCCCACCGCGCGGTGCGAATGCTACGAACCCAGCCCAGCTTTTCCGCGGCGACAGGCGGGGTGCCCAGACCTGAGACGGAGTACTGGATCCGAATCCCGTTGGAGAACAGCTGAGTGACCGGACCCGGCGCCGCATCGGAAACACCCTTGTAGAAAGTGCCCCCCGAGGGAAGAACCATGAGGGACGTCAACCTGGGCGGGAGGTTCCTCTCCAGGTAGGCGACGGTCACCGCCTCAATTACGGGTGTCTCCTCCCCCCGGCTTTCACATCGCACCCGCCACTGGGCATAGCGGGAGTCCGGGACCTTGGGCACGGCCGGATGCCTCGACTCGGATGACCACTCACTCCAGGTCTCGTTCGGAGTCTCCGTGTTGCCCGACCGGACGGAGAAAGCGACGTCACACCCGTCGGGACATTCCCCCTCCCATCTCAGCATTCCCCACCGGCAGACGGTCTCGGCAGCGAAGGGCTCGGACGTGAACCAGCCCTCCCCACCATACCCTTTCCCCAGACGATAGACCCGGCCGCTGTTTCCGGTGGCCAGCAGGATGTCCCCATCCTCTTCATGGATATCCAGGATCTGAACCTCGTCCAGATCCACAATCCTCCACCACTCCGCGTGCTCCCCCACCGCATAGAGTTGACCCTCACCGCCAGTGGCAACCAGAAGCCGACCGTCGTCCGCCACCTCCAGGTCGAACACGAACTCCGCGGGCACACTCCAATAGTGGCAAACCACGCCATCGGGACTGATGCGGTAGATGGACGCCGACTTGCCATTGCTCCCCTGCTCCCCGTTGTTCCCACCGTTGTTCCCAATGGCTTCCACCGCTGCCGCGAAGAGGTTCCCCTCGGCATCCATGGCAAGGGCCGAGATCTCCGCTTCCTCGGCATCCAGCAGAACCGAGGCGTTGCCGGATTGGTCGATCCGGTAGAGCACACCGTTTCCCTCTCCGCCTGCGTAGAGCCCGGTCGCCCGATCGTAGAGCAGGCACATGATGTGGGTTTCCGAGGCATCGTAGAAGACATCCGCCTTGCCCGCGCCGGACACACGGTAGATTCTGCCCCGGTCCCCCGTTGCGGCATAGAGATCCCCGTTCTCGTCCAGAGCCAGATCCCACACGTAATCCTCGGGGGAATCGAGCAGGATTCCTCCCTCACCCTCGGGTGAGATTCTGAGGATCATCCCATCGGGCGATGTGCCCGCGTAGACCCAGCCTTTCCGGTCCACCTCAAGGGACAGGATTTCCAGTTCCAGTGAATCAAAGAACACCTCCGGATCGCCCTTTCGGGGAATCCGGTAGATGATGCCGTCTTGACCGGTGGCCGCGTAGATGTCGCCCTTCGGGCCGATGGCGAGCTCCCAAGCGTAGAGATCTCCCATCTCCAGCAATGTCTCCCGGTCCGGGGAAAGCACGAGCCGTCCGCGGCTGGTGATTGACATTCCCTCCAGCTCCCCCTCCGCCATCTGTTCCTGACTCTCCACCGTCCAGAACTTCGTGGTGACCCCCACTGCAACCTGCGGGAGTACCAGGAGAATGAAGAGGGTCCAGGCGATAGGATTCCGTCTGTCGATCATTCTTGCCTCCGAGTGGAAAAGAGCATGCGTTTTCCTCTCCGCATCCCCGCGTCGCGCTTTCACCCTGTCGCCCATTCGCCCCGTCTACCGCGGCACTATCTGGATCGTGATGCTCCGGCATCCCGTCACAACCCAGTCGGTTCGAATGTCGCTCTCTGCTACAACGGCGCCGGCCGACAACCCGATCTTCCCTGCCCTCGTACCCGTATCCAGAACCGAGAGCACCGATCCGGGCAGCCGGGGCAGTTCCCGCCCTCCCACAACCCTTCCACTCCGGTGCTGGAAAAGCTGCAGATACACCCGCCGGGTGTCCCGGCGACTGCCCAGAAGATCAATGAGCTGGTCCAGATCCGCCGGTTCAAACCTCAGCGGCGCACGCTCCCATTCCATCTCCCACAGATCCCCCGACGCGCAGGCCACCAGATCCAGAGGTCCCGCGGGAGTATCGGCCGGAATGTGAACCGTCGTCGCTTCGACAACCTTCGGTTCCCGGTAGGGCCTCAAAGTCACGCGCACTTCCAGATCCTCCCCGGGTTTCACCTCAGCGCGGTCGACGCGCAAGTCCTCCACTTCGGCAACGCGGTATCGATCCAGCAGATGGACGTGGACGTCAACTCCCTCAATCCGGACCTTCTCGAAAGGATTCGCTATGATCTTCTGGATGGGCCGGCTGATCTGCTCGGCCACGGCCATGGGCGGAGACGGGACGGCCACCGTGATCTCGGATTCCAGTGTCCGATCGGGTCCGATCCGGATTGTGGTCCGAATCCCCAAAGTGCTCTCCCCAATGGCCTTCTGTGACGCTTCCACGCTGGAGTATCCAACCAACCCGATCAACGAAGCGGTGAGGATGTCTGAACGCATTACCTCAACATGGTATTGGTCGGTGTCCCCATCGCGACCCGGCGTCACCGACACCGACACCGGCAGCATCGATACGTTCGTCCCCAGGACCCCCATCACTCCGGTCTGACGGTCCTGACGGATTGCTCCCACCGGCTTGCCTGGCCCGCCGATCTTGAACGAGCTGACCTGGGATGGGAGAACAGCGTGAATGTACGCGGTGGAAAGCGGCAGCGAAACAGGACCGGCCAGAAGAAATGGGTGTCCGAAACCAAGGATCCGGTCGCCATCCACCCAGGTGACGGTCCCGATGGCCGTGGAGGTCATGTCTCCTCGCACCATCTGGATTCCCATGGCGTCGCCGGGCCGCAGTGCAGTCGGAGCCGCACCGGGAGACCTGCCGCCGCCTTCGACACCCAAAAAACCGTAGGTCGACAGGCAGGATTGCCAGGTCCGGCGGGAGGACCCGGTGAAACCAGTCAGCGCGACAGGGGTCTGGATTGGATGAATCTCCGACACCAGTGCCCGCTCGGCGCCACCTCCGAGGGCGAACCGGAAGTTCTCCTGCGAGATCCCGTCCAGTCCCAGCTCCGGGCAATCCCCGGAGCGTTCCAGCATCCCGAGCATTTCCCCGATGGGCGTGATCCCCACCACGGGTTCAATTGCGAAACTCCAGGCATAGGCAGCGGCTCCGATCAGGCGGCCATCCACATAGACCGGCGAACCACTCATCCCCGACACAATGCCGGTTTTTTCCAACAGTTCACTGTGGGCGCGTCCCAGAATCAGGTCCCTGCCAGGCCCCACGTTTTCCAGAACCCCCAGGATTTCCACCTCAAAGGTATCGCGGGTCGTTCCCTGGAACACCGAGAGCCCGATGCCCTTCATCCCCGGGCGGATCTCCTCGACAGGCATGAACTGAGACATGTCCAGTTCCTGCGCGCCGGCCAAAGCAGGGGCCGCCCCTGCAGAGAAAGGGAGTAGAGCAACGAGAGCAAGTGCAGTTGTGCGAACCATATGTACAAGTCCTTTTCCAGCGTTGAGGTCTCGGACTCAGACCGCAAAACTCATGCATAATCCAGGCTAGGAATCCCGTCCCGTGTCAACATACCGACGGTGTTGGAAACTGTCAACGTGCCATGGGACCACTTGGTATTTCGACCGGTTCTGTAACTGTCCTTAGCCTGCATTTCTCATTAGATCTGCGACCACTACCCCACCGACCCCGCCTATGGACAGCAGGGTAATCACCAGCCCAACGGTGAATGATCCTGGTCGGTATCGGAAGACCACCTCGTGCTCGCCCGGTCGCAGTGCAACGGCGCGGCAGACGATGTTAGCCTGAAGAATCTGATGCTCCTCCCCATCCACCCACACTTCCCAACCGGGATAGTACGCATCGGCGAGAACCAAGAACCCGTGGCCCGTCATGGAAACCTGCAACTCCACCCGGCCTCCCCGGCGTTCCACCTCCGTCACGGAGGATCCCCTGCTCAAGCCGAGCCCCATGCTCCCACCCCAGCCCTGGAGTGTCACCATCCGCTCCGGGTCGAATTCGGGGCGGTGTATGACCGAGAGCGCGTGCTCGGGACTCACCACCGGGATTCCCATCCCCACGATCCTGACTCTGGGCAAGACTCCCGGGTTCTCGTAGATCTTCACATTTCCCGGCGACCGGGTCCGCAGCACAATCTGCGGATCGCGGATCTCCCCCCCGACCAGGAGGTACTTGACGTTGTAGAGATCCAACATGCGCTTCAGCTTGGGGATTTCCAGATCCAGCCCCGTTGCATCGGAGAGAAACAGCCGCGGCACCACCGGAAAGTAGACGCCCAGGGACTGCACTCCAAACAGTCCGTTGAAGTTCGGTTGCAGGGCGTTCCGCTGCTCAAGATACGGCGTCAGATCTCCTTTCCACCCGTCGGCTTCGCGATAGGCTTCGAGGTAGAGAAGATGCGCGTCGGGGCTCCACACCCGGTACCTGGATGAGTCCTTTTTCAGAAACCGGACGGAGTCCGGCTCGGTTAGCCACAGCTCCGCCGGCAGGGTTGGGTTGTGAGTGTAGCCGAAGGCGAACAGGCTGATGACGGAGATCACAATGGCCGCGCCCTTGCCCAGCGCTGCTCTCCACGGAACACTGGAAAGCCGGTCTCCAAACCAGTCCAGTCCATAGGCCGCGAGGACAGACAACGACAGGGTCGTGAACAGGATGAACCGGGCCGGCATTCGGAACCGATCAAACCCGGGCACAACCTGGTAGAACAACCAGTAGAGCGGGCTTCCCTTCCCCAGAACGAGGAGAATCGACAGCACTCCCAGCCCAATAAGGAACTTCACCCTCCGCCGGCGCCAGCAGGCAATCGCCCCCACCAGCGCCAGAACCAGCGGAAGAATGCCGACGTAGCCGCAGTTTTCCCAGAAGAGGCGCTGGACTTCACCCGTCGCATAGTAGGTGGCCCGTCCGGGATCCCCGAAGTGGTACGGGTCCACGTACATCACGAGGTCTTCGAGACGGAAATCGAACTCTGTGGCCTCCTCGTAGGTCATCCCCTCGGAGCGGGTGCCCAGGCAGGTGTATTCGTAGGACAGGAACGTCTGCACGGCCGAAAGCCCGGCTGCAACCACGACCATCAGCAACCCCACCGCGAGGCCCCGGCGTACCGGGGTCCACGCCCGTTCCCCTACCGACGCGACCATGAGGTAAAAGCCCAGAACCAGCAGGCCGAAGTAGGCACTCTGCACGTGCCCGGCTACAATCCCCAGGGCCACCACGATCCCAAGCCAGATCCCCATCCGCCAGTTGCCCGTCCGCCGCGACCAGCGCTCCACCAGCCAGAACCCCAGGGGGAGCCAGGCTGCAGCGCCGATCAGGTTGACGTGTTTGAGGTGTGTCACCATGAAACCCGAAAGGGCCAGAACTACACCCGCGAGAAGAGCCGCTGATCGCGATCGCCCCAGACTGCGTGCGAAGAGAGCCGTGAAACATCCGGCAAGCACAACATGGAGCACCATGAGAATCGTGTAGGCCCGGTCCACCGGAAGCAGGAGAAAAAACAGCAGGTTGAGGGGATAGAAGGTCCCAACCTGCCCCTCGGCAGCGACGGGGAACCCCAGAAACAGGTTGTCTGTCCAAAGGGGCAGCCGACCCTCGCGCAGCCCGGCCGCCAGCTCGGCCCGGGCCGGGTAGCTGTGCATCATCATGTCACTGCCGGCAATGTCGTTGGTGAGGAAGAGCTCTCCCAGGAAAAGCGCTTTCCAGTAGAAGATGGCAACGAGAATGAGAAGCAGGCCGTACGGAAGGAGAATCGCCGAAAGGCGTCGTCGCATTGTCACGTCTTACGTTTCACGTTGTGCATTGCCGGTCCTATTCGGCAGTGGAGTTTCCGGCCGCATCCAGGAATCGCCCGATCACAACTTCCTCGATTCTCTGGAGTGTCACCGATTTCCGATGGCCGTCGCGGAATGAATCCACGGGGAGAATAGCCGCCGCCATCGTCCGGTGACCGCCGGCCTTGCCCATGTCCGAGAAGGCGTGGTGGACCGCCCGACCTGCAGAGCGCCGCCGGTTGTCATTGCGCACCGATATGTAGACGACCTTCCCGCGTTTGCCGAAACAGATGATCCAGTCAATCTCCTCCGCTGGAAGGTAGAAATCCGCTACCTGGGGAATCACGTTCTCGTTGTTCACACGGCCAATATTGAGAAACATCATGTTGCCGCAGACCCTGCGCTTGCGGAAGGCCCGGGCAGCGGCGTCCAGATGCTCCAGCGGGAAGGAGGGTCTCTCGATCCGGCGCAGCGCCTTGAGATCGGCCAACGGGTACAGGTGGAGGAAAGCACTCACGTCGGCTTCGTCGGCCTCCCGGCTGAGAAGCAGCGTATCCGTCTTGATCCCGTAGAGGAGGGCCGTGCTGACCCGGGGCGGGATGCTGGTCCCGGAGGCCCTCAGGTACTCGGTCACGATGGTGGCGGTGGACCCGTAGTTGACCCGGATGTCTTCGTACCGGGTTTTTCCGTTCCTGGGCTTGACAGGATGGTGGTCGATGATCACATCCAGCCGGGCATCGCCCAGAGGTTCCCCGACCTGTCCGGGTTGGGAATCCACCAGGACAATCCGGTCGAAGAAACCGGGATCGACACCGCCGATCTCCACCATCTCGATACCCAGCAGATCAAGCATGGTGGCGTTTTCCTTGCGCCCCACGACCCCCCAATACCCGATGGTTCCCATGGCCTGCTTCTTCTCCTTGATGAGATGGCGCAGGGCATAGGCAGACGCGATGGCGTCCGGATCCGGGTTCGGGTGAGTGAGAAGGAGAACCCGACTTCCCTTGGGAATGCATCTGAGGAACTGGGTCACAGGTTTCGTCATTCGCTGTTACCGGCCTCCCACCCGTACTCTCCAACAAGGGGCACGAAGGCGCAACCCCCGGCCGTGTGCTCCCTGAATTCAGACCCCACGCGCTCCACCACCGTGAGATCCTGAAACGATCGACTCCCCACGGGAGCCACAAGATACCCCCCGTCGTTCAGCTGGTCGAGGAGTACGTCGGTCACCCTGGGCATTCCCGCAGTCACCAGGATCCGGTCGAAAGGGGCTTCCTCCGGCCACCCAAGCGTGCCGTCGCCGACACGGAAATGCAAGTTCCCGTAGCCGAGTGAGCGAAGGACATCCTGCGCCTCCCGGGACAACCCGGCGTGCCGCTCAACGGTGTAGACCTCTGCCGCCAGTTCGGCCAGAATCGCCGCCTGGTACCCCGACCCGGTGCCAAGCTCCAGAACTCTCTCTGGCCCCCGGACCTTCAGACACTGCGTCATCAGAGCCACCATGTAGGGCTGGGAGATAGTCTGCCCTTCCCCGATGGGCAGCGGACGGTCGTCATGGGCAAACGCCCGCTGGTTCACGGGGACGAACCGGTGCCGGGCCACGCGGGACATAGCCTCCAGAACCCTGGGATCCGAGATTCCCCGTCTCTCCAGTTGCGCGCGGACCATGGCGTGCCTGTCGTCCCGGTAGTCGCGCCTGCCCACCCTTTCATCTCCCCCGGGCCGAGCCTCGCGAGCCTAGCCTCTCCAACCCAACACCGTCCAGCTCTTTTCCGCACCCGGCGCACTTCGATCCGTCGAGTCCCACTCGGGTCGTGCGGTACCCCGCGCGCCCGACGGCAAGATCCCCGCAATGCGGACAGAACGTATTCTCGCCATCCTCACCGGGAACATTCCCAATGTAGACATACCGGAGGCCCGCCTCAAGCCCGATCTTTCGGGCATGTCTCAGAGTCTCGGTCGGGGTAGGAGGAATCTGTAGCAATTTGTGGTCCGGGTGAAATCGACTCACATGCCACGGGATTTCCGGCCCGACGCTCGACAGGAATGAGGCGATCTCCCCGAGCTCCTGTTCGGAGTCGTTCAACCCCGGGATCACCAAGGTCGTGACCTCAACCCAGATCCCCATCGACTTTGCCAGGCGGATGCTGTCCAGCACCGGCTGGAGCCGGGCGCCTGTGTACGTACGGTAGAAATCGTCGCTCATCGACTTCAGATCGACGTTGGCCGCATCCAGCCAGGGTTCAGCCATTCGCCATCCTTCTTCGGTGAGGTAGCCGTTGGTAACGAAGTTGTTCTTGATTCCACGGTCCCGGGCCAGGCAGCCGCAGTCGCGCGCGTATTCGAAGAAAACGGTTGGCTCCGTGTAGGTGTAGGAGATGCTCGCGCACTTCTCCTGCTCTGCCAGACGCACTACTTCCTCGCACGGCAGGTCCTGCCCCGTAATTCTCCCTCCCAGGATTTCCAGGTCGGAGATGTGGTAGTTCTGGCAGAACCGGCAACGGAAGTTGCAGCCCACCGTGGCGATGGAGAGAGCGCGGGTCCCCGGGAGAAAATGGAAGAAAGGCTTTTTCTCGATGGGGTCGACAGAACAGGCCACCGCCTTTTCATAGACCAGCGACACGAGCGTTCCGCCCTGGTTCTCGCGGACACGGCAGTAGCCCCGCTTGCCTGGAGCGATGGTACAAAGATGAGCGCAGAGACGGCAGCTGA
>JAGLYR010000176.1 GCA_023132135.1 Candidatus Eiseniibacteriota bacterium | reverse complement strand
TGTCGGGTCGAAAGGGTAAGGATTCTGGCTACGGCCGGGTTCTGGATCCTCACGAGTTCTCACTGTCCGAAGCATGCCACCTGGCCAGTTGCCGGAGTCAGAACCCTTACCCTTCCACCCGACACCGTGTTCATCCCGCGGGGCCCTCAATACCATGGACAACCCTTCCCGCCAGGATCACTTGCGGTCTCCGCTGACTCAGGCTGATGAAAAATGCGGGCTAGAACACGCGGAAAAGAACCGCCTGGTCGGTCCTTTCCACCACCTCGAGCCATTTCTCAAGACGGCAACGGTCCGTTTCGAGTCTCAAGGAGCCGGATTCGACGGGGTGAAGAACCACATACTTCACGCGATTCTCCATCAGCACTCGCCGGATCTCCTCGATCCGCTGGCGATTACCCGGCCTAGGAGTGAGCATTGCCCGGGCGATTGGCATTCCTTCAACTGTCAGACCCGCGGCGGCGCACCTCCGCACAATCCGCCCGCCCGTGATAGGCTTGCCATGGAGGGTCTGGTACAGCATGTGGTACCTCTTCACGCCCCACTCACCGGGAAGCGGGCACACGGCGACAGGCTCCAGATCCTTCGCGATCGTCTCGTATATGGTTGGGATCTCGGGCGACCAGAACTGCACGTTGGTAGGCACATACTCCACGATCACGGCGGCAAGCACGGCCGGCAATAGAAACACGCCAGCCCTCCCCGCCCGGTCTCGCAAAACCTTGAAAAGGAAAGCAAAACCCAAGCCTGCCAGCACGGCGAGAGCCAGGTGAGCTGTTCGAAAGAGCCTTCCGGGGGCCCGATCCCAAACCAGGACCGGTACCCACCTCCGCAGCCAGGAGTATGGCATCATGTCGCGAACGTACGTGGATTCTCCGACCTTTAGCGATGCCCCCAGACTGAGGGCCAAGAAGGCCGTAGCCATGACAAGCCATAGCCATCGATCGCGCCTCCGGTGATGCACAAACCCCAGGACCGACAGCGCTACGAGTGACACCCCCACATATGTGCTTCCTCGCATTCCAGGATGTATCTCTGCCCCCAGACCACCTGCCAGTGCCGCGAGAATGGACCCATATCGAGGAATCGCGAGCTCCCTCACGTTCAGGGACCACCACTTCGAACAGAACCGAGGTCCAACTTCACCAACCACCTCCATCGGCTCCGCCAACATCGCCGGGATCGTCACCAGAAGAACGGCAACGCATACACCCGCGGCAAGGCCGGCCAGACTGACCCGCAGACGTCGATCCCGCCATTTCTTGCGGTCCAACACACTCAAGGTCAGCACGAAGAGAACGAACGCCCCCACCAATTGAACGAGATACTGAAGCGAGGTGTAGGCGCAGGCCACTGCGCAGACCACAGCGAGCAGAGCGGCCTTCTTCGAGGGACTTTGCCAGAGACGCCAGAGGAAGTACAAGAACAGCGGAACCCAGCAGTAGGCCAAGAGATGCAACCGACTCAGATGGTTGTAGCAATAGGGATGACAAGCAACCATCGCACCCGATACGACCCCGGCGGGGGCAGATCTCGTGACAGCCCGAACGAGCAGAAACACGAAGTAGCCTGTCAGAACAAAACTGACCAAGATGAAGAGATTGTATGCCAGAAAAAGACCCGGGGTGCCCTTCACCAGCAGTGTTACCGGGAGCAGTGCGAACGCGAAGGTCCAAGGCGCGCAGGAGAGTGCCAGTGAGGTGCCATTGGGATAGAAGAGCATGTGTGTGTAGAATAGATCTCTCACCTCACCCAGCGCGAATTGCCTGACATGCCAGAAGTACCAGAGCATCTCAATTTCATCCTGCGGACCCGCGGCGGGCAGGTGAGAAGCCCAGAGCCATGGCGCCGGCAGCGCGGTCAGCATCGTGATGGCCGCCAGGAATACCACGACAACACTCTCCCATCCAATGCGAGCGGCTAGAGTCCTCATCCGTCGTTTCGATCTCCTCGGGCGGCAGGGTCACGATTCCCGCTGCGCGACCCTTGCCGCTGGGTTGCTTTCAATCCTCTGCTCCATCTGAATCAGCTCCGTGCGCGGACACTCGGCCAAGCCGCCCTCCAGCTCCCCAGCGAAGTGAAACACCCCTCAACCTGCGCAACCCTTGGTTCAGACACAATCCCAGGAGCACTAGCATGAGCGGATCCACCATGAAGCGGAACCGGTTGTTTTCACCCAGTTCGACCGCGTTGCCGACTACCGTGACGTAAAGTACAGTAATCAGGATGAACACGACGGTGACGGCAACGGCCCGATTCGCCGCCCCAGCCCCAATCCGGCTTCGGGCGAAGACCAAGCCCCAGACGACCAAGAACGGGTAGCCGACCACCAGCCAAAGCGCGGGCTGTCCGGGTTCTCGCTTCGGGGGTGCAATGCCCTTTTTCACGGCGGGCGGAGAACTCCCGCGTGTGAGCAGATGGCCGTAAAGCACCAAGTTGACCACCCGGTCCAGGCGTCCGATTTGCGCCCGGTTTTCTCGCAGAGGCCGGTAATCGCTCGCCGGGCGCAGGTAGGTCGCACAGCCTTCGCCAACGGCAGACAGATAGGTTCGTGGGTATGAAGTCAGGACGAGAAGAGCGTCGGCCAAGTACTGCTTCGAGACATCGACGAATGCCAGGTTGTGGTAGTTCACACGCCCCGTCGTCTTGAGTACTTCGTCCAGAACCGGGATGTTTGTCGTGGGGCAGTTAGCGTAGTAGGACTCATACAAGCGTGGGTCCCCTGTAAACGGATGGACAAGCACGAAACTGGATACCGTGCCCTCGCGGAACAACTGACGGCGGTCTTCTCTTGGGAGTTGGAAGGTGGTAATCCTGGAGAAGTTCATGCCGATCCAACTGCTGGAAGTGAAGCTTCCAAAGAGACAGAGGTTCTTTGCGTACAGGAGCAGAACTACGAGGAGAGGAATGGAGGAGACAAGGGCGATTCTCCGCCATCTCTGCCGTGAGTGGAGGAGTAGAAGGAAGACCATCGCCACGAACCAGAGAACGTGAAACATGCTCCGGGTCAACCCGATCACCGCAAGTAGCGCAAAGAACACCATTCCATCTCTCACTCTGCCGCTCGCAAGGAATCTGTGCAAAAACACCGCGGCCAGACAGAGAAGCATCGCCAGAGGGTACGTGTAGAAGAGCCAGTTCTCGTAGAGGACACAGGTCGGGCTCAGCATGAACACGAGCGTGAGACCCGCACTCAACCAGGGGGAGACCCCCAGCCTGATCATCAGCAAGTAGAGACTGAGTGCGAGCACCGCGCCGAAGGCCAGGTAGACACCGGCAAAGGCTGCCGTCCAATGATTCGGAAACAACTTGAGAGTGGCGCCGAGAAACAGATTGAACAGTGGCGGCTGACTGTGGAGGTGAAACACGCTTCTGAGCAAATCGTTCCTGAGTAACTCCGGGTCGATGAATTGCCAATACGCAGTCAGGGGTTTCGTTCCGAAGCGCACTCCCGCGAAATAGTACCCAAGGCGGGAAACGGCAAATGCAATGATTACTACCACCAACAGACCCGCGGTGTGATGTGCCGAGGCCGGTTGCGGAGAAGGGTTTTCGGGTCGATTGGTCCTCCAATGCACGTCACGCCCCTCCTGTGTGCCGAATCGCTCGACACAGACGGGCACACCCGATAGTCCATCGCCTGCTCCGCCGCCTCAACTTCGCGGAGCCACCACCTCACCCCAACGTGCAACCCCTCATAGACCCCCTGAGAGCGAAGCGGAACCGGGGGAAACACGAGGGGCCCATACAACATTCCCCTTATTTCATCAAGATTATCTTCATGGTGTCGCTGAACTCGCCAGCCTCCAGCCGACAGAAGTACACGCCGCTGGCAACCTCCACCCCGCCTTCGTCCTTCCCATCCCAAAGAGACTGGTGTTCACCTACAGCCGCGACTTCTTCGACGAGCGTCCGGATCAGCCGCCCGCGGATGTCGTAGACGCCAAGCGTCACGTGCGACTCGGCTCCGATGCTGAATCTGATCACTGTGTTGGGATTGAACGGATTCGGGCGGTTCTGCTCCAGGGCAAACCTGCGGGGAGTGAAAGGTCCGTCGGCCACGTCCGTCGTGTAGTCGTACCTGTAGATCCCGTCCGACGTGGCGGCGAGCACGACGTTTCCGGTTTCCCAGTCAACAGCCAGGTCGTTGATATCACAGTCCACAGGAAGCCCCGCGTCGAAGGCGATCCAGGAATCCCCACCGTCGGTCGAGATGAAGACGGGTGTTGCGCTGTTGCGCGTTCCCGCATAGACGGTCGACGGATTGAGCGGATCCACGGCAACGACCTTGACCATGGTCGAGGTCAGTCCCTCGGCGGCGCCCAGGAGGTCCCAGTTCTCACCGCCGTCCGTACTCCGGTAGACGCCTCCTCTCCCCGCCGCGCCCTCGGAAGCCACGTAGGTACGAGCCGGGTTCACCGGGTCGATGGCGATGTCACTAAATTGCGCATACTCGAATTCTCCCAGGAGCGTGTGCCACGAGCCCGCCTCACCGTGGTTGTCGCTGACCAGCAGCTCGCTGTCCATCGTCACGTAGAGTATGCTCGGATCCTTCGGGTGCACGGCAAAGGCCCCGGGGCGGTAGCGGTTCGGGTGGGCCGGAATAGTCATAGCATGCCAATTCTGCGCGTGATCGAAGCTTCTGTAGACGGTCGCGTCGCCAAAGAAGGTTCCCACGCCCGTGTACACCGTTTCCGGGTAGGCGTAGTTCACGACCACAAAGGTCATATAGCCGGTGTACGCGATTCCGTCCATCTTCCGGCGCCACATGTCCCCGCCGTTGCCCGTTCTGTAGTGGCCACCGTCTTCCGTGCGGTACATCCGCTGGGTGTTGAGGGGATTGACCGCCAGCGAGACCGCGGTGGCAGGGATGCCGAGTGCGGCCCAGGTTGCCCCCCGGTCTGTGCTGCGATGGACACCCTCGGGCATCTCTCCGCAGGGCATTGATCCGGCGTAGCAGGTTTCCGCATTCGTGGGATGGAAGAACACCGTGAGCGCATCGCAGCCGGTCCACGGGACCGCCTGCCAGCTACCCGCGGAAACCCAGGCCGGAGCAAGAACAGATACAAGGAGTAGAAGCCCCGTTGTCAGTGCACTAGCGCCGATCTTGACTGCCATAGCACGGCCCTTCCTTCCTTCGTGCACTTCGTGGTTCGAGCTTTCTGGATCCAGCTTCCTGGATCCGGTGGGTTCTGATGGTTCTTATCTTTATTTTACCACAGGATTCCCGTGGAGTCAATTCCACCCGGGTGCTCGTTGGTTTCGAACATTCCCAATTCCGTGTCCTGTACTCTGCGTTTCGCGGTTTCTGCCCAGATTGTTGTCCTTTTGCTCTTCCTTTTCTTTTTCTAGCATGCTATGATTGCTGCCGCAAACCTGCAGGACCCGCAAGCGAAAATGGTAATGCACTCGATTCCCTTCGGGATCACTGCTCCCAGACACAGGAGTTGTCCCCATGGGTACCCAGTCGGTCTTCTCCCCCGGATTCCTCAGGCCCATAGGTCCCCGGACGCTGCTTCTCACAGCACTCCTGGCCGCGGTCATAACGCTGCTGTCCATCCAGATTGCCGACACGACCATTGCCAGGAACCTGGAGCGGGATATCGCCGACTGGTGCCTGCACTGGGATGTCGTGGTCGTGCGTCTCGACGCAGACACCCTGAGTCGTCTCCCCGAGTACGGCTGGCCCATTCCCCGGCGCGAGTACGCGACGTTCATCGACGGGATAATGCAGCACGGCGCAAAGGCCGTTGTTCTGGACCTCCTCTTCGCGTTTCCCGACCAGGCGCGTCCGGGCGACGATGAGGAGCTGGCGGCGGCATTCCAGCGGTATCCCCGTCGCGTGGTGATCGGCGCATCCTACGACATCCACAGCGAAGAGAACCCGGAACTCGTTCTCCCGTCCGATGACACCAGTGTGGTCCCCTTCTGGGGCCGGCCGGGCTACTTACCCCTGGACCCGTTCGCTTCCGCCGCCCGCGTAGGGCATGTGACGACCGTCCCGGACGAGGATGGGGTGATCCGTTCCATGCCGCTCCTCATCGATTGCGAGCACGGCTTGTGTCCGGCGCTGTGCATAGCCGGCGTCATGGCCTACCTGGACATCCCGGAGGACGAGGTCTCCGTGGTTGAGCGCGAGGTGCGGCTCGGATCCGGAGCCTCGAACCTGAGGATTCCCATCGACGCTCGCTCCCGTCTCAATCCATCATCCCTTCACCTCAACATTCGCGACGCCGAGCACTCGTACTCCTTCACATTCGAAGAGCTGATGGGAGCCATCTTGGGTGGTGACGGCCGGGTGAACGGGGAATCCCTGGAAAGCATTGTCGGCGGGAAGATCGTGGTCGTCGGAATGGGCGACATCGTCGACGACACACACTCCACACTGTGGGCTGCAAGCCTGGATGGCGTGTACATTCATGCCGCGTTCATCATGAGCCTGTTCTACGATCGGCTCACCGGCGCCGTAGACTGGACGCAGCTGATCCCTCTGGTGTTCGCTCTGGCGGCGATCCTCTCCTTCTCGGGGATGATGCTGCCTATCTCCCGGGGATTGGTCGTTGCGGCAGTTGCGATCTTCGGCTATCTGGCGGTGGCGATCCTCGTTCCGTCCTACACACGGATCCCGATTCCCATCGTCGCCCCCGCGCTGGGAATGGTAATGCCGGCCGTCTCCATCGCCGCTCTGCACCTGGTCTCCGGTGAACGATGGCGGAGCGCCGAGGTACGGGAGCTTCTGGAGGCCCGGACCATCCAGCGAATGCTGCTGCCCAAGGGACCGCCGGAGATCAAGGGTATCGATCTGTACGGTTCCCTGGACCCCTGCCTCGAAGTGGCCGGCGACAGCTACGACTACTTCCCTGTCGGGAGCGAGCAGATCGCTGTGTCCATCGGGGATGTAGCGGGCAAGGGCCTCCATGCCGCCATCCTGATGTCCAACATCCAGGGCCGATTGAGGGCGGAGGTGCCCCACTTATGGTCCCCGGCCCGGGTCATCGATGCGGTGAACCGCGCCTGTTCCCTGGTCCTCGATCCGACCCGCTATGCCACGATGGCGTTTGCGGTGATCGACGTTCGCGAGATGCGGCTCACCTCATGTCTTGCCGGCCACTGCCCCCCACTCATAATCAGAAACGACGGTTCCACTCAGTGGTTGCGTGTGGGCGGTCCGCCCGTGGGAATGCTGGGTGACGTGCCGTACGAAGAGGAGCGCTTCGACCTGGAGCCGGGCGATACCGTGGTGTTCTACACCGACGGCATCACCGAGGCCGTCGCTCCCTCGGGAGAGTTCTACGAGGAAACACGATTGGAGAGGGTGTTGAGAGAGCACGCAGGTCTGGACGCCGAGGCCATGGCCCGCTCGGTCCTGGCCGACCTGGAGAGCTTTACGCACCACTCTCCCCCCTCGGATGACCGGACACTCCTCGTTGTGAAGATGACCTAACCTAGCCTGGGTTATTCATGAATCCCTGCTCGCGACGGGATTCCTGAATAACCCAGGCTACAATGGCGGTAGCAGATGCCGAGAGCAACAGTGTCGCTATGGACCAGGTACTACGAGCTACGGATTACTTCCAATGCCCTTTTCCTTGGACTAGGGACTAGGGACTACGCACTAGGGACTCGCTCCAATGCCCTTGTCCCTGCACGAAGCACCGGCCTCCGGCCGCTGGCGAGAAACGCAGGCTGGTCGATCGGCAGGAGCTTACGCCAGCACACCTATGGTCCGGCTGATGATGTCTCTGGCGCCTTCGGCGTCATGCGCGTCCAGTGCGGCCAACGCTTCCTGCAACCCGTCGTACGCCTTCGCCAGCTTCCCCACGCAATCTTCGTAATCACTTGGTTGATCCACGGTTTCCTTTCCCTTCCGCCGGCGGGCCGGCGTTATGCCAGAACTCCGATGGTCCGGCATGTCAGGTTCCCTCCTTCGAACGATCAACCCCACACCCTGCTTCCCCGGAACGCTCGCATTGTCGGTTTCTTAAGTCAATAGGAATTTCCGCTCAGCCGGATGATGGGCTCCTCAAGCGTCTCCCGAAAACCGCGCCAGCCGCCGGAAGACCGCCCTCTTGTCGCTCACATCCACACGGGCGCGGTTGACCACCTGACGGAGAAACCCGATGGATTCATCATAGCGCTCCCGATTTACCGGATACGGAATCCCGTCCTTCCCACCGTGGGCAAAGCTGTACCGGGCCGGGTCACGGAACGGGGGTTTTGCGCCGTAGACAACTTCGGCGATGAGCGAGAGCGCCCGAACGGTCTTGGGCCCTACGCCCTTGAGCCCCAGGAGCGATTCGTAGTTCACGGGCTGCCGTTCGTAGGTCTCGGCCAGAATGCCGCGTACGTAGCGGCTGTCCAGATCCCGAATGAGGAGCCGGTGACGCTCGGGAAGACGGAAATCCGCCACATTCTTCAACTCACGGATCCACCGCTCGGGCTTTTCCCTGGCCGCATCCACTGAGGCAGTACGAGCTCCCTCACTCTCACTCGCCACCATGTTCAGCAAATCGTGCGTCTCGCCGGCACACACCGCAGCGTGGGGTTCGCAGATGAAGGATTCCATCGATGACGAGAGCCAGTGATAGCGGCGAGCGTATCCCGTCTCATCGTTCATGCCCTGCTGGACCACGCACCAGACCCCGCCTCGAGTGAAGAAGAAGTTGTGATGGTAGATCTGGTAGCCGTCCTGGACGGCCGAGCTGTCCACCTTTGCGCTCATTCGGGAGGCGTGGATAAGACGGTCTCCATCCAGCCCCATCCTCTGGGTGAATCCGGCGATTTCCTCCGGCGTCTTGCGCGATCGCCCTCCCTTCCCTCCGCAGACATAGATCCCCGTGTCGGACTCCAGGCCTTTGAGACCTTCCTTGAGCGCGCCGCACACCGTCGTCGTCACCCCGCTGGAGTGCCAATCGAACCCGAGCACGCACCCCAGCGCCTGGAACCAGAAGGGATCCGACAGGCGCTTCAGGAGCTCTTCCGGCCCGTACTCGTGGATCACGGCGAGCGATATCTCCCGCCCCAGCGCCGTCATTCGCGAGAAAAGCCACCGGGGCGCTCTGCCACTATGAAGAGGAAGATCTGCCGTGCGACGTTTCATGATCCATCCGATCTCTCAGTCCTGTTCCGGGAACGACTGCGATCGTACCACGCAAGGCGAAACCCTGCATCACCATTCCCGAGTGTTGGAGTAGTGGCATGTTGACCCAAGGCTGTCCTTGCGCGATCATAGGGATCCCACATTAAGGAGGTCGACATGAAGTGTCATATGGGTGTGTTCGCCGCCCTTCTGCTGGCAGGCCTCCTGCTCGGCTGCGACGGCGACAACACCTGCGCTCCGTGTGCCGACGGCAGAATCGTCGGCCGGATCCTGAGCGCCAACGGCCCCGTCGTGGGAAGCAGAATCTACGTCGAGTCAGTGGATGCGACCCCCGGGTATCGCCTCAGGGCCGAGACGGTGAGCGATTCTACCGGACGATTCGTCTTTGCCCTCCCTGCAGGCAGCTACCTCCTCTCGGCGCTGCCCTCATATGAGATATATCCCATGTGGTTCTCTGGCCTCGGACCGACATGCGTCCGCGCAGAGGCGGACACGTTGGCTGTAACACGAGGAGCGGTTGCTACCGCCGATTTCGTTCTGGGCGCGCTTGATATCGAGATGGACGTCCCTCCCGGACTTGAAGGAGCGGCTATCACCTGTGCGGCGCATGGCATAGACGGCGGTAACCGGGTGGCCAGGGGTACTCGCTTCGTGGATTCGCCCGCGTTGTCATTTTCGTTCCCGACCATACCGCCCGGCACCTACAATATCCACGTCGAAGTCAATCCATACTATGATGCCTCCACGGAATCGCTGATGTGGCTTGAGCACACGTTAGTTGTTGAGGATGCAGACACGTTCACTGTCCGGGCCCGCGAGGCCACACTATGGCGCGGCGCCCTGCCGGTCCCCGGTTACCTGCAGGGAATTGTCCAGGGATGCTGGATTGAGGCGGGTCTTCGGACACCGTCGGTCTACGTCTACGACATCGAGAAGAGAGTCACTGCCCGGCAGCGTGTCGACCATCAGGGGGCCTTCGCAGTTCCGATGTTTGCTCCTGGACAGGTCTGTCTTTGGTACCGGCACGGGGATCATTCTGGTTGGGTGGGTGGGAGCAGTTTCGAGGAGGCAGAGCTGTTCCATGTCGGATCCGGAATCGTGATTGACGTCAATCCTATCGTTCTCAGTTGCATTGTCGGTCACGTCGCGGAATCGGCCTTGTGGGAAATTTCCTCGGCGTACTTGAGCCTCTATCGTGGGGAGCCTGACGACTTTCTTGATTCCTACTTCCTACGAAACGATGTTGTTTTTGCTTTCTCAGGTTTGGAGCCGGGTGCGTACTACCTGAGCATCTTGCCGCACGCCGGTGAGGCGTGGCGACCCCAGTGGTACGACCGCGCCGCCAATCGGGAGACCGCTACACCCATCATCGTCGCCGAAGACGGGGAGATCGTGGATATCGAAGTGACACTGGAGAAAGGCGGCGTGATCCGGGGCCGTGTCTTCGATGCCACCGGGGCGGGAGTTGAGAACGTCGATCTCCTCATTACCAGCATCAGCACGGACTGGAGTGTCCCCGGCGATTGGCGAACGGAGTCCGACGGCTCGTTTGAGATTGCAGGGTTGCCGGATGGAGACTTGATCATTGGTGTGCGCTACTACGTGGGCGAGGACCGGACCTACTCCTACTACCCCGGAACCGCCGACCCCGACTCGGCCGAAATCATCACCATCATTGACGCGAGCGAGGTCACGGGGATAGAGTGGCAAATCGAGGGCAATCTCTAGCCCGCGACAGGAGAGGAATCCCCCCTATGGACAGGATCGGCATTCTCTTCCTCACCAACTGGCTCCCGGTCGGCGGTTTCGAGACCCATCTCCTCTCCATTGTCAGGAAACTCGACAAGGAATCCTTCCACCCCGTGCTCTGCTGCCTGAAAGATGGCGGCCCCCTGGAGGAGGAATTCCGCGCGACCGGGATCCCGGTCTACACACGTCTCCAGAGACACCGCCTGGACCCCATGGGGTTGGTGAGACTGGTCCGGATCATGAAGAGGGAGCGAATCCATCTCCTCGACACGGATGTCATGCGCAACACAATCCTGCTGGGAACCCTCGCTGCCCGCGTCGCCGGCGTCCGCGCTGCAGTTGTCTCCGTCCACCTCGTCGTCCGTGTGGAACGGCCGGGAATCATCGAATGGCCGGCGCGCATGGTCATGGGACGAATCGATCGAGTCATTGCCCTTTTCGAGGATCACCGGAAGCAGCTCGTCGACGAGGAAAGAGTGGACCCGGAGAAGGTCATCGTGCTGCCCAACGGAGTGGACACGGAGCAGTTCAGCCCGCGCGCACCGAGGGCCGATCTCCGTGAGGAATTGGGGATTCCGGGAGATTCGCCCGTCGCCGCCATCGTTGCTTCGCTCCTCCCGCTCAAGAGACACGCTCTGTTCTTCGAGGCCGCGGCCAAGGTTCTGGAGATGCAACGGAACGCGCACTTTCTCGTGATCGGGGAAGGTCCGGAGCGTGAGCATCTCGAGACACAGGTGCGGGAGATGGGATTGGACAGCGCGGTCCATTTCCTTGGCCGAAGGCGAGACATGCCCGATCTTCTCACGATTATCGATGTGAACGTGCTCTCCTCCCACTGGGAGGCCGCACCCATCTCCGCCCTGGAGGCCATGGCCTGCGGGATTCCGACGGTCTCGACCCGAGTCGGTGCGATGCCGGAAATGGTGGTGGATGGGGAAACGGGGTTCCTGGTGGACGTCGGGGACGGTACGGAGTTGGCGCAGGCAATCGCCCGCCTTATGGGCAATCCGGCTCTGAGAAAAAAAACGGGAGAGGCTTCCCGCCGAAGAGCCGAAGAGACCTACAGTATGGACAAGGTCACTCGCAGACGTGAAAACGTGTACCGGGAACTCGTGAAGCAGAAGACGGAAAGTTGAGAAACATGGATCCAGTCGGAGTTCTTTTCCTCACTAACTCGCTGCCCGTCGGAGGGTTCGAGACCCACCTGCTGTCTATTGTTCGGGAGATGGACAAGGAATCCTTCCGTCCCGTCATTGCGTGCCTGAAGAGCGGTGGCCCGCTGGAGTCCGAGTTCCTAGACGCGGGAATCCCCGTGCACACCCGGGTCCAGAAATGGAAACTGGATCCCTTCGGGTTGTTGCGGCTGGCATCCATCATGAGAAGGGAGAACATCTCCGTTCTGGACACAGACCTGCAGCGGAACACGGTGTTCCTCGGCGCCCTGGCGGCCGATCTGGCGAAAGTCCCGGTGAAGGTCGTGTCTGTCCACGCGACGGCTCGAGTCGGCAGGTCCCGCCTGGTGGAGTGGCCGGCCCGGATTTCCATGGGTCGCATCGACAGGACTGTCGCCCTGGCCAGCGTACATCGAGATCTCCTTATTCATCAGGAACAACTGGATCCGGACAGGATTGTGGTTCTGTGGAACGGCGTGGATGTTGACGCCTTTTCACCAGGGTCGCCCCCCGGGAATCTGAGGGAGGCTCTCGGCATCGCCGAAGGAAGCCCGGTAGTGGCTATCGTTGCTTCGCTGTACCCGGACAAGGGGCACGACGTTTTTCTGACCGCGGCCGCACGCGTAGTCAACAAGCACCCCAACGCCGCGTTTATCGTGATCGGAGAAGGGCCGGATCGAGAGAAACTGGAAGAGATGACGAAGAAGAAAGGGCTGGCCGATGCGGTGCATTTCCTCGGCCGCCGCCGGGATCTTCCCGACCTTCTCCGCCTCACCGATATCAATGTTCTTTCGTCGTACCCGTTTCGAGAAACCTTCCCCATTTCGATCCTGGAAGCTATGGCGTGTGGCAACCCAACGGTAACCACAAGGGTCGGAGCTCTTTCCGACATTGTCGCTCATCAGGAGACGGGCTATCTGTTCGACGTGGGCGATGCAGACGCCCTGGCAGAGGCGCTCATTCGCCTTCTCGATGACCCGGAGCTCCGTACGCGGATGGGTCGAGCTGCAAGGAGCAGGGCTGAGGATCTCTTTTCCATCCAAAAAACCGTGCGCGGGCGCGAGCAGTTCTACCGTCAACTGCTGGCGGAAAAGGGTGGAGGATCCGCGACGTGAGGCAGAAGATCTGCGTGTTGTCCGAGGGACTGGGCGGGACTCAGGACGAGGGCATGAGGAACTTCGTGTTTGCTCTCTCCGAGGCCCTCGGCAGGGAACACGATGTGCGCGCCATCGGCCTGGACACGGGCGCCCGCACACCGGGGGGAGTGAAGACAAACCGCCTGCTCCTCAGCAGGAAACTCAGGCGGACGATCGCTCAACACTCGCCCGATGTTGTCCTCTATGTCCCGCTGGCATCTTCCACTGTCGGATCATACCTGCGATCGTGGGTACTCGGGCGCCTGTATTCCCGGGCTCCAGTGGTCATGCTGGCTCTCCAGCCCCGCCGCCACGGGTCGCTGGATTACAAGATCATGCAGAGGTTCCATCCGGACGCGCTCCTGGCGCAGGACTCCTCCTCCATTTCGGACGGTCCCGACAACATCCCCAAAGGCACACTTCCCAGCGGCGTGGATACCGACCGGTTCAAACCCGTGCGTCCGCAGGAGAGGTTGTGGCTCCGCCGCTCCATTGGGCTGGAAGAACCTGATTTCGCTGTACTCCACGTGGGCCATATCCGAAGGCAGAGAAACGTCGCCTTCATGAGCGCGCTCTGCGAGGAACCGTCCTGCCGCCCGATCCTCATCGGAAGTACATCAACCGAACAGGATGACGATCTGGCCGCCGAGCTGGAGCAGGCCGGGGCCATGGTCATCCGGAAACGGATTCCTGATATCGAGCATTACTACCAAGCCGCTGATTGCTACCTTTTTCCGGTCAACTCGGACCAGGCTGCCATGGAGATGCCCCTCTCCGTTCTGGAAGCGATGGCCACGAACCTGCCCGTCCTGAGCACACGATTCGGCGCTCTCCCTATCCACTTTCCAGAAGGAGGGGGAATCTGGTACTTTGACGAGGTGACGGAAATCCCTGCTCTCCTGGAAAACGTGAGAAGGAAGATCATCGTGTCCACCCGCGAGCAGATCATGCCCTTCAGTTGGGATCAGATCGCGGCCAGGCTCACGGAAACCCTGGAGAAGTGGGGAATGCTTCCGGGCGGGGGTGCGTCATGATCCAGGACAACGTAGCGGCAGCCGATCTGAACGTCGGGCGACGGGTGCGGCGACGGACGGGAGCCCGGGTGCGGCGGGGTGGAACCCTGATCTGCCTCCTCGGAATTGACGGATCCGGAAAATCGACCCAGGCCGGAGCGCTGGCCGAATCTCTTCAGCAACAGGATGTGGATGCCATCCACGCCTGGGCCCGCTGGAAACCCATCCTCATGCTGCCCGCCAGGCGCCTCGGCCGGGCGATCGTCCGTCGCAGGGGTGTCGCCGAGGAGGATTACCGGGGCTTCACCGACTCCAAGAGGACAATCCTCCGCGGCCGCTTTCAGGCGAACCTCTGGAAGAACTTCGCCCTGCTGGAGCACTCCTCCCAGATCTTCATCAAAGTCCGGATTCCCATGCTGATGGGAAAAACAGTCGTGGCCGACCGTTATGTCTACGACACTCTGATTGACCTCTCTGTCAACCTTGATGTGCCCCCGGACACCCTTCTGAAGGAACCCCTCCTCAAGCTTTTCCGGAAACCCGATCTTGTTATCCTCTTGGATCTGAGCCCCAAGTTGGGCGCCGCCCGCAAGGACGACGGGACACCGGAGGAATACCTCGCAGAGCGAAGAGATCTCTACCTGCAAATGGCCGACGCCCTCGGGATGGAAATGGTGGATGCCGGCGGATCCCCCGTCGAGGTCCAGGCGGAAATCCGGCAGCTCGTGTGGAAAAAACTGGGCCTTTAGTGGGAATATGGGGAAACAGGCAGCAGACAGCAGGAAACAGGCTGTGCCTAACTGACGAGCACTAAAGCAGTTGTGTCGTTCTGCCGATTACTTGTACACCGCGTGTCCGGGGAAGACAGAGGGGATGGATCCGTGCAGATTCTCATGGCCAATAGCTTCCACTACGAGCGGGGCGGCGACTGCACATACACCTTTGCCCTGACTCGGCTCCTGGAATCCAAGGGGCACAGGGTGATCCCGTTTGCCACCCGGCACCCCCTGAATCTGCCATCGGAGTACGACACGTACTTCGCCCCGGCCGTGGACTACGACCAGCTGGAGTCAAGGGGGGGACTGCGCGCCGCCGTTCGCGTTCTCCGCCGGGCCATCTCTTCGCGCGAAGCCCGCGAAGCCCTGGAGCGACTGCTCGCCGAGATCCGCCCCGACCTGGCTCACTTCCAGGGAATCCACCGCCACCTCACACCATCCATCATCGGCCCTCTACGATCCGCGGGCGTACCCATCGTCTGGACGCTCCATGACTACGTGCCCATATGCCCAAACACCCACTTCTACTGCAGGGGCGAGATCTGCGAGGCCTGCAGGCCGGGCCGCTTCTACCGCGCTCCCCTCAGGCGCTGCAAACGGGATTCCATGGGCGCGAGTCTCGCCGCCGCAGTCGAGGCCTACGCGCACCGCCGGCAGCGGGTTTACTCCAGAGTGGACCACTTCATCGCCCCGAGCCGATTTCTTGCCCGGAAACTGGTTGAACACCGTTTCCCTTCGACCAAAGTCACGGTCGTCCCCCATTTCATGGAACTGGACAGATTCAAACCGACGGACCAGGATGAAGGGTTTGCCCTCTTTGCGGGCCGCCTTGCCGAAGAAAAGGGGCTCCGGACGCTCATCGAGGCCAAGGCTCGGCTCGGCAGCGGGGACCTGCGGATTGCGGGCGATGGCCCCCTCCGGGAGGAGATGGAAGCGACGGTGGCCAGAAGAGGGATCTCCGGGGTCCGGTTCGTGGGCCTGAAAACCCGGGAAGAGGTCCGGGAGCTGGCATCGAGGGCCCGATGCCTGATTCTACCTTCAATTTGGTACGAGAATTTCCCTTTCGCTGTGATGGAGGCGTTTGCCCTCGGAAAACCGATGCTGGCCTCGCGGATTGGCGCGATTCCGGATCTTGTGACCGAGAACGAGGACGGTCTCCTCTTCCGTGCGGGAGACGCCGGCGATTTGGCGGAAAAGTTGGGTACGTTGCTTGCCGATAGAGAGTTAGCGGTCCGTCTCGGCGCCAGTGGAAGGGCGAAGGCAGAGACCGAATGGAGCCCGCAGGCCCACTGGCAACGTCTGAATACCGTGTACCAATCCGTGCTGAAGCCAAGCGGGTAGCCCGCGGGTCTGGTTGACTTGACTAAACCAGCCGTGTATGATGAATCAAGCTCAATCATGACATGAAAGGGGTCCCTGAGTGTTCCAGTCTCTCGATGGTGCTGTCATCGTCACCTACCGCTGCAACGCGCGTTGCTACATGTGCAACACGTGGCAACACCCGTCCGACCCCAAGGACGAGATTCCGCCCGAGATCATCGAGAAACTCCCCGCCCGACTGGGCAGGGTCAACGTTACCGGCGGCGAACCCATGCTCCGGAAGGACATCGATGACGTCATTGCGGTAATCTCAAAGAAGACCCGGCGGTGCGAGATCAGCACCAACGGCTATTTCACCGATCGCATCATCGACATCGCCGGCAAGTTCCCGGAAGTGGTTATCCGTGTCAGCCTCGAGGGGCTCGCCTCGGCCAACGACGACCTCCGCGGCATCAAGGACGGCTTCGACCACGGTCTTCGGACTCTCCTGAAGCTCAAGGAGATGGGCGTAAAAGACATCGGGTTTGCCATCACGGTGTCCGACCGGAATGCCGGGGACATCATGGAGCTCTTTGCTCTGGCCAGCGGGCTGGACATGGAATTCGCAACGGCAGCGACGCACAATTCCTTCTATTTCCACAAGATGAGCAACGCCTTTGAGAACCCCGACATGATCGTACGAGAGTTCGAGAAGCTGATTACCCGCTTCCTGAAGTCCTGGAAACCGAAGCAGTGGTACCGGGGCTATTTCAACTATGGACTCACTCGCTTTGTCCGGGGCAAGGACCGGCTTCTTCCCTGCACTGCCGGGACCGACATGTTTTTCCTCGATCCCTACGGCGAGGTCTTCCCCTGCAACATGATGGAGGAATCCATGGGGAACCTCCGGGAACAGACCTTCGAGGAAATCTGGAGCGGGGATCGGGCCAGGGAAATCCGGGAGAAGGTCAAGAACTGCCCAATGAACTGCTGGATGGTCGGGACCGCCGGGCCGGCAATGCGGCGCCATATCTGGACCCCCACCAAGTGGATCATCGAGAACAAGCTCCGGCTGATGATGGGCAAGGAGATCCGTTGCAACGAGAACAGTTAGAGCGGAAGATCCGGGTAGCCATGATCGGCCACCGGGGAGTTCCTGCAACCTACGGTGGCGTGGAACGCCACGTGGAGGAACTCGCCACTCGCCTCGTCTCCCTCGGTTTCGAGGTTCTGGTGCTCTGCCGATCCAGCTACACGCCACCCCGGAAGGAATACCGGGGCGTTGAGATCATCTGTCTTCCAACCATCAATCAGAAACACGTGGAGATGATCGTCCACACCTTCCTCTGTATTCTCCATCTTCTCTTCCTTCGCAGGGTGGACATCATTCACATTCACAGCGTGGACCCTGCGATCCTTACACCTCTGGCCAAGCTCGGCGGCAAGGTAGTGGTGACGTCCCACGGCCAGGCCTACCGGAGAGAAAAGTGGGGGCCTGCCGCCAAGGCCATGTCCCAGTGGGCCGAGCGCGTGTTCGTACGGTGGGCCGACGGAGCGATTTCCGTCTCCAAGACCCTGAGGGCGTACTACCAGAAGAGGTATGGGCGGGAAGTGACCTACATTCCCAACGGCGTCAATGTGATGGAGCCCGGCGGGCACGATGAACTCGCTAAGATGGATCTTTCCCCTGACGGATACGTTCTGTACGTCGGGCGTCTTGTCCCCACCAAGGGGGCCCACACACTCATCGAGGCATTCCAGGGAATCCAGAGCAATCTCAAGGTGGCCATCGCCGGCGGCAGCTCCCACACGTCCGAGTACGTGGATCGCCTGGAGGGCCTCCTGAACGACCGCGTGCGCCTCCTGGGCTACCAGTACGGCGCAGCGCTTCAGCAACTGTACGAGAACTGCCGCCTGTTTGTTCTTCCCTCCCAGATCGAGGGCCTGCCCATCACGCTTCTCGAAGCAATGAGCTACGGCAAACCCATCCTGTTCAGCGACATCCCCGAGAATCTCGAGGCCGCCGAGGGTGTGGGGGTTTCCTTCCACTCCGGAGACGCCGACGATCTCAGGGACAAGCTCGTATGGTGTTTTGAACACCCCGATGAGATGCTGGAACTCGGCTCCAAGGCCCGTGAGCGCGTCATCCGCGACTATGCCTGGGACCAGATCGCCGAGCAACACGCTGATTTGTATCGTTCCGTTCTGGCACGCTAGCCCTATTTCCTCGACACTCGACACTTTGTCACTCGCCCTCGTCACACGGACGGGGCGCCGGCCCCAACCCAGTGACAAGTGTCGGGTGACAAGCGACTAGGATTGGGGAATGCCGCTGTCCGCCGCTTGCGCTCTCCATCAATCGCCCGCCATTTAGCCTGGGTTATTCAGGAATCCCGTCGCGAGAGTGTCGCAGCAGGGATTCATGAATAATCCAGGCTACCTTGACAGCCCCCGGCAGGATTGCTAGACTGGCGTTGAACAGACCCCTATCCGGCGAGGTCCGAGATGGTTTTGCGAGCGTTTCCGTCTGTTGTCATCGCCGCGGCCGTGCTGGTACTCATTTCCCAGCCCGCTGCAGCGGGCGGCAATAGCGACGTCCGGTTGGCCATGCACTGCGTGGCCACCAATCAGTATCTCTACGATCTGGATGAATGTCCCCAGAGCTGCGACGAGATCGACTGCGATCTCACCAGGCAGGAGCTCGCTGTCAGTGGCGGGTGGGGGAAGATCTTTCTCGTGGCTTACAACGTGGACGGGATCGCCGGCATCGAGTTCGCCCTGGAGTTCGCTCCGGGGACGGCTTCCATGCTCGACGGGCCGCACTACCTGACCCCCACCCATGCCCCCGTCTTGGGCAATGTGACAACCGACGGAGGCATTGCAGCCTGGGGCAACAATCCATGCATGGAGCCGGAAACATCCGGCGGCGGGGTGGCCTTCGCCTACCTGGACGTGCAGTTCACCGGAAGCCAAGCCGTTGTTCTGCAGTGGGCCGACAGCCAATTCAGCTATAGATTCGATCCCCACAACTACACGCTGGACTGCACCAGTAGCTTCCGCGAGGATCCCATCATTGCTCACCACGGCGCCGTGATCGGCGGCGACTGCCGTTCCATCCTGGGCGATCCATGCACGAGCGGCCCTATCAGCGAGGAAGCCACTTGGGGAGAGGTGAAGCAGAAGTACAGGCACTAGGCCCCTCCAGACGAACGTTTATCACCCATCTTCTGGTTGTCATCGCCATTTCCTGGGTGGTCTATCTCAACGCCCTGGACAACGATTTCACCAACTGGGACGATCCCGAGACTGTGGTTCATAACCCGGCAATTCGCGGCCTGGATGCCGCTCACGTCGGGCAGATTCTGATACCGGACGAAACCGGCGCCTCCGGCATCCGGGGCGTGTATCGCCCCGTCTGGACCCTGAGCTACGCGCTGGACTACAGTCTCGGCGGGCTCAATCCCGCTGTCTATCACGCGCACAGCGTGCTGCTTCATTCCCTGAACAGTGGCCTGGTCTACATCCTGGCACTGGCGGTGGGACTGGCCTCACTCCCCGCTCTGCTGGCCGCGCTCCTTTTCGCCGTCCACCCCATCCACGTCGAGGCCGTGACCTGGACCTCGGGAAGAAACGAGGTCCTGCTGACGCTGTTCTTCCTGATCGCCGTCCTTCTGGCGACTTTTCGAGCGCGCCTGTCCAACGGATTCCGGCCTTGGGCCTATGTTCTGTCCCTGATCGCCCTGGTACTCGCTCTGCTTTCCAAGATCACGGCGGCGGTTTTTCCTTTCCTGGTTCTGGGAGCGTACGCCTGGTTTGTGGACCACAATCGGGAGCGCTCATCCTGCTCGCGCGCCTGTGTCCTCCGGCATGTTCCTTACCTGGCTCTGAGCGCAGGACTGGTGTGGATCGAGTTGCTCGTGAGCCGCGCGGGTGTTGTCGTTCGACCGGAGACAGCCGAAGGCCGGGTGATCACCCTCCTGACCGTACCGAAGGTGGTCCTGACCTATCTGGGTTCGCTCGCGGCGCCCATCGGCCTGGCGCCCCGCTACGACACTTCCTACGTCACCGGCTTCTCGGCCGAGGCGGCACTGACGTTTCTCGGTCTGGCCGTCGTCCTTCTCGCGGCAGTGTGGACGGGGAAGAGGTCACGGACTTTCGGATTCACGGCATGGTGGTTTGCTCTCACTCTCCTGCCCGCCAGCAATATTGTGCTTCTCTCGAGCCTGCGCGCGGACCGGTTTCTCTACCTGCCCTCAGTGGGTTTCTGTCTTGCGGCCGGCATCCTGCTTCAGCACACCTGGGGTCCCAAACCCTCGGGGCGCGCAGCCGGCAGGATCGTCTCCATCATCCTCTGCGGACTGCTGGTTCTCTACTCGGTCGTCACGCTCCGGCAAAATCAGGTGTGGCAGGACAGCCTGGCCTTGTGGGAGGAAACCGTCAGGCGATCACCCGGGGACTACATGGCCCATCACAATCTCGGGGCAGCGTATCTGGAGGCAGGCCGGACAGAACCGGCGATCGCCAGCATCGAACAAGCCGTTGGTCTCGCCCCGAACTTCGCCAAGGCGCACAACAACCTGGGACGTGTCTACGGGGCGACCGGCCGGATGGACGAGGCCGAGGAACATCTCCGGAGAGCCATCGATCTGGATCCGGACTACGCCGGCGCGTACGCAAACCTGGGCGTTCTGTACGCACAGATGGAGAGGTATCCGGAGGCGATGCGTTCGCTCAAGTACGCCCTTCGCCTGGATCCGACCCGCGCCGAACGCCATCTGAATCTGGCCCAGGTCTATGTGCAGACAGGAAGGTTCGATGATGCGCGGCGGGAAATCCAGGCAGCTCTCTCTGCCGGCCTTGCGCCCCAGTGGCAGGCGCTCGCTGAGAATCTCCTTCAATCCCTCTCTGAACACCCGCAGCGTGTGACAGAATAGAGCGGTGCGCGGCTATTTCGTCATTACAATCTTCCGATTCACCACTCCGCGCTCCGACTCGAACCGGCAGAAGTACACACCCGACGGCGCTTGCCCGGCGCTCTCGTCGCGGCCGTCCCAATGGAGCTGATGGCTGCCCGCCGGAAGAACTCCGTCGCACAGGGTCCGGACCAGACGGCCGCGAGCATCGTAGATCGTGAAATCGACATCCTGCGGCGCGGACAACGAGAAGCTGAGATGGATATCAGGATTGAAGGGGTTGGGATGGCAGACGAGATCCGTCTCCGCCTGAAACGGCCGCGAATCCATCACCGGAGTCGCCGTTGTAGCCGCATCAAGCACCGCCTCGACGGCGGCCAGCGCATTGATCCGCCCGTGACCGAACAGGTTGTCCTTGCCGGGGTGGTAGTAGTCCACGCAGGTCTCCTGGAGGAACGCCCCGATCTCGGAAGAGGTGAGCGTTGAATCCGCCTGGAGCATGAGTGCAATGGCGCCGCTCACATTGGGTGCGGCCATGGAAGTTCCCGCCCAGGTGTTGCCGCTGTAGCCGCCACCCCTGATTGTCGAGTTGACGTTCTGCCCGGGGGCCGAGAAATCCGGTTTGATGAGACCGGGCGGGTGCGGATAGTCCCCGTAGCCGTGGACAGATTCCCAGGTCACCGGGCCTTCGGAACTGAAGACCGTTACCCAGTCGCCCATTGTCACCGCGCCGATGGCAATCACTCCCGGCACGTCGGCAGGGGTGCGGACCTGCTCGGGAGGAGCGCAGTAGAGGTTCGTCCCTTCCTTGTCCCGCTCGTTTCCAGCGGCTGCCACGACGACCACGCCTGCCGCCAGAGCGTTTTCGCACGCCTGCCGCCAGAGTTCGCGGGCCGGATTGTGCCGGCACTGAATCCAGCCGATGCTCATACTGATGATGTCCGCGCCGTTCTCGACCGCGTACTGGATGGCTTCCCAGACATCTTCCTCGGCGCCCTGGCCGTAGCGCAGCACCTTGAGAGCCATGATCTCGGCCCCGGGAGCCACTCCCGTGGTGATTCCTCCTGTGCCGTCACCGGCAACGGTCCCCGCCGTGTGGGTCCCGTGGCCGTCGTCGTCCATGGGATCGCTGTTGTGCACTGCAAAGTCATACCCGTAGTAGTCATCCACGTAGCCGTTTCCGTCATCATCGATGGAGTTGTCGGGAATCTCGCCCGGGTTCGTCCACATCCGGCCCGCCAGGTCCGAATGGGTGTAGTCCACACCGGTATCCAGCATGGCGATGAGGACGCCGTCCCCATCGATTCCGTGCCTGTGCCACACGCTGTCTGCGCCCACGCGTTGCACGGACCAAACAGCCGTTCCGTAGTCCAGGCTTTCGCTCGTTCCCTTGCTTGAGCACAGAACCTGCTGCGATTCCCGCAGGTACACGGCGCGGACATCCGGATGGTCCCTCAGCACTTCAATCGTGCTCGCAGAAAGCGAGGCAGTGATGGCGTCTACAATCCAGAATGTGCGGACCGAATCCGATCCCGGATCCTTAGCGCCGCGGCCGAGCCATTCCAGAAGCTGCCGGTTCACATCCTCGGCCCGTTCCCTGAGATCAGAGATCATGGTCTGCCGCTCGGCCGGGGTACGCCGAGCGCCATCGGCGCAGTGCAGCATGCCGGACTTGATCGCCGCAGCAGATCCGCCGCGGGTCACGATTGTGACGGGAATCCGCTCGTGCGGCGCTGCGGTCGTCAACCGCTCTTCGAGGGGAAGATCAACCATCGCAGTGCCGGCCGATGCCGTGCCCGCCGGAATGATCAGGAGTACTGCAATTCCCAGGAGAATGAGACACTTCGGTGTGGTATTCATCGGACCCTCCCCTCTCTTGTCCGAAGTAGAACGCAAGATACGTTCCCACCAAGGCGCGGCGGAGAGGGGGGCCTATCGCCAACATTCACAAAGACTTAGATCGCCTTTCTGGCTTCCGGACAAAGCAGGATATGCCGGATTTCGGGCCTGGGCGGGGTGAGAAGGCCGAATGGAGCGGGGGAGATGACCCAGTTGTCGAGGGAGCGCGAATTTCTCATCGAGACTCTCCAATCGCTTGACCGCGCCCCCCCGAAACCATATCCTCTGTCTACTCTCAACGAGCCGGAACCGTTCACAGCACCTGGAAGGAACCCCATGACTCCTGAATTCGACTGCCGGAACTGCGGCGTTTGCTGTTCCCAGATTCCCCTCATCGTTGCCGGGGACATCCGCGAGATCATCAAGCACGTGAAGATTCCCCCCGAGGCGTTCGTCCAGTTCTACGAGCCCGACGAGTTCATTGATGAATTCGCCCCCGACGACCAGTGGCTGGAGATGGAAGACGGGCTTCGCGTCATTGCAATGAAGCGTGTCCACGACACGTGCGTGTTTCGCGATAACGGCAAGTGCCTGATCTACGCCCACCGGCCCCTCATGTGCGCCATGCACCCCTACCAGCCTCGCGACGTCAATGAGGACGACGTGGAGTTCAATCTGGAGTGTCACCACGGCTGCAGGGGAATCCCGACGGGGCCCGCGTCGCCGAAAGCCTTGAAGGCCCTGCGAGACCGGTTCGACAGGTTCTGCAAGCGCGAGTGGGACTATGACGATCTGGTGAAAAAGTGGAATCGCAAGGGCAGAAAGAGAAAGAGCGAGGAAGACTTCATGCGGTTCATCGGCGTCATTGACTGACAGCCAGGAACTCGTCCGTCTCCGAGCGCGTCGGGATGCCGGTCCGCCCGCCCAGCGACCGGCATTTCATAGCCGCCACGGCATTGCTGAACCGCAGGATTCCCTCCAGCTCCCACCCCTCCAGGACGGCGCAGGCAAAGGCCCCGTGAAAGACATCCCCGGCGCCGGTCGTATCCACGACATCCACCTTGAATCCGGGCGAGTGAAGGAACCCGTCATCCGTCAGGGCCAACGCTCCCTCCGGTCCCATGGTCGTGACCGCCACCTTCGGACCGTATGCGCGGATCGCCTCCAGTGCTTTCTCCCGGTTCCCGATTCCGGTGAGTTTCTCGGGGAAGGAGTGCGAGGTCACCGCGTAGTCCACAAGGGAGAGGAGCTCCTCGATGCGGTCGTCGGGCGTTCCTGCGTCTACCAGGACCGGGATGCCTTCCTCCTTCGCGATCCTCGCTGCGGCGATAGCTCCCGCTATCTCATGGTTGTCCACATGGAGAAGCCGTGCGGAACGGACCAGATTGTAATCGATCTCGCCCTCCGTCAGATTGGGAAGACCCGCGCGGGACCACAGGATGGTCCGGTGTCCCTTTTCCGGTTCCACGAGGATGAAAGCGAATTGGGAGCGGTGGTCGCGGGAGACGATGACGCCGCGGGTGTCGACTCCTTCCCGCTGGAGGTCTTCCAGCATGAGGCGGCCGCGGACATCCCCGCCGACCTTCGCGATAACGGCCGTCTTCCTTCCGAGCCGGGCGAGGGTGACCAGGGCTGTCGATACCGGTCCTCCACCCTGCTCCAGCAGATCCGCCATCTCCATCTTCGTGTCCGGTTCCGGCATGTGGGGAACGATCGCCAGGTAGTCGTATGCCGTGTAGCCCACACCGACCACATCAAAGATCCGATCCATCCGCAGTGCCCTCCGTTTGGACAGAACTTTTAGCACGCCCTCGCTAAAACGTCAAGAAACCTGGTGAGAAATACGGGCTAGCATTGAGCCGCCCCCTCCAATGCCCTTTTCCTTGGACTAGGGACTAGGGACTACGCACTAGGGACTTGTTCCAATGCTCTTCTCCCTGCACGAAGCACGGGGCACGTAGCACGAAGCACCCTTTCTTGCTATTGACGTTGAGCCGATTTTCTGCAAGCGTTGGGGATCGGTAGACGGCAGAGGGGAAAATGGCAACACTGAGCGCAGAAGACCAGAACCATCCCAGACCCCTGGCGATCATCCTGGCGCTGGGGGCAATGGGCATCTACGGAATGACCGGGCAGATCATTCTGGTCCGGGAACTCCTCGTCATCTTCTACGGGAGCGAGCTCAGCCTCGGACTCATCTTTGCCTGCTGGCTCCTGTGGGTATCGGTCGGCGCGGCCGTGGCATCCAGAACAACTCGACGTCTTTCCCACCCCGCGGGCGCACTGTTGATTGCTGTCGTCCTGGCGCTCTTTGTCCTACCCATCGAAATCGGGCTGGTTCGGTGCCTCCGCGGAATCCTTGGAACGCCTCCCGGACTTCTGATCCCGCTCGGCCGGATTGTGCTGGCCACGGTCCTGCTCCTGCTTCCCCTGAGTTTTCTCATCGGCTACACCTTCCCGCTGGGAGCCCGCCTCTATGCACGCCGGGCTTGCGGCGCAGCGCGGAAGATCGGCCTTCTCTACGTTTCCGAAACCGCCGGGTCCGTTCTGGGCGCCACGCTGTTCACTCTTCTCTTCGCAGGCAGAACAAGCCACTTCCTGTCCATGGCGATTCTCGGCCTGCCGCTGGTGGGATCGGCGATTCTTCTCACCATGAACCTCCCGCGGGGGCCCTCTCGCCTCGCCCCGGCCGTCGCGAGCATGGCCGGTGCGCTCCTTGCCATCTTCCTCCTGGCAGGCGGGGCCCCGTGGCTCGAGAAAGAAACCGCAGCGTTGCGCTGGGAGTATGGACACCCCGGCATCGAGCTGCTGGAATCCAGGGACTCCCGCTACCAGCATCTCACCGTCGGACGGATTTCCGATCAGGTCACACTCTTCGCCAACGGTTCCCCCATTGAATCTCTCCCCGACACCTACGACGCCGGAGCTGCCGCTCATCTCCTCATGGTCCAGCAGCCCTCCCCCACACGGGTCCTGCTCATCGGCGGCGGCACCCCCGGGTTCCTCGCCGAAGTTCTGAAACACCCGGTCCGGCAGCTGGACTACGTGGAGATGGACCCGGAGCTGATCCGGTTGACGCGCCGGTACTCCTCACAGGAATCTCGCTTCGTGTTCGATGACCCCAGGCTCCACGTTCACGCCCGGGACGGACGTGCGTTTCTGAGAGAGAGCGACGAGAAGTACGATTTCGTGATCGTACTTCTCCCGGATCCTTCCACAGCAACCCTCAACCGGTTCTACACGGTGGAGTTCTTCCGGCAGGTGTCCGCCAGGCTGGCACCCCGCGGCGCCTTTGTCTTTGACGTCGGAGGCGCTGTGAACTACATGGGGGCCGAGGTCGGCCCGTACCGCGGCATTCTGTTCCAGTCGCTACGCAGCGTCTTCCCCCACGTCCTGGTTACTCCGGGGCAGCGCAATTTCTTCTTTGGCTCTCCAGCGGAAGGGGTCCTCAGCGGGGATGCGAAAGAGCTGGCCTCCCGGTACACGCAGCGCGGGGTCGACTCCCCGGTGTTCTCACCCCTTCTCTACTCCAGCTTACTTGCTCCCGAACGAATGACGTGGCTGCGTCGCGAACTGGAACAGTATTCAGACGCGGGTATGAACCGGGACCAGCGCCCAATTTCCTACTTCCACAGCATTCTTCTCTGGGACCGGTTTTCGGGGTCGCAGATTGGTTCAGCTCTCCAGTGGATCGCACATCTGAAGCTGCGGACGGTCATCGCCCTCCTCGCCGGCGTCCTGGCTCTCCGGATCGTCTGGACCCGCGCCCGCCCGAAATCCGCACGGTCTCAGCCCCTGTTCAACTCCCTCTCCACCATCGCGACCACGGGGTTCATCGCGATGGGAATCCAGCTGGCTATTCTCTTTTCTTTCCAGAACCAGCTGGGGTACATCTACGAAAAGGTCGGACTGGTCGCGGCCGCGTTCATGGTGGGACTCTTCCTTGGAGGACGATGGGCCAGCGCTGTGGTGGCGAGAATCAAGCCCTGCCGGATGCTCGGTTGGTCAGATCTGGCGATCCTGGCCCTCTGCCTGGCTCTGCCTGCTCTGCTGGGCGCTGCAGCGTCTTTTGGCAAGACCGCCGGGGCTCCGGCCACTGAAACCTGGTTCTACGTTCTGGCATGCCTGAGCGGCGGCCTGGCGGCTTTCCAGTTCCCACTGGCGAGCCGCATCTATCTGGAGCGGAGAGAAAACGTTGCGATCGCCGCGGGCCAGGTGGACTGCGCGGACCACATCGGCGCGGCCCTGGGCGCGCTCGTCGCGGGTTCGCTGCTGATTCCGCTGCTGGGCGTGACTCAGACGTGCCTGCTGCTCGCGGCGGTCAAGGCGGCGAACCTGGTGCTTCTGGTCCACGCGGGTCGCACGTCGTGAACTCTCCCCGGAATCCGTGCAATCCGCGGATTCTCCTGCGTTCTACGTTTCGATCTCCTCGATGGACAGGATCCTGTCCCCCGGCGCAATGTCATTCACCACATCCATTCCCTCCACGACCTGCCCGAAGACCGTGTACCTTCCGTCGAGGTGGGGTTGCGGCGAGTGGGTGATGAAGAACTGGCTCCCACCGGTGTCCTTGCCCGAAAGCGCCATACCGAGGGTGCCTGTGAGATAGCGGTGTTCGTTGATCTCGCAGCGGATGGTGTAGCCCGCGCCTCCCCACCCATCACCCCGCGCGCATCCTCCCTGAATCACGAAGTTGGGGACCACCCGGTGGAAGGTCAATCCGTCGTAGTATCCTGCTTCTGCAAGACGCAGAAAATTGGCCACGGTCTGGGGCGCATCATCTCCGTAGAGGCGGCACTCGATGTCGCCCCGGCTCGTCACAATCCGGACCTTCTTTTCCCCCAGAGCCACCGCGAGATTGCTCCCGTCCCCCTCACCCCTGCCGAAGACAGCAGGGGCGACTTCCCTGTCCTCGCCCCAGAACTCCTTGAAAACGGCCGCCGCCGCACGCCGCACGCGGATGTCGGGGTCGTCAAGTGCTTCCGAGTAGAGCTTCCTGGGACCCCGGACGCCGATCCTGTGCAGTGCCGTCAACACCGCAAGGCGGACTTCGCCTTCCTCCTCCCCGGATCCCGGATATGCATGGAAAGTCTCCTTCAGCGGGCGTACGGCCTTCTTGTTCTCCAGCTCCCCAAGCCCTTCGGCCGCCACCGTCACGACAACCCAGTCTTCATCCTTCAGGGCATCGATCAGTGCCTCCATGACACCGCGCTGCTGGAGAGTCGACAGACCCGAAGCGGAAGCCGATCGAATCCGCGGATCGCTGTTCCGGAGACCGGCCTCCAGGAGCTCCACGCTCCGGAGAGACTCGATTTTCCCCAAGGCTTCATGAGCTTTGGCCCGAACGTACGGATGTGGATCGTTCAGCAACCCTTCCACATCGGGGAGAGCTCGCCGCCCATCAACCTGCCCCAACGCCCGGGCCGCCTTGGCCCGCACCATCGGGTCGGGATCCTTCAGGGCTTTCCGCAGGGGAGGCGTCGATTTTGAGCCGCGCAGATCTTCCAGCAAGGCACAGGCGGTGGCCCTCACGTGGTGGTTGGGTGAGTCCACAGCATCCACCATGGAAGACACGGAGTTGGAGTCGGCACAGCTCCCGAGGGCGAGAAGCGTGTTCACCTGGACCCGCCAGTCGGGATGGTCGAGGGCGGGCAGGAGAGCTTCCCAGTTCACGTCCTTCCCCCGCCGGCCCAGTCCTTTCGCTGCGAAAGCGGCCACCAGCGCGTCCTCGTCACCGATGGCCCCCACCAGCGCCTCGATAACATCCAGTCCTTCGATGGCCCCCAAACCGCAGGCAGCCCGCCACCGAACCTCCGCTTCGGGATCATCCGCCAGCACCCCGATGAGCGCCCCCACAGACCTGGGATCCTCCAGCCGGCCCAGGGCCAGAGCAGCTTCGCCCCGGAGCTCAGGGGACCGGCTCTTCAGCAGATCCATCAGCGTTGGAGCTGCCCGCACATCTCCTGTTTTCCCAAGCGCCTCGATCACGTTTCTCCGAACCCGACGGGAAGGATCATCGAGCACATCCAGCAGCACGGGAGCCAGTGTGCTGTCTCCGAGCTGCCCCAGAGCAAAAGACGCTGCGCCCCGGACATCCTCGTCGGGATCCTCCAGGGCTGTGATCAGGCTGCTCAGCGCACCCTCCCGCTGAATCCGTCCCAGCGCAATCACGGCAGCCCGGCGGACTTGCGGGTCGCTGTCCTGTGCAAGCCGGGCCAGTTCGTAGTTCTCGAGGTAGCGGTCGTCCTCCAGTACCTTGATGCGAAGAATCTTGGCCTCGTCCAGGGGTGATGGACTCACCGGGCCGATCAGCACGACCAGCAGAAAAGGCGCCATCAGCGCCGGCGTGAGCGAGGAACAGCGAATTGCGGTCATGCGGGCCCTCCCAGACTTGAAACGATTGACTCAGCGTATGCGCATCACGTAGCACACAAGACCCAGGACGTAAAGCGCAAAAGGCGGGGGCCCGCGCCGTGTGCTTCGTGCTTCGTACCCCACTTTGCCTTGACGCTTCCGCCGGGAAACCGGATACTGAAAGGTCAGTTGTCGAGACACAAGCGGATTCCGATGAAGGGCCAGCGTTGTGACGGACGATCCCATTCGCCTCACCGGCTATTCCAGCGGCGCGGGGTGAGCCTGCAAGATGAGCCCGGAGGGCTTGCAAGCAGTGCTGAAGCAGCTGCACATCCCGGAATACCCGGACGTTCTGGTCGGGTCGAACACCGCGGATGATGCAGGGGTCTACAAGGTCCGGGACGATCTGGCCCTGGTCCAGACCGTGGACTTTTTTACACCCATGGTCGACGATCCCTATTCGTTCGGGTTGGTTGCCGCGGCCAACGCGCTGAGCGACGTCTATGCCATGGGCGCCCGTCCGGTGACGGCCCTCAACGTCATCGCATTCCCGGAAAACATGATTCCCCTTGAGGTCCTCGTCCAGATCCTGAGGGGGGGACTGGACAAGGCCACCGAGGCGGGGGTTGCCATCCTCGGCGGACACACCATAAAGGACAACGAGCCGAAGTACGGTCTGTCTGTAACCGGACTCATCCATCCCGACCGCATCATCACCAACGCCGGCGCACACCCGGGCAATCGCCTGTTCCTCACCAAGCCCCTTGGCTCCGGAATCATCACCACTGCAATCAAGGGGAATCTGGTCGGCGATTCCGACATCAACGAAATTGTCTCACTCATGGCCACACTGAATCGAGCGGCTTCCCGGGCAATGGTCGAAGTTGGAGTTCGCGCTTGTACGGACGTTACCGGATTCGGTCTCCTTGGCCACCTGCAAGAAATGCTCGTCGCGTCCGGCGTGTCGGCCATCATTGCCGCCTCCAATGTTCCCATCCTGCCTGCCGCCCGACGGTTCGCCGCCAGGGGCGCCATCCCGGGGGGAAGCAAAAGCAATCTGCGTTTCGTGGAGTCCCGTGTTGAGTTCGCGGCTGAAGTGGACGAGACGGCCCGCATTCTCCTCGCGGACGCGCAGACCTCGGGAGGACTCCTGATCCCGGTTGACCCCGACAAAGGCGACCTGCTTGCGGAAAAGCTGGCCGCGGCCGGGGTCGACACCATTGCCGAGATCGGCACAATCAGCGACGGACCGGCCGGCACAATCCGTGTGACAGCGTGAGAGCCGATGGACGCCTTTCTTCTCCGTGCCTTGCTTGCCGAACTGGCGGATCTGGAGGGGAGTTCCGTCCGCTCCGTCGATCTTGCAGATCCCCGCACCCTGCAATTGGAAATCCGCAAGGAGAGATCTTCGAAATACCTGGCTCTGTCTTGCGATCCCGACTTCCCCAGGGTCGAGATTCTAGCGCAGCCGGATCCCGCAGTGGAGATGGGGCCGTTTCTCAACACAGCGCGGGCCTGCCTGCTTGGGTCCGTTCTCGGAGAAATCCGCCAGCTCGGCTTCGACCGAATCATGACCCTGGGCTTCACCCGTCGGCGCCCTTTCGGCTCGCCTGAGCGGTTCACACTGATGCTCCGGCTCTTCGGCCGGGGAGCGAACCTGTACCTGGAGACCGACGACGGGACCCTCGCCAGTCTCAAGCCAGGACCGATTCCCGGGAACCGGTCGCGGCAGATCGCGGGAGGGGAAAAGGCCTCGGTCCGTGTCGACCCCCTGACCACATCTCCCGAGACAATCCGTGACCTCTTCCTGGTCCACGGCGATCTCGATCTTCAATCGGCCCTCGTCCAGGGCTCCACCGGGATCTCACCCTTCTGGGCGAAGGAGATTCTTTTCCGGGCGGACCTTGAGCCGTCGACTCCGGTGGGAGCGCTGAAACCCCGGCAGGTGGATCTCCTCGCGAGCCATCTCTCTGCGTGGGTCGCCGAGGTCACAGGGGGAGTTTTCACCCCTTGTGTTTACTACGCTCGCGCCATCCCGCCTGCACGCCCGGTCGCCGTCTCGCCGATACCCGTCATGCACCTCGGGGACATGACCTGCCGGGAGTTCGAGCGAGTGTCCGAGGCCGTGACCGCGTTCTACAGAGCCGTGATCCCTGGTGCGCGCGATGAGATGTTGCGGAATCGATTCCGAAAACGAGTCCGCGAGGGACTGAGGCGTGTGAACCGAAGTCTCGAGCGTGTCGCGGAGCGCAGGAGAACCTCGTCCCGCGAGGCGGAATTCCGCCGGTTCGGCGAACTCATCATCTCGAACCTCCACAGCTTGAAGACGGGGAGCAGCGAGCTGACCGTGATCGACCACTACGATCCCAGCCGGCCCCACATCCGGATTCCGGCCGATCCGGCCAAGTCTCCGCGGGTCAATGCTGAAAAGTACTTCGCCAAAGCCCGCAAAGCCCAGCGATCCAAGAAGGCCCTGGCCACGGAGATCCGCCGCCTCACTCAACGGAAGGAACAACTGGAGCGGGAAATGGACGTCATCGCGGGGATGGAGACCGACGCCCTTCTCGCCAGGGCCAGGGATTCGGGGCTCCTGCCCTCAACGAAAGGGGAAACCCGGTCGCCGAAGGAGCACCCGACCCTCTTCCGTACCTTCACCACGAGCACCGGATGGACGGTGTGGGTGGGTCGCAACGATCGGCAGAACGATCTTCTCACCCACTCGCACGCCGCGTCCCACGATTACTGGTTCCACGCCCGCGGGATGGCCGGATCGCACGTCGTCCTCCGCCGTCCCGACAAACGCCAGCGCCCCAGCCCGAAGACCATCCAGGAAGCCGCCGAGATCGCGGCGTATTACAGCAGAGGCCGGAACTCGAAGACGGTGGACGTGAGCTACACCGAGAAGAAATACGTGCGGAAACCGCGCAAGGGAAGGCCCGGCCTGGCTCTGGTGACGAACGAGGAGGTCATTTTCGTGAAACCGCGCCTGCCGGAAACGGCGACGGGCCGGGAAGACGACGCGGGGACGCGGTGACCCGGAAACGACTGACACTGTAGGGGCGACCCGGTGGGTCGCCCGCCTTTGCCCAGCCGGCCAATGGCATTCCGGGCGACCCACCGGGTCGCCCCTACGGTAGATTCCGGGAAGAAAGCCGCCAACGGCTGCAACAAGCACCGCACTTTCTGAGAAGGAATCTGTTGACGACTGCCTAGCTTCACGCGACCATGCGGCAATCGGGAGTCGCCTTCTCACACCTGCCATTTCTCTTTCCGCTTTCTCCAATGTCCCTCGGGGTTTTCTGGATCGAGATCCCATTCGAGCGGGTTGTCGAAGATGTACTGGCGGATACGATTGAACTCTTCTTCATCACGAATGACGTGTTCGTAGTAGTTCCGTTGCCATACAAGTCCGCCTGGTGTGTGACGCAGTCTGTTGATGGCCCTCGTAGCCGCAGGTTTGAACTGCCCGATAATTGCACCAAGCGAACCATGCTCTGGGCCAGCGGCCCGGATCCGATCCGGACCCGTAGGGGCGACCCGGTGGGTCGCCCAGCTTTGCACCGGCGGGCCAATGGCATTCCGGGCGACCCACCGGGTCGCCCCTACGGGAACCCGCGGGTCGTTCAACACAACTATGCCGTGAAGATGGTTGGGCATAACTACGAACGCGTCGAGTTCCACGTTGTCCCGGACGGCCCCCGTGCGAATCCACTGTTCTTGGACAATGGCGCCGCACTTGCTCAACCACATCATCCCGGAAACGATCTCCCCAAACATGCATCGCTTATCGTGCGCGCAGATGGTGACGAAATACGCACCCTGTTGCACATAGTCCCATTCAGGCAGGCGGATCGATCTCCTATGATGTTTCTTTGGGTCGTATTGCACGAGGTACCTCCAGCAGGAATACCTGCTGGGCAGCCTCGCAATCGAAATGCCAGAATACCCGGATAAGCCCGCCTTTTTCTGTGCGGTGGCGCGGGCGACCCACCGGGTCGCCCCTACGGTAGATTCCGGGGAAATCTTCGTGGTCCAGGGAATCGCACGATTGCAGGGACCGTACGCCACCATCCAAGCGTTCTGCCCCCAATATGGCCTTGCCACCTTCCCGCGCGTGGCGTATTCTTCCAGGCGTGGGCGACCCACCGGGTCGCCCCTACGGCAGATCCCGGGAAGGTCTTCGTGATCCGGGGAATCGCACGATTGCAACGACACCGTCGCCGCAGGGGGGTTGATCATGATTCATCTCCTCAGAGCTCGCGCATCCAAGCAGCAAATCTCCGAGATGCTGGTGGCTCTTGGGAACTATATCAAGCTGGCGATCGACATAGAGCGGGAGGTCGCCGCCGGCGGTGGCGTAGCTCACGCTGATTGTGAGACGGTGTTACTGGAGGACGGAAGTCGTCAACACGACGTATGGGGAGCCGACTGGATCCCCTCAACACAGGAAACCCGCTTCGAGGCCTTGATCAACATCCGGCCCGAGCAGGACAACCGATCGATGACAATTCTGGATGCGGAGATCCGCGCCAAGGTGCAGCGCGTAGCCGAACAGCTGCTGGGAGACACCTGATGGACTTGGCAGTGAATCGTGACCGGTACCTCCGTGATGCCGTACCCATCCGGCTGGGGGGGCTGGCTGCAAACCTGGGTCGGGTCCAATCGTTCTCCGGTCATCCGGATCATCGGGATGTAGTCCACGGATTGCTGGAAGAGAGCAAACTCTTCATTGAGTGGACCGCTCGTGATCTGGACATTGATCTTCAGATAGAACTGGCTGATCTCCAGCGCGAGATTGTCCGGTGGCAGCGCTCGTGGACTGCCATTTGGTCCGATCCCTCACAGCGGACAGCCCTGGCGAGCCGCGCCGGGGTTCTGGCCCAGCACCTGCTGAATACATCGGGATTGCTGGACTGATACCTCCCGGCACAGCCTGCCACTTCTGCTCCTGGCCTGCATTTCTCACCAGGGGCCGGAAGCCATCCCGATTTCCGATTCACGATTTCCGATTTCCCATTCACTGTTATTCGCCGGAGGCCGATGGCGTCGCCAGGTACCCACAGGAAATCGGAAATAGGAAATGGGAAACAGGAAATAGGGTGAAAACCATCCAAGCGTTCTGTCCCCAATCCGGACTTGCCACCTTCCCGCGCGTGGCGT
>JAGLYR010000175.1 GCA_023132135.1 Candidatus Eiseniibacteriota bacterium | reverse complement strand
CGCGCACGCGGGGATCCATCTTGACTTTGCTCGAAGAGCCCACTTTCAAAATGGGTCCCCGCGTTCGCGAGGACGACAAGAAAAAGCGCTTCCGCGAGGACGACGAGGTGTCCCACCCCGCCGGTTTTAGGTCGTCATTCCCGCGAACGCTGCGGCGGCCAAGCCTTTCGTCATCCCCGCGCACGCGGGGATCCATCTTGACCTTGTATGGGTTCCCGGGGTCAGATCTTGCATGCGCGCATTCTCGGGCCAACTCCTTGTCATCTCGTCCATTCTGATAGCCTGGCTCGCCTGTAACCAGACACGAGAATGGGCTGTCAGATCGCATTGACATACTCGGTGGGACGATCGGAAGCCGGCCCATTGAATAGTCTGCTCAAGTGATACACGCGCTCGGACAAGGGGGAATCTGCGAATGAGGATTCTTGGTTTGCTTTGCGTTGGCACAATTCTCTTGAGCGCGCCCAGACAGAACCGATCTCCGCCAGCTCCGGGGTCGGCGGGAACACTCGCCAATCCTGAGGCAGGTCTGACAGCATCACTTCCTACGATGCAGCTTTCCGAATCATCTCTTCCAGTGCCGCGAAGTCAATGACGGGTACGCCCAGCTTCTCCGCCTTGGCCACTTTGGAACCCGGCATCTCACCCGCCACGACGTAACTGGTTTTCTTGCTGACGCTGCTGCCCGTCCGGCCTCCTTCCGACCGAATCAAGGTTTCCACATCGCTGCGTGATCGACCCGCAATGGTCCCTGTGACAACGAAACGCAGACCCGCCAGAGAGTCCCCCTTCTTCTCCTGCACCTCCTCCATCCGGACTCCGGCTTGCCGGAGTTTGTCTATCACATCCCGGTTGGGCCGGTGAGAGAAGAAATCGACAACGGAGGCCGCCATGATGGGCCCGATCTCGCTGAGACCGGCCAAATCCTCTTCCGTCGCTCCGGACAACCGATCCATGGAGCCGAAGTACTCCGCCAGGATGCGGGCGGCTTGCGCGCCCACATGCCGAATGCCCAGGCCAAAGATGACGCGCGCCAGACCGCAGATCTTGCTCTCTTCCAGGGCGAGCATCAGGTTGGTGGCTGATTTCTCTCCCATCCGCTCAAGACCCGCCAGCTTTGGAACGGACAACTTGTGGTAGACATCTCCAGGATCGCCGATCCACCCCAGGCCAACCAGCTTATCCATCAGAGCTTCTCCAAAACCCTCGATATTCATCGCGTTTCGGCCGGCGAAGTGCTGGAGTCTCCTCCGGATCTGAGCCGCGCAACGGATGTTGGTGCAACGGACCGCAACTTCATCCGGGAATCGCTGGAGCGGTTCACCGCACGAGGGACATCCATCCGGCATCTGGAAAGGTTTCTCACTACCTGTCCTCTGGTCGAGGACAACCTTGACAACCTTGGGGATGACCTCGCCGCCCTTCTGGATCACGACCGTATCGCCGACCCGGATGTCCTTCCTCCGAATCTCATCCTCGTTGTGAAGAGTGGCCCGGGCAATGGTCGATCCCGCCAGGGACACCGGCTCCAGAATCGCCACAGGCGTCACGACCCCCGTTCGCCCCACCTGCGCCGCGATGTCCCTGACCACGGTGACAGCTTCGAGGGCCGGGAACTTGTAGGCCAGCACCCAGCGGGGATTCCTGGATGTGTGGCCCAGGGTCCGGTGAGCTTCCAGGTCGTTGACCTTGATCACCATCCCGTCAACCTGGTAGTCCAGATCCGACCGTTTGCTCTCCCACTGCCGGAACAATTCGAGGGCCTTCTCCACTCCCTCTACGACTTCCAGATGCTCCACAACCCGGAGGCCCAGATCGCGGATGCGCTCCAGCGCCTGGGCGTGGGTCGCCGCACCCAGCGCCTCCCCGTCCACCACACTGTGAATGAACATGCCTAGCGGACGCGAGGCCACGATTCGCGGATCCAGGAGCTTCAAAGAACCGGCCGCCGCATTCCGCGGGTTGGCAAAGACCTTTTCCCCCTTCTCCTCCTGCTCCTCGTTGAAGCGGCCAAAGGCCTCCGTGGGAATGTAGACCTCACCCCGGACTTCCACGCGCTCCGGCAACCCGGCGCTCTCAACGAGTCGCATGGGAATCTGGCGTATGGTTTTGAGATTGGCCGTGATGTCATCGCCCCGCTCACCGTCCCCCCGCGTGGCGCCGCGGACGAAAAGCCCGCCTTCGTAGAGCAGGGCCACCGCCACCCCGTCAATCTTCGGTTCGATCGTGTAGGCGATCCTGGACCGCCCGAGCAGCTTCCTCACCCGCTCGTCGAACTCCAGGACTTCGCTCTCCTGGTAGGCATTGGCGATGCTCAGCATCGGGCTCGAGTGCGTCACCGTGGCAAAGCCCTCGCTCACAGCTCCGCTTACCCGCTGGGTGGGAGAATCCGGAGAGACGAACCCGGGAAACGCTTTCTCCAGGTCCTCCAGCTCGCGCATCAGATGGTCGTAGGCTTCGTCCGAAGTCACGGGGTCGGCCATCACGTAGTAGCGGTGGTCGTGGTCGTGAATCTCGCGACGAAGCTGGTCGATTCGCTTTACGGCTTGCAACTCATTCATCATACCACCCGTCAGAAATGCAGGCTAGAACTCGCTCTCCACTCTAACATGGATTTTCCCCTCGGTCAGCGGCTCGCCTCCCGCCAGGCCGAAATCCACCCCAATCTGCCCCAGGCGGGACTCGGACCGCAGCCCGAACCCGTAGCCGAACAGCCTTTTCTCCCGGTCCACCCAACCACCGGATACCCTCAGCCGGCGGTCAAGATGAGCGGCGTCCACGAACACCTGGACCCTGGAGCGCCGGCCGAGTAGAATCCTGTACTCGGCTCCCAGGGTGAGGACGCGCCAGCCGGAGAACTCATCCTCCCCATACCCCCGCAGGCTCTCCGCACCTCCCACCGGCAATTGCTCATGGTCAGGAATCTCTCTCTCCGTGCTGTCCAGCCACCAGAAAGCCATTCTCAGCGCAAGAACCCGGCGTCGGGCTACCGGGACAAAGAGATTCTCGCTGGCCTGGTAGATGGTGGATCGAACCGCATCTCCCGTGTGGCCCTCGTACCGCTTTCGCCCGTAGGCCACACCCAGCTCCGTCCGGTGACCCCGGCCCGGATTCAGGGGATCGTCTCTGGAATCCCACCTCACCCCCAGGTCCACCGTCCGCCTCCGGCTTCCCCGGATGAGGCCCCCGGCGCCTGAACCCGCCGTCACACCTTCCGACCACCCGGCCACGCGAGCCCAGAACTGATCTCCCAGGGGGTACTCCAGGCTGATCTCGCCTACGGTCTGCGTGAGGATCGAGTCCTGAACGTCCTGGTAGATGGAGAAGCCGGCCTTGAGCGGAGTGCCCAGCAGCCAGGGCTCCCCGTAGGTAAAGGTCCACTCAAAGGCGCCGGGCTGGTAGGTTCGCCACCGCGCGCTGGCGGATCGGCCCGTGCCGGAAATGTTCCCGAACGCGACATCGAGAACTCCCGTCAGGTAGCCCGCCTTGCCCTCCCGCGGAATGTACCCCACCGCGCCGTACACGCTGTTGGTCTTCGCTTCGCCCACCCGGATGTCCAGGACCGCGCTGCCCGCTTCATCCCGGAGTGAGACTCCCGTCCGGACTTCGTCAAAGAGACCCAGCCCCAGGAGCCGGGGTTCAATCCGGTCGATAACTCGCTGTGAGTAGACGTCCCCCACCGCGACTCCGCACGCTCTCTCGATCACATGTTTCCTGGTCGTCCGGTTCCCCCGGATTCGGATCTCGTCGATGACCACCCTGGGGCCTTCGTCGATGGCTACCCGAACATCGATGGCGCCCGCTTCCGACCACCGCGGCCCAAGTTGGAGATTGACGTAAGGATAGCCCTGGTTCTCGTACGCATCAAGCAATCTGTCGAGATCTTCCTCCAGGATCGATCCCCGGAGCAACGATCCTTTCCGGGTTTCCAGGAAGCTCTCCAGTTCCGGGCAGGAAACACCCCGGCATCCACTGAGAGTCACCGACCCAACATGGTATTTCGCGCCTTCGTCGATGAGAAGTCTCAGCTCGGTCCGGCCCTCCCGGACCAATTTCCACAATGCCACGACCCGGGCCCTTGGGAAACCCGAATCCCGGTACCGGACCAACAGACTCTCCAGACGGCCCCGGGTCTCAGCGCGGCCCACGGCATCGCCCGGCCCGATCCCGACGCTCTCCAGGATCTCGCGCGTGGACATCACGCTGTGCCCTTCCACCACGACACGCGAGACGACGAAGAGGCTGTCCCCCGCGCAGTCCCCTGGTGCGACAGAAAAAAGCAAGCCGCAGATTGCACAGACTACGCAAATCAATACCCGATGGGGAGACGAACCCCGACACTGTTCTTTCGCTCTCATTCTTATCACCCAACCTGTATTACAAGTGCCAAGTCCCTAGTGCGTAGTGCCAAGTCCCTAGTCCAAGGAAAAAGGGCATCATACCCTCACCCTACCCTCTCCCAGAGGGAGAGGGAAAACATCTGTCTTCTTGCTCTGCGTAATCTGCGGCTGAGGGTTCGCCGTTCTCGCCCCTTCCCCTTGTCGCCCACTCTAGCACTCGCAACGTTGCCGTTGTAGCCTAGGTTATTCAGGAATCCCGTGGCGAGAGGGTAGCAGAGTCATCCGGCGCCCGGCAAGACAATTTAGCCTTGACACTTCACCCGCGAGCCGCTATGTTGGGTGGGTTGCATGAAGCTGTCCCGGAGTGCTCTTCTTCGAGACTGTGATTTTCTGCCTGTAGATCGAAAGGGGTTTCCAGATCCATGCCACAGCATAAATCGCCGGCCAAACGACTTCGCTCCGATGCAGTGCGTAGAGACAGGAATCGCCAGGCCAAGTCTGCGGTGCGGACCGCTGCCCACAAGGTCGTAACCGCTTCAAATCCTGAAGAAACGGGCGAAGCCTACCGGCAATTCACATCCACAGTGGACAAAGCCGTCAAGAAAGGCGTCTATCACCGCAAGACCGCCGCCCGTATGAAATCCGGACTGTCGAAGCACACGAAACCCGCTTCCTAGCCTGCATTTCTCACCAGTTTTCTGCTACGGTTCCGGTCCATGGGCTGCGAGGTGCTGTTTTCCCTCTCCCTCCGGGAGAGGGTAGGGTGAGGGTATGATGCCCTTTTCCTTGGACTAGGGACTAGGGACTGCTTCTCATGCCCTCGTCCTTAGCGAGTGTGGGACGGATGGGTTTCTCTTCAGTCGAGGTTGAACTCCCGCCGCGCCTCATCAACCATCTTGCAGACTGTACTGACCGCATCGTCCACGGGAACTTCCGTCTGCTCGCGGGTTTCCCTGACGCGGACTTCCACGATACCCTTCTTCAGACCGCGTTCTCCGATGGTCACGCGGAAGGGCGATCCCACCAAGTCCGCATCCTTGAACTTGATACCAGCCCGTTCGTCACGGTCGTCGAGGATGGTCTCCACACCCTTCTCTTGAAGTTCCTTGTGAAACTGTTCCCCCAAAGCCATTGCCTTATCGTTTGTTACGTTCACAGGAAGAACATGGGCTTCGTACGGCGCGATGCTGATCGGCCACGAGATTCCATCCCCGTCATGGTGTTGCTCGATAGCGGCGGCAACCGTCCGGCTCACCCCGATTCCATAGCATCCCATCACAAAGGGAACCTCGGCCCCTGACGGATCGGTGAAGGTTGCCCGCAAGCTCTCGGAGTACTTGGTGCCCAGTTTGAAGATCTGGCCCACCTCGATTCCCCTGTATGAAGAGAGAGACTCACCGCACCGGGGGCAAGGGTCTCCCTCCTCTGCAACGGCAATGTTCGCGACCAGGTCGGGTTCGAAGTCCCGATCGATGTTCACATTCTTCAGGTGCGTGTCCGCCTCGTTGGCGCCGGTAACCATGTTCGTCATCACAGTCACAGAGTGATCCGCTACGAGCCTGGCGCCCTTGAGGCCCACCGGACCCGTGAACCCGGTGGGTGCTCCCGTCAACTTCTCGATGGTCTCAGCCGACGCCAGTTCCAGAGGAACGAGGCCCGTGACCTTGGCCAGTTTCGTCTCGCAGACCTCCCGGTCCCCCCGAACCATGGCCGCCACATGCGCGTCCCCACAGGTGTAGATCAGGGTCTTCACCAGGTTGTGAGGCTTCACACCCATGAATCCCGTGACCTCTTCCACCGTCCTCATTCCCGGAGTCGGGACCTTCTCCATTGCCTCCGGATCTTTCGGGCCTTCCGCTTCCGGTACCTCGACGCCGGTTCCTTCCACTGTGGCCGAAAAACCGCAAACACAGTGCAGGACCTCAGACTCCCCTGAGTCGGCAAACACCATGAACTCATGGGTCACGTCACCGCCGATAGCTCCGGAGTCCGCCTCCACTGCTCCGAAGCTCAGACCGCATCGCCGGAAAATCCGCGTGTAGGCCTCGTGCATCACCATGTACGTCTCCTGGAGGCTTTCCTCGTTCTCATGGAAGCTGTAAGCATCCTTCATCATGAACTCGCGGGCCCGCATGATCCCGAACCGTGGCCGGATTTCGTCGCGGAACTTGGTCTGGATCTGGTAGAGAACCAAGGGCAATTCGCGGTACGACCGGATCTCCCTGCGCACGATATCCGTGATGATTTCCTCGTGGGTCGGGCCCAGGGCAAACTCTCTCTTGTGACGATCCCGGATCCGCATCAGCTCCTCGCCATACACGTCCCAACGTCCGGATTCCTTCCACAGCTCAGCCGGCGAGAGGACCGGCATCAGGAGCTCATGGGCCCCGGTCCTGTTCATTTCCTCGCGCACGATGTTGGCCACCTTGAGGATGGTCTTCATTCCCAACGGGAGAAAATTGTAGATCCCCGAGGAGAGCTTGCGTACCATTCCGGACCGCAACATCAGCCGGTGGCTGGCAATATCCGCATCCGAGGGCGTCTCCTTGAGCGTGGGGATGAATGCCCTTGTCCAACGCATTGCGTTTCACCTTTCCGAAACAGATATAGCCTGGGTTATTCAGGAATCCCGTGGCGAGAGGAGCGCAGGGTGTGACTGGCAAGGCGGGGGGTCGATTTCGACCGGAGGCGTAGTCCTGGCTCCGCTGAGGATCGAAATCGGCGCCGCAACGAAGTCCAGGCACGCCCTGAGACCCTCGCAGCAGGGATTCATGAATAACCCAGGCTAGCCTTCTTCATCTACTTTCCGGATGATCTCCAGAACGTCCTCCCGCGTTTTCGCTTCCATCAGTCGCTCCTTCGCACTGCCCTTTCGGAGCATCCGGGAGATCCGCGCCAGAACCTTCAGGTATTCCTCCACACATTCGGGCGATGTGCCCATCATGAAAACCAGGTGCACCGGCTCGCCATCAAGAGCGTCGAAGTCCACGCCTTTCCGGGAGCGGGCAAAGGCGATCACGATCCCGTCGACACTGCCCGTTCGCGCATGAGGGAAAGCCACTCCACGGCCAATCCCGGTCGTCGCAAGGCTTTCTCGCTCCTCGAGAGCTCGGGCGAATTCGGTCCCGTCCAGTACCTTCGCAGACGCGGACATCCCAGCCACCATCTCTTCGAAGACCTTGTTCTTTGTACGGGCCTGGAGATCGAGGGTGATCAGGTCGGAGTTGATGAGGTCGACAAGCTTCAACATAGGCCCTCTTCCGCGGGTTCCGGAACCAACGCTTCTCTGCCGCCAGACCGGTAGTCTGCTGCGGTACTGGAACTCCAAGGCCGCCTCTTGGGCGGCCCGCATAGTCCATTCTCCATTTTCCAGTTTCGCGCAACGGCCGGATTGTGTCAATCGCTTTTTGCCGGCGATTGCGATTGACAAGCTTCTCTCGTTCGCTTATCGTAGGATCATTCAGGGGCTGTAGCTCAGCTTGGGAGAGCACTTGTCTGGCAGACAAGGGGCCGTGGGTTCGAGTCCCATCAGCTCCACCAGAAATAAGGAGGGGGTCTCTGACTCCCTCTTCTGCTGCCGGAGTGGCGGAACTGGTAGAC
>JAGLYR010000174.1 GCA_023132135.1 Candidatus Eiseniibacteriota bacterium | reverse complement strand
CGAGAGGCACCTTTGGACTGAGTCGATCCCGGAGGCGTAGCCGTGGCTACGCTGAGGAAGCGACGAGGGAAAAGGTGCCTCGTAGCCCATGGACCGGCCCCGTAGCAGAAAACTGGTGAGAAATGCAGGCTATTCGGTTGATTGGTGCTGCTTCGCCAGTTCGAGGAACTCCCTTGCCCTGCGGTTGTCGGGGTTGATTTCGATGGTCCTCTCGAAGGCCTCGACGGCCTCATCATAGGATTCCGACCTGGCATAGATCACACCTAGATTCTGCCAGGCCCGGTCGTGGGTGGGATCCTGCTGGATCACCGCCCTGAACTCCCGAATGGCCGGGACGATGGATCCCGTCGCATCGTAGCAGAGGCCAAGGGCGTACCGCGCGGAGATACTGTCGGGGTACCGTTCCAGCTCCGCCTCCATCTCCGACAGCGCCTCTTCGAATGTCCCCATTCTCATCAACGCGAAACCCACGCGGTAGTGGGCCTCGGGAGCTTCCGGAGCCAGATCCAGGGCCTGGCGATAGAACTTCAGCATGGGCGTCCACTCCCCCTGGAGCCGGGCAATCCGGCCAAGGCCGATAAGGACATCCAGAAGCCCCCCCTCGGCCTCCTCCTCAAACCGCACCCGAATGTCTCCAGGCCCGAGTCCCTTCCGCCCCGAGTAGGCATCATAGGCCTCATGGTAGAATCGCCGAGCTTCCCTGAGCGCTCCACGGCGTTCCAGAACCCCGGCGAGGGCCACCGCGGCGGGAAGGAAGTGGGAATCCGCATCCAGCGCATCCCGGTACCTGGTCTCCGCTTCCCCGGGGACCCCCGCGTTCTCGCTCACGACCCCCAGATTGTAAGCGAACCTCGCGCTGCCGGGATCCTTTGCCAGGCCTCTTTCAAAGAGGGCCCGGGCCTCCTCCCATCTTCCCTGCCGGGTGTACAGACCGCCAAGGTTGTTCAACGCATCCGCGTAGTCGGGGTTCCGGCGCAGGGTTTCCAGGTAGGCCGCTTCCGCCCGCGCATCGTCCTGGAGACGCGCGTACGCCAAGCCGAGGTTGAAGTGGGACTGCGAATGCGTGGGATCCCGGACCCCGTACAGATCCAGCCGGAGAATGGCGGTGAGGACCAGCACACCGGCAACGATCGGGATGAACTTCCTTGCGTTCCCTGTCCGGATCTCCGCGACGAGCCATCCACCACCCGCTGCAGCCAAAACGGCAAGAACCGGCACCACCGGCATCCGGAATCTCGCACATACGAAGAACAGGACAACACTCGCCATGTAGAGAAGGACGAAGAGGGCCAGAAGCACGCGGTCCCTCCGCTTCCCCGACACGCAGCCACCTGCAATCATCCCCACAAGACCGAGAGGGACAAGCCATCCAAAGGAGAAGGGGAGAATCCTGAGCACCCACGACTGGCGCCGGAAGAACTCGATGTCCCGGTTGTTGCCCAGCTCGGCAGCGCCCCAGAAGAAAAATAGTTTCCGAACGCCGTTGTCCAGGGCCTTGCCCGGCTGGTTGGCCCAAAACTGCAGCCCGCGGCGCGTCCAGTACCGGGATACCTCTGAGGGTTTGAGATCCCGGCCCTCCTCCCCCTCCGCAATCCAGACCGCATCGTCGAAACCACCCCACCAGTCCCGCCCGATATCCTGAGATGTAGCGCTCCATCCGCTGGACTCAGGGTTGTTGCCCAGGTAGAAGTTGATCCCGCCTTGGGAAGCAATCAGAACAAAGTCCTTCCCAACCATCGCGTTGCGGAGAGTCACCGGCAGAATGATCATCAGGGATCCCAGGATGTAGACTGCCATGGCCCTCAGCCGATCCCGAGGCGGGCGACTTCCCCTAAGAACCCACCAGATCCAGAGAACGGCCAGCCACCCGAACACCAGGATGGTGGGCCGGGCAATCGCCGACAGGCCCAGCACGATCCCGCTCACAAGCCACCGCCCGGGCGCGGGCTTTTCCCGCGAGGCCAGCAGGCGATCGATCAACAGCAGATCCAGGAACGTGGCAAGAGATGTGATCAGCAACTCGCCGTCGAAGTACACGAGGGTCCAGGTCAGGGCCGTGACCAGTCCGGCAATCCGGCCGGTCCATTCCGAGAAGGTCGAGCGCCCAATCCGGTATGCGAGAACGGACGTGGCAGCTCCGAGCAGGGCCTGCAGTATCCTCATGGTCCAGGGAGAAGGTCCGAAGATGAAATACAGGAAGCCAAGAAGGTAGAGGTAGAAGGGGGAGCGGAAGAAGACCTCGTCGCCAACCACGTTCCCTGCCGCGATGGCGCGGGCAATCGAATCGTGGATGTGGGGATCCAGAACCAGGACAGCATACTCCGGCAGATTCCGGACTTCAACCTGGTAGACAAGGCGAACGAGCAGAGCGAGAGCAGCGATGAGGATGAACCAACCGCTCTTCATTCTCACAAAGCCCGCCATCCCGGACATCCTTCAGGAGTATACCAGCAATCAGACGGCCGCGCCCACCGCCTCCTCACTCAGTGCCGCATGAGCAGCGGCTAGCCTGGCCACGGGCACGCGGTATGGAGAACAACTTACATAGTCGAGACCTATACTGTGACAGAACAGAACCGACGCAGGATCCCCCCCGTGCTCACCGCAGATCCCCATCTTCAGGTCGGGACGGGTGCTGCGGCCCTTCTCAACGGCCATCCGGACCAGTTGGCCAACTCCGGCTATGTCCAGCGTGGCAAACGGATCCCGGGGAAGGATCCCCTGTCGCTGGTACACCCTGACAAAGCTCCACATGTCGTCCCGGCTGTAGCCATAGGTCAGCTGAGTCAGGTCGTTGGTGCCGAAAGAGAAGAAATCCGCCACTTCTGCAATCCGGTCGGCGGTCAGCGCCGCCCGGGGAACCTCGATCATGGTCCCGATTCTGACCTCTACCTCGACGCCTCTTTCACCGACTACGGTCCGCTGGACATCCTGACACAGCTCCCTGAGAATTTGCAGTTCCTCCACTGTACCTACCAGTGGAATCATGATTTCCGGGGTAACCCGCGCGCCTTCCCCGATCAGATCGCAGGCCGCCTCGACAATGGCCCGAACCTGCATCCGGTAGATTCCCGAGTTGGTGATCCCAACACGGCACCCCCGGTGGCCCAGCATGGGGTTCATCTCCTTCAGGCGGGCGACCCGCTTCTGGACAGTCTCCACCGGAATCTTCATTCGTTCGGCCAGGTCGGCCATCCGCTCTGCATCCCTCGGCAGGAACTCGTGGAGCGGCGCATCGAGCAACCGGATTGTCACAGGCCGGTCGGCCATCGCCCTGAAAATGCCGGCGAAATCCTCCCGCTGGAAAGGAAGCAGCTTGTCCAGCGCCTCATCCCTCAACGCGTGGTCCTCCGGGCGGGCCAGAATCATCTCCCGCATGATGGGCAGACGATCGGAGGCAAAAAACATGTGTTCCGTCCGGCAGAGACCGATTCCCTCCGCCCCGAATTGGATGGCCCTCTCCGCGTCCTCGGGGGTATCTGCATTGGTCCGGATCTTCAGCTTTCGGAAGGAATCCGCCCATCCCATCAGCTCCCTGAAATACGCCGTGATCGGTGGGTCAATCAGGGGAAGCGCACCTCTGGTCACACCCCCGGTGTGGCCGTCAATGGTGATCGTGTCCCCCTTGCGAACCACCTCGGCGCCAACCGTGAATTCTTCTTTCTCATAGTCCACATGAATCGCGCTGCAACCGACCACGCAGGGTTTTCCCCATCCACGCGCAACCACAGCGGCGTGGGACGTGATCCCGCCGGTGGATGTCAGGATTCCAAGAGACGCCCGCATGCCCGCCACGTCGTCGGCCGAGGTTTCACTCCGGACCAGGATTACAGGGACCTTATCGCGGGCTCGTCTAACAGCATCCTGAGCGGTGAACACAACTTCTCCGACCGCTCCTCCCGGTGAGGCATTCAGTCCCCTGGCCAACGATTGGCGACCGGTTTCCGAGTCCACCTGCTTGTGCAGGATCTGGTCGATGCTGTCAGGATCGACCCGCAACACGGCCTCCCTCTTGTCCAGGAACCCTTCCCGTGTCATGTCCACGGCAATCCGAACAGCCGCCTGGGCTGTCCGCTTGGCGCTCCGGGTCTGCAGAATCCAGAGATTTCCTTCCTGGATCGTGAACTCCACGTCCTGAACATCACGGTAGTGCTCCTCAAGCCGACCGAAGAACGCGATGAGCTCCTGGTACTGCACGGGCATCCTCTCCTGCAACGATGTCTGATCGTCGGATTTCTTCTCGGCCAGGGACATGGGAAAAGGCGTCCGGATCCCGGCCACCAGGTCCTCTCCCTGGGCGTTGGGCAAGTACTCCCCGAAGGGCGCCTTGCTCCCGTCGCTGGGATTCCGGGTAAAGGCAACACCGGTCGCGGAGTTTTCGCCCAGGTTGCCGAAAACCATGGCCATCACGTTGATGGCCGTACCCCAGTCGTCCGGGATCGAATGAATTCTCCGGTACTCAACGGCCCGCTGTACATCCCACGATGAGAACACGGCGCCGATGGCTCCCCATATCTGTTCCCGCGGGTCGTCCGGGAACGGCTTGCCTGTTTCCTCCAGGACTATGGCCTTGAATCGATCGACAATTCCTCTCAGCGTCTCCGCCGGCAGGTCGATGTCACGGCTCACCCCAGCCTCGGATCTTGCGTGCCGCAGGAAGAGTTCAAACCGGTCATGGGACACGCCAAGGACAACGTCGCTGTACATCTGAACGAGTCGACGGTAGCAGTCATAGGCGAAGCGCTCGTCGGAGGACATCTTGATCAGACCTTTTATGGTCGAGTCGTTGAGTCCCAGGTTCAGAACCGTGTCCATCATCCCCGGCATGGACACACGGGCTCCGGAACGGACAGAAAGGAGCAGTGGGTTGGCCGGGTCTCCAAGCTTCCTGCCCATCACGTCTTCCACATGGGCCAAGGCGCTGTACACTTCGGCCTCCAGCCCATCGGGATACTGCTGGCTCCCTCGGGCGAAAGCGATGCATACATCGGCTGAGATGGTGAATCCGGCGGGCACGGGAATGCCCAGATTCGTCATCTCGGCAAGATTCGCTCCCTTGCCGCCAAGAACATCGCGCATCCCGGCGTTTCCTTCCGCCGAACCACCGCCAAACACGTAGACTCTCTTGTCCGACATCCACTTTCCTCCTAGCGTACCAGCACAATCTTGTGTGCAGGATCCGGGTTCAACCCCATCGTTTTCACGAAATAGACACCCGGGGCCACGGCCCTGCCGTCCTGGTCTGTTGCATCCCAGATCCACGTCTCCTGTCCGGGACTCATCCTGGTCCGCGCCAGCAGGCGCCCCAGGCAATCGTATACCCCAAGGACCGTGACCTCTCCCGGATTCTCCCAAGCGACCCACACACGGTCGCCGGGCCGGAAAGGATTCGGCGAGGCGAGGCGAACCTCCGGTGCCACCATCGCCGGAGCCCCCGGGGTCCATTGCACCGCCCCAAGCCCCTGGCAAATCCCCCACCCGTAGTGGTTGTCGGGCGCACCGGCCCGCGTGGCCGTGCTGCGGAGCGCCGCCATGAGGTCTCCAGGGGTCCACTCCGGATGCGCTTCAAGAAGAAGAGCTGCCAGACCGGCCACCAGGGGTGCCGCGAAGGACGTGCCGTTTGCGTATTCGTAACCCGACATGTCCGTATCCGAGGCCACGTAGTTCGAAGCCCCCTGAGCCATTACGTCGGGTTTTATGCGCCCGTCCGCGGTCGGACCCAGGGAGCTGAATCCGACCCGAACACCGTTGTTGTAGACAGCCCCCACCGCCAGCACGCTATCTCCATCGGCCGGTGCGATAATCGTCCCCCACGAGTTGTTGGCCTCGTTCCCGGCCGAGTTCACCACCAGCAGGCCGGCGGCCGCTGCCCGGTCAGCAACCCGAGTCACCACAGCCGTGTTCCCATCCATGTCGTCCTGGGAATACCAGGCATTGTAGCCGAGGGAACTGGACAGGATGTCCACTCCCAGAGACTCCGCCCACTCCAGCCCTGCCACCCAGTAGTCTTCCTCGACAGCCTGCTCGTCGCTGCTGTCTTCCGTCCGGGCCAACACGTAATCCGCCCCGTACGCCGGGCCGATCAGCTGACCCCAACGGTAGCCGGCAATAGTCGAGAGGGTCTGGGTTCCGTGCCCCGCCCCAGGACCGCCCGGATCGCCATCCTCGTATGATGCGGTGGGATCGCCACCTACGAAGTCCCATTCGGCATACACCCTGACGTGCTGAAGAGCTTCGTGGTCGCGATCGAACCGCGTATCCAGAAGCGCAATCCGCACCCCCTGGCCGGACAGGCCATAGCTGCTGTGGAGAACAGGGACCTGAATCTGATCCACCTGCCCAAAACCGGGGCCGTACATGGAATCGTCGCTCTCCCGCTTGGGAGGATCGGCCTTCTCAACCCTTGGCCTGTGATACGAGGCCACCGGAGCCACGCTGCGCACCATGGGAAGTGAAGCGATGGATCGGACCCGGTGTCCGGGGATTTCCGCGCTCACCGCGTTGAGCCACCGGCTGTGCACGCGCACGCGTATGCCCATCTCCGTGACCCGTTTCACCCCTTCCCGGTTCACGGGAAGATCATTCTGGTTGAGAAGAGATCCTTTGCGGGCTTTCGCGCGCCGCTCGAGAGACCTCCGGCACCAAACCTCCAGAAGCGCGGCCAGATCCCGATCCAGAACACTTCTGCTTTCGAAGGCAATCCATACGGTGAAAATCCCCTCCGGATTCTCGGCAATCTGCCTGTAGAGAATCGGCGCCACGTCCCCCGCACAGCCCACCGGGGGCACAATGAGCGGTACAACCAGGACGATCAGGAGAAGGACTTCCTTCCAATGAGCAGAGGAATCTCTCATGCCGTCTTACCTCGCTTCCTTTTGCCTGCATGTCTCACCAGCGGGAGAATGCGGCCTGGCGGCGAACCTATTTCCCGGCCGCCCGCTTATCTTTCCGCGCTCTCCCGATCCGGAGGTATTTCGCAATGTTAGCTCCCGCAGAGATCTCGAATTCCAAGGACTCACGGCTCGCCGCCATCAGGGTCGTAACACCCGGACCGTGTCCCGACATCACGCATTCGGTATGCACCACAACACCCACAGCCAAGGCTCCCCTGCGCACCGACCGGCCAAAGCGATGGTCGGCGTCGGTGATGGCCACGATGTCACCGAGCCGCAGTTTGTCCAATCCGTGTTCGGACACAGCTTCCTCATCCGACATCTGGATGTCGTAGTCTCCGCTGTAGCAGTGGGACACACCCAGCCCCGATCCCATCACTCCCGCCGGAATCACGCGGGCCACGGGCACGACGGGTTTCCCTCCGCGGATTCTCAGCCCCATCTTCTGCAGGAAACCCGGGTCGAGGTTGAAGATCCTGATTTCCGGGAAGTCCGGGAGTGCCAGCCCCAACCCCCTTGCCCGAACCAGAATCCGGTCACCGGTCACCAGCTTGTCCAGCACGGAGGTGGGAAAATCCACCAGAACGTGCTCCACTCCTCCGTGTTTCCCCGTGACAACTCCGCGGCCGCCCTTGGCATCGCCGCTTACCACAAGAGCCGGGTTCCCGACACACGCCAGCACGTTGAGCCCAGCGTTGGCGTTGCGGGAGCCGTCCCGATCCCGGCTCTGAACGGAGACACCGGGCTCTACATGGTCGGCCGCCCATCCTCCCGCCGGATCTCCAACCCGCACGTTGTAGGTTATCCCGCCGGTGCCGGGCAGGATAATGGGCTCACCATCCGGGCTGATCCGATACGGCGTTCCACTCAGGCGGACGGGAGCCACTTCCCCCACAACCCCAATCTCCACCAACAGATCTTCATTGGTCTTCACCATGTGGCCTCCGCCGAACACCAGTGTCTCAAGAAACAAGGGAGCTCCACCGGGAAGCCCCCTGTCCACAAACCTCGACGCCCATCCGGGCCCTATCGAATCACGATGAACTTCCCGATCTTGTCGCCCTCGCTCGACTCCACCTTGTAAAGATAGACGCCGCTCACGACATCGCGACCGGTGCCCGACTTGAGGTTCCAGGAGATGAAGTCATCTGTGATGCTGTCGTGTTCCAGCTTGATAATCATCTCTCCGATGACGTTGTACACGTAGACCGTGGCTTGGCTGGGGAGGTTGTCGAACGTGATCTTCGCTTCTCCTTCTTCCCATTCCTCGCGAACGTTGTACGGGTTCGGTATGACCCGGACATCCGACACGTTTGTGCGGGGCGCTTGCGAAGGATAGATTTTCTTCCAGTATATCCCCGCCCCTTCGGTCACGTCAGGGTCAACCAGGACAGCGCCATCCTTAGTGTCAAACGTAGTCACCCCATACCAGTAGGGAAACGCGTTGGTCACATCACCCGTGGTTCGAATCTGGTTCTGGCTGTCCAGAACAATCTGTCCCGTGCAGGTGTCGTCCTGATACCAAGGATCAACACCGTCCACGAAAAAGCGATCGCCGCCGCACCGGAAAAACACCGCGTCGTCGGGATCAGCGGAATCACACATAGTGATCTTCTGAATGAGACGAGGTTCACCCAGGTCATTCACGTCCGATCGCCAGATCTTGTACCCGCCAAAGGCGGACCCGTTGATCCTCAGGACATCATCGTCCGCCACATCCCGCCACACCCGGATGGCGAAGCTGCTGTCGGCGTGGATTTCACCCCGAGCAAAGGAGATCCTGAGACCGCCGTCGAAATCCAGCAGTGTGTCGGCGCGGGAGATAGCAAGAGTGCCGCTCTCCATGCTCAACGAGTCTGTCCACGCCAGTGTCAGACCCGGAGTCGTTCCAGCCTCGGTGGAGTCCACCGTACCGTGGCTCTCAGCCGTCAAGGTGTAGAGAGCCGAATCTGCGCCCGCGAAGAACCCGGTGACATGTGGCTCGGCGCTTTCTCCCCAGCTCGCCAGGTCCGTCGCCGCAGTGGAAGGGAAACGAACCCACACGTTGTCCGGCAAGGAATAGGCAGAGTCCGGATGCTCGAGATCGAAATCCCCTTGTTCGCCCCTCATGATGTCCGCCCACAGGACCTGGATCCTCGTCGCGGAAACCGCCATGGAGATCTCGTACTCGTTGTCGCAATCGCCACGGAAACCCCAAGCCAGAGGCGTTGCATAGGCAGACCAATTATCCGTGTTCACTTCCGTGCTGTAAAGCAGACTGTCCGGCGGATCGGTCCACTCTATGACAACGTACTCGTCTCCCTTCGTCAGTCGCACTTCATCGGGGCAGGGACACGGCGGCCCGGCAACGACCGCACCCGAAAGCCCCAACAGGACAACCATGGCGCAACTCACGACCATCCCACCGTTGCCAGCGCCCATCCGGCTTCCATTCGGCATCTTCACCTCTCCCGATTTCACCCAGTTCCGGCCCGGAGAGCTCCCGGAGAATCCGGGAGCGAACAACCCAGGCGGGCTTGCCAAGAGACGCCACCTGCAAGGCGGCGTCTCATCTCAAGTTCTCAATCTCCTCCACCCACTCTGGTACTGTCCTACTTGCCCGGAGGCTCGTTACACACATCGGTAAGGAACTTCTCCATGAAGACGGCCACCGAATCCCAATCACTCCATACCAAGGGCCATCCGAAATAGGCCGAGCTGCCGACCCCCTCCTGGTTCGAGTTGTCGACAATCAAACTGCAGTACTGGTAGACCATGACTTCTTCGGAGTCCCGGCCGGCGGGGACAAAGTAGTCGAATTCGTACGTGGGCCTGGCGCCTTCCAGGTCTGCGTTGATCCCGTTGGCGTTCAGGGCCTCCACTCCCCAGAGGTAGCTCTCGCCCGTCGCCGTGATGAAGGGCCAAGTCTCTCCCAGGGGCAAGCTCGGGTAGTCCTCATCCACAGAGATCCCACCCTTGAAGAACTCTTCTCCCATCACATACAGCTCCTGGATTCCCAAGGCCGTGAAGCTGACCGGCACATGCTGCCCTTCTTCGCAGAACATGTCGTCATACCGGAAAGGATAGCTGTAGTTGTTCCGGCAATCCGGGTCCAGATAGATCGCAGGATTCTGCCCGATCAAGATCCAGTTCCCACCAACCTGGACGTAGGAATCCATGAAACGGGTCCCGCCTTGGAAGACGTCGGACAGCAGGCATCCCACTTCGTCATAGTCGTCCACGTACCATATGACATTCCTGTAGCGACCGACCAGAGACACCGGCGGCGCCTTACGCCCCTGCGCCAGGCAATCGAATTCGACCCACGCGTATCCCTCCAGGATTCTGTCGAAGAACTGCCCCTCCACCCCATCCGCCAGGTGCGACCGCCAGGTGCCAAAAGAGTTGGCCACACCGGAGAACTGCGAATCATCCACCACCAGCACAGGGTAAGCAAGTTCAACCAGGGGTCCCGCCTCGACATAATACCTGAAGTAGCATAGCGAGGGCATCCCCAGGTCATCCAGCGCTTCTACATAGAGAACGTGGTTTCCCACAGTGGGCACAAAAGTTCCCCCGTCCGTTGGATAGCTGGTGTCTCCAATGTACCACGGAGACCACTCCGTGGTGTCCTCGGTGGCATACCGGTATCCCACGATGTTGCCACCGTACGCCTCGGCATCGGCCTCCCATACGAACGAAACCGCCACTCCCCTGAAAACTTCACTGACGTTCCCCACGTACTCGGGCCCGGCGGCCGCCTTGTTGTTTCTGCGGCCCAGAATGCCCCCGTTGATCCGGACCTTTGCATTCCGCCCCGGGACGGGTTCGAAACAGCACCAGTTCTGGGTCTGGACCAGCACGCGCTCCATCGCGCCCGCGTTGTCCTTGGCCACAACAGCGAAACTGTTGTACTTGCCTGTCTCCGGGTATATGCTCTTGACATCTGCAAACCGCACGTAAGTGCAGTCCGCCCCCACTCTCTTCCACGTCGCGTCGACGACATTGTAGATTCCACCAACGTTCAGCTTATAGTAGAAGGAGTCGATGACTCCGCCGTCAGGGTCGAACCCCTCCCACTCGTAGAGAACATTCGTGCCCGTCAGACCGCACGTTCCCATTTGACACGGACCGCGGGTAATGGTCGTGATGGGAGCGGTGGACTGTGCGGTAAAGGTCCTGTGGGCGGGGGTTGGATCATGAGCAGCCCGATTGTCCACTGCCTTAATCCAGAACGTGTGGATGTCGGTGTAGAGTGTGTCCGTGTGGTCACAGCTGGTGCAATTGTCCGCGCTCACGACGAAAGTCGATCCCGTCGATGGCGTATAGGACCACTCCGCGGTATCGTCCCACGCAAAGTAGTAGCCTGTGACCTCGCCGTCTGGGTCGGTCCCATACCAGTTCATTCTGACGCTGAAGGACCCGACACTCCCATGATGCGGCGCATTGGACAGCACCGTCTCCGGCAACTGATTCGGGTTTTCCGTCCCGAGGTCCTCCTCGGAACATCCACAGAGAAGAAGGAACGCCGCAAGCAGCGCCCACCCTGCAGAACGCTTCGTCACACTCATTCCCAACACCCTTCTTCCTCTCCGAGGTACTCAGGCTTCCCCGGTCACATCCGCAGGTTCATCGCTGCTCACAGGTCTCACTGATTTCAAACTCCAACACCTGGAAACCGAACGCCACTCGCGGATCGTACGAGTAGTTGTATCCCCGGACCTCGAATTCGTGAGCGCCCGGTTCGACAAGGGTCTGATACGTAGTCTGCTGCGCCATCGCGTCGGACGGCAGAAGCAACCTGCCATCCAGGAAGTAGAAAAACTTCACCGGCGCGTTCACTTCGTTGTCCGGATCCACGGCATCCCATGTAAACGTCGCCACGCAGACGGTGTCGACAGGGACACCACCATCCAGAATCGTTGAGTCCGTAACCGCCACAGCCAGGTTGTAGATCTCGGGCGGGTAGTTCAGCAGGAATTCCAGCCGGTCCGGAGTTCCTTCGGAGCGCCGTCTGTTGTCCATGGCAAAGACCCTCAGCACAAAGGGTCCGTCCAGCGTTCCCTGCAAGCGGGGAGACTGCCATGCCGTGGAATCCGGATAGTCCATCCAGCCCGTGGAGTAATCCTGGCCGGCCAGAAGATCCGGGCCGCGGAGAGTCAACAACGACTTGGCGACCCCGCCTGCATCGCCATCCCGATCGTCGCTACAGGTCCACAAGACCTCGATGGAGCATCCGTCCGGAAGCGTATCCGGCGTATCGTCCGCGAAATCGATCTCGACCCTGTCCGTCGTCCCGAAGGGGATGTAGTACAGGTTGTCAATCACGGAACTCGGATCGAAGTTCACCACAAAATTGTACTTGTACGCTGGCAGAAGAACCGCCAGCGCGTCGTCCCGGGCCCTGATATAGAAGGTGTGTTCCCCGGAACTCAAGTTCATGGGCGCCGGGTAAAAAGCGTGCGCAAAGGCCGTGTCGGGACCGGCGCTGTCGGGGCTCACCCACGCATACCCCTCGTTGTCCAACTTGTAGGAGAACTCCACCAGTTCCCCATCCCGATCGCCCCCCTTCCACTCAAAGAGGATAGGGGTTGTGTTATCCATCCCGAGCGTGTCTTCCACACCCGGCGGGGGGAGACATGCCATCTCGCCGGACGGTGACAGCCGGCACACCGCAACGCCAGGGTCGTAGGAAACCATTTCGACCCAGGGCATGTAGTCGTCCCGGGCGAAGAACTTCAGAATCGCCGGTGAGGGATCGGCCTTGCCCTCGTTGTCAATTGCTGCAATGTAGAACTCATGGTAGCGAAGCAGGGGATCGTTGGCCGAGAAGACAAAGATCGTATCCGTCTGGGTGGTATGATGCCACGCGCCGATGTCCAGTGTATCGTCAATCGCATACCGGAAGCGAGTTACAGTCCCGTCCGAATCCCGCCCATACCAGAACAGGTGAACCCTGAAGTTCGTCTGCGTACTATCGGCGGGCGCCTCGGTTACAAGGGTTTCCGGCGGAAGATTCCGGTCGGGAAGCAGGATTTCTTCCTTCTCGCAAGAAAAAAGCCCGACGAGGGACACCACCGACACTACCGCTACAAGAGCCGAGATCACTACCCTGCGCATATTCACATTTCTCCGTACTGTCGCTCACGGGTAAGGATTCCGGAAATGAGAAGCCGACGCAGCCGAAGCGCAGCCGAAGCGCAGCCGAAGCGCAGCCGAAGCGCACACCTCACATTCCTCCCACAATCCACCAGACTATACCCAAGGGCCCCAAATGTGTCAACACAAAAACGGTGAGCCCCGGGCCGAAGTCAAGCCTGTCAAGAGCAGTCCCTGGTCCAGGGGAAAGGACATCAAAGACGTGCTCCGTACTCCGTGCTCCGTGCAAGGAGAAGGGCATTGGAACAAGTCCCTGGTGCGTAGTCCCTGGTCCTCGGAAAAAGGCATCATAGAAAAGCAGCCGACTCTCTATATTGCGGTATATTGCGGTCTAATTTCTAATGTCCAATTTCCTCACAATGCCCTCCACGGCCGAAAACTGGTGAGAAATGCAGGCTAGCCCGCGTTTCTCACCAGCCTCGTCGCGAGGCGTTGTAGATACCTGTAATGACGAGAAATGCGAGTGAGGAGACCGGAGGCGTACCGAAAGGTACGTCGAGGATCGCCGAACGAGTATGACGAAGTGAGTGCAGGTAGATACGACGCCGCAGCAGATGGCTGGTGAGAAACGCGGGCTAAAGAACAAGGCCGCCCGGGAAACCCCGGGCGGCCTTGAACTACTTCCTGACAACGGGCCTACTTCAGCAGAATCATCTTCTTGGTTGCGGCGAAGTCACTCGCCTTCATCTTGCAGAAGTAGATTCCGCTTGAGACCATCTGGCCGTTCTCGTTGGTGCCGTCCCAATGCGCCGTATACTGACCCGACTGCATGGCACGATCCACCAGCGTCTTCACAACCTGGCCTCTCACGTTGTAGACCTTGAGACTCACCCGTCCGTTCTGCCGGATCGAGTACTGAATATCCGTATCCGGGTTGAACGGGTTCGGGTAGTTCTGCGACAGCGAGTACGCATGCGCCGACGGGATGAAATCATCCACGCCCTGGTAGTGCGGACATCCCGGAACCATGCCGAACAGGTTCCCGAGGACATCCTCGAGCAGATCCCTGCGGCCCTTGTAGTCTGCCTTCGCGCAGCTAACCGCGCAGGAGTCTACCATGGCTCCAAGGTCGAAGCACATGTGGACAACCTTACCGCCGTCCACGTACTCATTGTAAATGGCCACCACTGTGTCGCCGGCCACATAGCCCTCCTCGTAGACAATATACGGGGTCGGGTTCGGCGCCCACGCCGGAGGCGAGGTGTTGATCTTGGTAAGATCATGCGGCACCGAGATCGGGCAGCCCAAGTGGAAGTGGAACTTGTCGGCGGTTGAGAAAACCGACCCGCCCACCAGTCCACTACCCTTCGCATAGTAGTGGGGCTGCTTGATACCGACGGACGAGACACCCGGCGGGTCCATCTTGGCGCCGAGCAGGCCGCCGTAGAATTCGCACGTCTCGCGGGCAGCGTCGGAGTAGTCACCGTAGTCGGTCATGTCCACACCGAGCAGATTCCCGCAGATGAAGAGGTTTCCACCCTTGCGTACGAAGTCCACAATGCGGCACTGCATCGTGTCGAGCACCGTGTACTGGTCGAACCGCGAGGTGAACCAGATCAAGGTGTCGTACCGTCTCACCAGCGAGTCCGGGTTCCCCGGATCAGGATAGGTCACCAGATCCCAAGGCTCGTTGGACAAACCGGTAGAGGCGCCCTGCACGTCGTACTTGTCGTAGCAGTAGCCCAGATCGTAGAGGACACTCTCATAGAAGTTCTCTGTGCTTATCACTACGCTCTCTTCCATACAGGGATGGTAGTCGTAATCGTTCCGGCCGAAGTCGTCCACGAGGAGAAGCCGGTTCGGCTCCTCGTAGTCTTCGCCCGATCCCGGCAGAATGCTGAACTCAAAGTAGTTGTTCTGCCACGGACGGGCGGGCGGATCCTCGGAAGGATCGGCCGAGGACGGCCAGTAGCACAACGGGTTGCTCAGATCATCCTGGACCTGGACGTAATACCACACCTCGGTGCCGGGAAACCATATCGCGTTCGGATACGGTGCAATGTCGATTTCCGACGGATGGATTGAGCCGATGTAGGTACCACCGAGATCCGGATCGTTCTCGTCCGGAATCGCCAGGACCAGATCGTTGTAGTCCCAGGTGTTGCCCTTGTCCGTCGAGAAGTACAGGCGAGTCCACGCAGCTCCACCGGTGAGACCATTCATGTCGTGGACGTCTACCTGCAACGACTCCGACCGGGCCAGAATCTTCGGCATGTCCGAGTTGGCACAGAGAGCGTTGTGCGCCGAAGTCTCGAGGTCAAACGTATCCTGGAACACGTCGATCACGCGAGCTTGGAAGAAGGTGTCCGAAGCGTCGAACAGCCCGAAACTCACATTGTCGACAAAGATCTGGACTTTTCTGTGTGGCTTGGGAATCTGGGTCGTCCAGCACCAGTCGTCCGTCTGGCCGACATCCATGACGTCCCAGGCGTACTGGACGGAGTCCACCGAGCCCCCCATCCACTGGCTGACCTCTTCGTTCCGATCCTGGTTCATGAAGTCGCATCCACCGTAGGTGATGTAACCGTCGATGTTCTCCCATCCACACCATCCGGCGGGCTGCCCCGTGGATGGAGCGCTGTTGTACACGTTCACTTTCGTGTCGTAGTAGTCGCAGAAGTTCTCTCCGAAACATACGAAGATATCCCGCTGGATGACGAGACCCGCGTACTCCTTCGGGACCGTCGGCTCGCCCCAACCGGTGTAGATGGTCGGGCCAACAAGCCTGTACAGGAACCCGTTGGACTCGGGAGGAATCCGCCACTTGTTGTTCACAAACGGGCATCCACACCAGACCCATGAAGCGTCGACCTCGCAGATGTCCGCGCCTTCGTCCGGCTCCCTGGGCGGATCCGGATCATGGGGCATCCACCAGTGATTGGCGACTGGCGGAGGCGCCTGGATGACCCACTTGGCCGATTCGAATTCATCGTCCATGTCCTCGAACTCCAGGACGCCGTGCGTCGCGTGGCTGATCTCGACAAAGTCGACGAAGAACGCGCCGTCGGTGTTTCCACGACCGTCCTTGTCGCTCCACGCGCCATCCGACTCGAATTTGAAACCGACGCGGAAGTTGGCCGGATCCGTCACGCTCATGTCACCGCCGTTCGGATCTCCGCCGTGTGTCACGTCGACCGGGAACTGCACCCAGCTCACGTTGCCGCCGGGCGGGTTACCCTGGCCGAGGTCGCCGAATCCCCAGTAGTCCCCCCCGCAAGACGCGGCGACGTTACCACTGCAGGCATTCAGCGTGGCGATGGTTTCCCAGCTGGCGCCATCATCGTTTGAGTACAAGATGTACGCATAGTCGTAGTCACACTCGGTATCGTACCGGACCCAGCAGTCCAGGCTCACCGTCTCGCCCGCTGTCACAGCACCCAGATCAGGATCCAGGACGAGTAGCTGGTTCCATGCGTCGCCGGCGCCGGGAGCATTGTCCCAATCAGCACAGCGGTCGCCTGTCAGAGCACCACACCACCAGGAATAACCCTCGAAAGCCTGATACTGATCGAGGTGCCACCAGTCCTGGCCGGTGGGTGATCCCAGTCTCCGCGCATCCGCCATCCACCAGCCATTTCCGCCGGCGGGCGAGAAGTATGGAGTGCCCGGGCTTCCGTACCACTTGTACAAACTGTCGGCCGTCGCGGGGTTGTACTTCTCGAAGCAGAACGTCTCCATTGCGTCCGGTCCGCCAGTACACTCGCCGCCCTGGAGCGGGTCGCAGGGGCACTGGTCATCGGCCGTGTAGACCTGCAACCAGACAGTATCGCCGCCCTGCTTGAACACTAGCGGTTGAGACAGGTGGAGCAACGGATTGTTGCCGTCCGAGGGTACAAACTCCCTAGCCGGAGGCTTCTCAGCTAAAGCAATAGTGGAGAAGCCGAGTGTTGCGATCGCGCAGACGCAAAGCGCAGACAGCACGGTTCTCTTCATAACTAGACCCTCCAAATCAACCAGAAAGCAATTTCAGGGCAATTGCTCAGACCCGGTCCCGGTGCCACGTGCCCCGCCAGCTGGGACTGCCGAAACAAGACAAACTCCGGGTACTAAACTGGAATCCAAGCCGCCCCACAAGACAAACCAAACCCACAGACCCAGCTATCCCCCTTTCCTCATGGATCAAGAAGGCATATGGAGCTGCATACAACTCTAGAGAACGCTACTTCAGGAGTGGTTCGAACACCAGACTTCCCATAGAAAAAGACGTGCGCTCTTGCCTATCACCTCCCCCGCAGGACCTCACTGTCCATTTGTCCCAACGAACAGGCCCAAAGATGATACAAAACGTCTACGACCACAAGCGGTCGTAAGGAGTCACCAAGACGCCGCCATTATACCAAACCCACACCGCTCGTGTCAAGGCTCATCCACTGCGGTAGAAGCGGGGTATTCCGGGGGATTTGCCGCTGCGGCGAGACAATCACTTCGAGTCACTCACTTCGAGCCACTCACTTCCCGAGGAACGGGCGGGGATCAACCCACCAGATTCTGAGTTCCTGAGGGGCCTCGAACCCTCCGCATTCCCCCATGGCAACAGCCAGCCGGTCACCGGCCGAATTCCATGACAGATGATAGGCCGACCGGGAGCAGGAAGCGGCTCCGGAGCTCCCGGGCAGGGGAATCGACCAGATGGAAGATCCACCAACATCTGCAACCCTTATGCCCCAAAGATTCCGGAAGCCATCGTGAGCCACAAAAGCAACGTACTGCCCGTCGGGCGACCAGCAGGGCTGCTCAAACTCCGAGTCCAGTGACCAGAAACCCGTCATCTTCCGATTGACCAGATCTGTGATCCAGATCTCCTCATGGCCGGTCTGGACAGGACGAGCCCGAAGGGCGACCCGACTGCTACCAGGGGAAAGGCCCGTGAGTCGGCGATCCACAGAGCCCTTGGCGGGCTTTATTACCCGAAGGGTATCCAGCTGCCCTGCCGTAATGGCGAAGGCCGTGTCCTTTATGGTGTAGATATTCCACACAATGTGGATGATATGGTCGCCTTCCGCCAGACATGGGACCAGCGTGCTGTCGGGCCACGGGAAACCTTCGCCGAGATGGGCCACCCAGGTGGTATCTCCTTCGAAGATATCATATGCATCGCAGTTTGCTTCGTTGACCCAGATCCACAGATCGCCCTTTTCGGCGATGAAGTTGAAGCGAACCGAAGTGTTCTGGTTTGGCAGGATAACCGGGTAGCGGGAGCGCCGATCACAATGTTCAGGCGACTCGACAGACAACGTGTAGGACCCCAGATCCGGTTTCACGGGCAGGAAGTCAAATGTGTGAGGTATATGGAAACCAGTGCAACAATCATCCAGATAAATCACCGCGTCTGTGACATCCAGGGTTTCACCGCTCGTCTCAACAAAGAAACCCGACACCTCCAGATTGCCCGTCCGCACTCGGCCGATGGACGTGAAGGCGACCTGACCGTTGGGCCCGACGCAGGGCTGGAAATCGGGGTAGCTTTCGAAACCGCACGTTCCACCCACATCCATGGGATCCGGAATCAGCTTACGCGGAGTTCCTCCGGAGACAGGGATGCTGTACACATCTTCATCCGAGAAGAAGACGATCCATATCCCCTCAGTATCCTCCATCCACGAAACCTGGGAGCCCCCCACATCGACATTCCCCGGCCAGGTGAGACGGACCGGGACACCCGGACTCGAGAGATCCGCTACGCCCACCGTCCAGACATCCAGCCGCCCATCCATCTCTCTCGTGAAAGCAATGGCACTGCCGTCGGGAGACCAGGCCGGATCGAAATCGTTGAACTCGCTGTCCGTGATCCGGAACAACTCGGTGTTATCCAGGACCCAGATGTGCTCGAACCGATCCTCTTCGGTCACGCCCTCCGGATCGGGCAATCTGGAACTGAACGCGATGCGATCGGAATGCGCCGGGTCCGGACTGTACGCCGGGAACCTGGCCAGTCCATCCAGCACGAGGCTCCAGTGCTCACAGTATTCACATGGCGTGGACACATCGTCATCTCCACAACCCGCAACCAAGAGCATCCCCGCCGCCGCAAGGAGTAGTGCGGCCCCCATTGCCCACTTCAAGACAACCTCCTTGTTGCAATCGAATCAGGCACAACCCAAGGCGCACCTTGGGAAGGCAACTCCCAGGAAATCCCTGAAGATCAAGTCGTGGACCCAATCTCCGGAACTATACCCACGCATTCGGGCGAGTGTCAACCCTTTTGTCTCCGAGGAGTTTTCCTTGCCGCTTCTGCAACGGTCTGCTAGCCTGAGTTACTCAGGCCACAATCGGCGACGTTGGCGCTGAGTCACAATACCGGGGCATGACATGCCAGATACGCAGAAGAAGTCCTCAAGCCGCCCGGCGCTCCTGATCGTCCTGCTGGTCTGGGGCATCCTTGTCCTGTACCTATTCGCCGCCCGTCACCCTGTCCGGTCGGGACTACTCTGGCTGTCCTACCTGAGCGCAGCGGGAACCAGTATCCTGCTCCTGGTGAGCGCGGCGGTCATGGGCCGGCGCATACTGGGATGGCTCGGCGGATTTCCTCCCGGGCGGGGCCAACATCTTCTTTTTTCCATCGGCACCGGGCTCTTTGTTTTGACCTACCTCACGCTGGGTCTTGGGCTGGCGGGCGCACTCTACCGGTGGTTGGGGTGGGTACTGATCCTGGCTCCCCCGGTGATTCTCTTCCGGGACACCCGCAAGATGCTGGAGGATGCGCGCGGAGTCTTTCGCGACACGGCCAATATCAGTCTGGGTTCCGCCGGGTTGCTGCTGGCACTGGGTCCCCCCATTGTGGGCGCCCTGTGGCTGGCTCTGGCCCCTGCCTCCGCGCATGACGCTCTCGTCTACCACCTCAGCATTCCGAGGCACTACGTCTCCAATCACCGGATCATCCCCCTTCCCCTGAACGTCTACAGCAACATGCCTCACAACCTGGAAACCCTTCTGACGCTGGCCTACCTGACCGGTGGCGAACCGGCGGCGAGGGTCATGGATTTCGCGATGCGCCTCCTGGTTTGCACGGGGATCTTCGTCCTGGCCCGTAGATTTATCCCGCCTCCGGGCGCCCTGCTGGCGGTTGCTCTCTTCCTTGTCAACCCGCTCACAACCAGTGCGCGCACGGTCGGCAATATCGATCTCGGAATGGCCTTCTTCTTTGTTCTGGCAGTGCAGGCGGTTCTCGGACTTCCCGGGGGGAAAAGGAACGGATCCCTCTGGCTGGCCGCTCTGTTCTCCGGCTATCTCATGGGGTGCAAGTACACGGGCGCCTTCTACGCCCTTTCCATCGGGGCTCTCGCCGCCCTCACCATCCGCCCGCTGCCCCCCAGGAGATGGGGAGCCGCCATTGCTATCGCGGCTTCGCCCCTCGTACCGTGGCTGATCAAGGATCTGGCCTTCACGGGGAACCCGGTCTATCCCCTGCTTCCCTCTCTGTTCCCATCGCGCGAGTGGGAGCCCCTCCTGGGCCAGCAGCTGGTTGCGTGGCAGCGCTCCATGGGGATGGGAAGGGGATTCGCCGACTATCTGCTTCTTCCCTGGAACATCGCCGTGGAGGGTCAGATGGGCAGGAACTACCGCTTCTTTGACGGCATGGTCTCTGCCCTGCCTCTGGCGATTGTTCCCTTTGCAATGTTGATGAGAGACCGATCAACATGGTTGAAGCTCCTGGGGCTGTGCGTAATTCCCTTCATCGGCTGGGCGGCGACCTCACAGCAGCTCCGGTTCCTGATCCCGCTCCTGCCCCTGACGGCGGTGGTCACAGCAGCAATCATCTGGCAGCTCGACAGCGAGGGGTTCGCTTCCCGGAAGAGGTACTTCCGGACCTTCGGAATTGGCGCCGTTCTCGGCTGCCTGGTCGTGTTCCAGATTCCCCTCATCGCCCGCAATGTTGCGCGGGTACTGCCCGTCGTCTCCGGCGAGATGCCCCGTGAGGACTACCTCACCAAAGCAGTGCAGTCCTACGGAGTGATCCGGAAAGCCAACGAGACGCTCCCCCCGGACGCTCGAGTACTCATGATCTGGGAAAACAGCGGATACTATATGGAAAGACCGTACCTGGCCGACAGCTTCTTCGAGGCTTCCCAGATCGCCCACCTGGCGGCCGGGAGTGGCAGTCCATCCGCCTTCGTCCAGTCCCTCAGGAAACAGGGCATTGCCCATGTGATTTACAACCACGGACTGGGTCGGTTCTTTGAGAGACAGTATCCCCCCGAGTACGGGGCGTTTCTGAGAGAGCTGGTGAGTGAACATCTCGAGATAGTGTATTCCGAGCGCGATGTGGTGTTGTACAGGATCAAAGACTAGCCTGCGGAATTCTGTCCTATTCCCTCGACACTCGACACTGGTCACTCGCCCTCGTCACACGGACGGGGCGATGGCCCCAACCCAGTGACAGGTGACGGGTGACAGGCGACTGGGATTGGGGAATTTGGAGTGTCTCGTTTTCTGCATCCGAGATGGCAACGCTGCGGTTGTAGCCTGGGTTATTCAGGAATCCCGTAGC
>JAGLYR010000173.1 GCA_023132135.1 Candidatus Eiseniibacteriota bacterium | reverse complement strand
CGCTTCCTCAACGTAGCCACGGCTACGCCTTCGGGAGCGACTCAGTCCAAAGACCCCTCTCGCCACATGGCCCGGTCCCTCGCTACGAAACCTGGTGAGAAACGCAGGCTAAACGGGACTATGCTCTGACAAGCTCAGAGTCGACACCAGGGGGAGGGTCGAAATCGACCCCGCGCCTTGCCAGTCACAGCCTGCGTCCCTCTCGCTACGGGATTCCTGAATAACCCAGGCTACAACCCCGGTGATTGAATGGAGAGCGCAGTATTCCCCAATCCCAGTCGCTTGTCACCCTGTCACTGGGTTGGGGCCAGCGCCCCTCCGTGTGACAAGGGCGAGTGACAGGTGTCGAGTGTCAAGGAAATAGGGAGAATTCTGCAGGCTAAACGGGGCTGTACTCTGATGAGCTCAGGGCCGGGAGCAGCGGGATTCCTGAATAACCAAGGCTACAACGGCGACGTGGCGAGTGCGAGAGGCCGCGACAGGGGGAGGACGTTGCCGCTCTGTCCCCCAAGCCGATTGTCATTCCCGCGCACGCGGGAACGACGGGCGTGATAGCTCCGCGCACGAAGCACGGGTCTTGATGTCCTCTTCCCTGTGTGTGTGAACTGGTGAGCAATGAACAGGAAAACAGTGGCCGTGGCGATGAGCGGTGGTATGGACAGCTCGCTCGCCGCGGCTTTGCTTGTTGAGCAAGGACACGAAGTTGTCGGCGTCACGCTCAAGCTGCCGAGCGTCCGGTCCGAGTCAGAGAAAGATTCGGAAAAACCCCGTTGCGCTGTCTCTTCCGTGACCCGGGCGAGGCGGGTGGCCCATGCACTGGGAATCTCCCATCTTGTGATCGATGCTGAGTCGGAGTTCCGGGACAATGTGGTTCAGCCTTTCCGTGATGCCTATCTGAATGGACGGACCCCCAACCCGTGTGTCCAGTGCAATGCCAGGATCAAGTTCGGGTTCCTGCTGGAGAAGGTCCGGTCGCTGGGATGTGACGTTCTTGCGACCGGGCACTACGTCCGGAGCGCGTGGGATGAGGACCGGAGGCGGACGCTTCTCCTGAGAGGGGTCGATCCTGTAAAGGACCAGTCCTACTTCATGTGGCGGCTTTCCCAGGACCAGCTCCGGTCCGTCGTGTTCCCCTTGGGGGGGATGACGAAGGATGAAGTCCGGGCGGAGATCCGGGCCCGGGAGCTCCCCGTGGGTCGGACGCCGGAGAGCCAGGATGTGTGTTTTGTCCCGCGGGGGGACTATGTGTCCTGGCTGGAATCGCAGGTAGCGGACGGCGAGGGCGAAGGCTTGATTCTCGACACATCGGGGCGGGTTCTTGGGAAACACCGGGGGTTCTACCGGTACACCGTTGGCCAGCGCCGAGGTTTGGGAGTGGCCGTGGGCCGGCCGCAGTACGTGATTCGGATCGACCCCGCCGACCACTCCGTGATCGTGGGCGACAACGAAGACCTCTGCGCGCAGACCCTGGTCGCGCAGGACGTGAATCTCATCTCTGTTGAAGCGATTTCGTCAACGACGGCGGTCTCAGCAAAGATCCGCTACCAGCATGATCCTTCCCCGGCGCTGATTGAGTTTGCCGGTGAGGATGTAGTGGTCAGGTTTGAGCAATCCCAGCGCGCCATCACGCCTGGACAATCCGTGGTTTTCTACAGGGACGATGAAGTACTGGGCGGTGGGATCATTCAGTAGAATCGCCGTCGCCTCTGCTCACGAACCGTCTGCTGCGGCGCTGGTGCGGCTTGGAAGGGCTTGACAGGTCTCCGGGCTCATGCATAATCCAGTGACGGGGTGGGTGTAGGAGATTCCGCGGAGGGATGGCCGAGTGGTCGAAGGCGGCGGTCTTGAAAACCGTTGACCGAAAGGTCCGTGGGTTCGAATCCTACTCCCTCCGCCACGACGAAACAACCGGAACGGAGAGGTGCGAGAGTGGTTGAATCGAGCCGCCTGCTAAGCGGTTGAGGGGAGTGATCTTCTCCGAGGGTTCGAATCCCTCCCTCTCCGCCAGACTCTGGCTATGGCCGGGCGGGTTCCCCGCCCGGCCATAGTCGGCATTTTTCACCAGCGGTCGGAAGTCGGTGCGGACATCACGCTCTTGGCTCCGACGATTGCGGCAGTGCAGCCGCCGCTGGTTAGTGGGAACGAAATCAAGGGTTGGGTGTTCAACCTTCTGACGCGCGCCCATAGCTCAATTGGATAGAGTACCTGACTACGGATCAGGGGGTTGGGGGTTCAAATCCTCCTGGGCGCGCCAGATTTTATGTCTCATTCAAGGAAGAACAGCGAAGGAGGTTTGAGAAACTTGCGGTGGATCATGACGAACAGGATCCTGGCGGTGGGTCTCGCTGTCCTGGTGTTTGGAAGCTGGGTGGGATTCGCAGAGGGGACAACGCTCAAGGTTCCCGAGGACTTCCAGAGAATCCAGGACGCTATGCGGGAGGCTCGCCGGGGAGATACGATTATCGTTGGCCCCGGGAGATACGAAGGCCCCGTGGATATCAAGAACGGGGTTGTCCTCAGGAGCGCGGACGGTCCTGAGGTTACCACCATCGTTGGGTACCGGTGGTGGGTAGTCCGACTGGCCGATGCCGATACGGTTACCGCCGTGATCGGGTTCACCCTTGCCGGCGGCCGCGCGGCGGATCGTGTGGTGTACTGTTCGGGAGGAGGAGCGCCAAGGGTCCTGGACAATGTGGTGGAAAGGGGATGGTTCGGCATTGACTGCGAGGGTTCATCCCCCACAATCCGGAACAACCTCGTGCGGCTCAACAAGCAGGGGATTCACTGTCTCCGATGCAGTCCTCTGGTTGTCCGGAATCATGTGACGGACAACACCAAGGGGATTGTGATCAAGGATGGCTCTCCCCGTCTTCGGAACAACACCATCGATCTCAACAAGATCGGGATTGTTGTTGAGGACTACGCGGTGCCGACGATTGGCGGATCCATCGAAGGGGCCAACGATATTTTCGACAACCACGGGTACAACCTGCAGAATCTGGTGAAGGTCAAGGAAGAGGGGATCCGGACCAGCTCGCCGGGGCTCCTGTCCTGTGAGTACAACTACTGGGGATCCGATTGCCCTGACCGTGCCAAGTTCATGGGTGCGCTGGACTTCAAACCCTGGGTGGACAAGGAACATTCGAGGAAAATCCTGTCCTGTCCTAAGGAGTAGGAGGTCATGCACCCGCGTAACCTCTGCCTGTGGTTGCTGACCATCGTGCTGCTCCCTGGCCTCACGGGCTGCGGGTCCTCGCCCCCTGCTTCGAAGGTGTTGGTGATTGGACTCGACGGGGCAACCTGGGATCTGCTGGATCCCTGGATTGAGGCAGGGGACCTCCCCAATCTGGAGCGACTTGTCGAGGGAGGCGCTGCAGGGACTCTTGAATCCGTTTTCCCACCCATGTCGCCGCCCGCGTGGACGTCCGCTGTTACGGGCAAGAATCCCGGGAAACATGGAATCTACGATTTCTGGATCCGGCCATCGGGCTCTGCCACGACGATTCCCGCCACGTCCCGTGACAGGAAGGCAGAAGCCATTTGGGAGACGCTTGCCCGCCGGGGCCGCAGCGTTGGTATCATCAATGTACCTCTCACCGACCCGCCCGATGAGGTCGACGGGTTCATGATCGCCGGGTTTCCCCATTTCGATGACAAGGGATACACCTATCCGCCGGAGCTGCAGTCCCGACTTGGCGACTACGAGCTGGATGCCTTTGGGGAAGTTCTGGTGGACGGACAGGAGGCGGCGCTCAGGGACAGGCTGGTCCACAACCTCGAGGCCCGGGCCCGGGTGGCCCTGGAGCTGATGGAGGATGAAGAGTGGGATCTGTTCTGGGTCGTCTTCACAGGTCCAGACAAAACACAGCACTTCTTCTGGCGATTCCTCGATCCAGAGCACCCTTTCTACGATGAGGACAAAGCCAAGACGTTCGGGGGCGCCATCCATGATTTCTGGCAGAGGGTGGACCGGGTGGTGGGCGAGCTTCTTGAGCGAGTGGACGACGACACAGTTGTGATTGTGATGTCCGATCACGGCTTCTCTCCAATCTACCGCGAAATCCGTCTCAAGAACTGGTTGGCCCGGGAGGGATTTTTCGACTGGGAGAGGGGAAAGGTTCTGGCCTACTACCAGGGCGATTTCGGCGGACGGATCTATCTGAACGTCCGCGGGAGGGAACCCCGGGGTGAGGTGCAGCAGGGGCGGCAGTACCGGCAGGTGCGGGAGCGGATTGCGCGGCAACTCAGGGAACTGACCGACCCGGAGACGGGCATTCGCCCGGTTACGGATATCCGTTTCGGCGAGGAGGTTTTCTCGGGACCATACATGGACCAGGGGCCGGACATCCTGTTCACGGTGAAACCCGATTACTTCGTGATCGGGGGGGAGGGAAACGCGGGAGCCCCGCTGTTCGGACTTCCGTCCTACAGTTTCAGCGCGTACCATCGCCGCGAGGGCGTCATCATTCTCTCGGGAGGCCCTGTCCGGAAGGGTATCAACCTCACGCCGCAGGGAATCGAAGGGGTCACCCCCACCATCCTGTATCTACTGGGGGAGCGACTGCCGGCCGACATGGATGGTGGAGTGTTCGTCGAAGCTATCGATCCGGCCTGTCTGGCCAGGCACGAGATCCGTTTTGCGGAGCCTGTTGCCCTGGTCCGGAAAGAACCCGAGGGGCAAGAGTCTCTGGAAGAACGTCGCCGCGCGCTGGGTTCAGTCCCCTACCTTCAGTAAACACAGCGAAAGGGCGAGGGCGAGAGGGAGCGAGAGGGCGAGGGCGCGAAAGGCAACCGGGCGACCCACCGGGTCGCCCCCACCATGCAGTTTTCCTTGCACGAAGCATGTGGCACTTGTCCTGATGCCCTTCTCCTTAGCACAAAGCACGGGGCACGAAGCACGGGGCACTTGTCCTGCACTTGTCCTGATACCCTTCTCCGGAGGATGAAAGCCTCAATGTTGCCTGACGAGAGCGCCGATTCCGGGTTTTCTGTCCGCCGCGGCAGTCACGCAAGCCGGATGGCGGCCTCTTTCCCCTTTGCCTTCCTGGTTATCTTCGTCGTCGCTCTGGCAGCTCGCCTGATCTACCTGGCCGAAGTGCATTCGTCCCCGGATTTCAACAGCATCGTTCTGGACGCGCAGTGGTATCACGTCGAGGCCATGAGAATTGCCGCGGAGGGTTGGATGCCGCGCGAGGCCCTGTTCCGGGCGCCGGGGTTTCCGTACTTGCTGGCGGCCATCCATCGATTGTCGGGGAACAGTCTGATGGTGGCGCGCGTGGTGCAGATTATCCTGGGTTCCCTGGCCGCAGGACTTGTTCTGACACTTGGCTGGAAGGTATATGGGCGCTGGGTCGGCTGGATTGGCGGCATGCTGGCCGCTACCTATGGTGTGTTCATCTACTTTTCCGCCGAAATCCTGGGCACTGCGCTGGTGGTCCTCACGTCGCTTCTGTCCCTGGTTCTCCTGGTACGTGCGGAGGAGAAAGGAGGATGGCGCTCCTGGCTGCTGGCGGGGTTTGCCCTGGGACTCTCGGCGATTGTGCGCCCCACGATTCTGATCTTCGGAATCCTGTCGCTTCTGTGGGCCAAGGGTTGGGGGTCCTGGCGTTCAGGCTGGGGCCGGGCTGCGGCCGTGGCCGTTGGAATCGCCGTGTGGGTCGTCCCCGTGACCATCATCAACTACCATGCCAGCGGCGAGTTCGTGTTCATTGCTCACCAGGGAGGCGTGAACTACTACATCGGGAACAATCCTCAGTCGGACGGCAAGACCGCACGCGGGCCGGGTGTGAAAGATGCCGATCTCCTGCGCTCGGTGGGAAAGACGCGGGACACAGTCTACCTCGGCGCGAAGGCGGCGGCCGAGAAAATGACAGGTAGAGAATTCAAGCCTTCCGAAGTCTCCGGTTTCTGGTCGAAGCAGGCTCTTCGATTCATGGCCCGACATCCCGGGGACTGGGCTCACCTCCAGGTTCGGAAGCTCTACTACTTCTGGAACAGCTACGAGATCGGCAACAACCGGGACATCGGCGCCTTCCTGCGCGCGAACAGCCGGTCGCTGGGTTTTCCCCACCCGGGGTTCTGGCTGATCGGACCGCTTGGGCTTGTGGGACTTGCGCTGTCTCTCCGGCGGGGAAGAGCCTCCAGGCTCATTGCCCTTTTCGTCGTCGCCCAGATGGTGGCGGTCGTGGCCTTTTTCGTCTGCGAGCGTTTCCGGATGCCGGCGGCCATGGCACTGGCCGTCCTCTCGGCGCTCGCGGTGGTATCGATGGCCCGGGCCCTGCGGCAAAGAAACTGGCGACAGCTCACTGCACTGGTTCTGGGTGTCGCTGTGTTCTGCTGGTTTGCAAACACGCGGGCCATGGGGATCAGCCGGGACCAGGATGTGCCCGTTCACCTCTTCAACCAGGCCAGCGCGTACATGGACCAGGGACTGTATGACCGCGCCATCGACACCTTCCGGCAGGTGCTCCGCATTGATCCCAACGATGCCAAGACTTACCTGTCCATGGGATCCGCATACCTTGCCAAGGGACTCTACGACCAGGCGATGGAATCCTACGGGCGCGCCACTGCGCTGGAACCCTCTCTCAACGCGACCGTGCACAATGATCTTGGGGTCTACTTCATTATTCGAAACGAGCTGCATCGTGCGGAGGAAGAGCTTGCAACGGCTCTGGAGGTAGATCCCGGGTACGGACTGGCCGGTCTGAACCTGGCATATGTTTACCGGAGCACGGGAAGGAGTGCGCTGGCTGTCGAGTGGTACCGGCGCATCCTGGAGATGTCCGATGTCCATCCCGAGCAGATGAGTGTGGCCCAGGCCGAGATTGCCATGTCCATTGCCCGGGAGGGGCGGTTGGAGGAGGCCCTTGACCTCCTGCGACGGGCCCTCAGGTTCGACCGGACCAATGAGACTGCGCGGTTGTACCTGGGAGAAATCCTTGCGCAATCCGGAGATCTCAAGGGAGCGATCAGGGAACTGGAGACATTGGCAGGGGCCGCACAGAATGAGGAAATACGGTCGCAAGCCAGTGCCCGCCTGGCGGAAATCCGAGGCTAGCCTGGATTATTCATGAATCCCTGCTGCGAGGTTCTCAGGATGTGCCTGGACTGCGTTGCG
>JAGLYR010000172.1 GCA_023132135.1 Candidatus Eiseniibacteriota bacterium | reverse complement strand
CCTGAATAACCCAGGCTATGACCCGCGGGAGGAACGTGAATGGTAAATCGTAAATGGGGGGAAACAGCGGACGTAAGGAAGTAGTGGGCTATTCCAATGCAGTTCTCCGGGCGCCATTTGCCATTTACGATTTACGGGTGTTGGCAGACCATATAGTTGCAGCATCAGACCGCAGAACTTGTGCATAATGCAGGCTAGGGACTCCGGACTGGGGACTGTCTCCAATGCCCTTATCCTTGGACTAGGGACTACGCACTAGGGATTGTTCTTGATGTTCCTCGCCTTAGCTGGAGAATTCCGGCATGAGTCGAACAAGACATGAGTCGGCGAGTACGTCCGTTCCACGGATGAGACCGGTCACACCCGGCCGCGCGCCGCGCGCGTGGGTATGGTTTCTTCTTCTGCTGGTGGCGGCGGCGGGAATCCGGTTTGCCTACCTTGCCGACGTCAGCGATGCGCCGGACATCATGAATCCCATTCTCGATTCCAACTGGAACCGGACACAGGCCCTGCGCATTGCCGGGGGTGAGTGCCTGCCCGACGGGCCCTTCTGGCGGCCGCCGGGGTACCAGTACTTCCTGGCGCCGCTGTTCATGACAGCAAGGGGAGATCCCCTGCTCTCGCGCATCGTGCAGATCCTCCTTTCCGCGGCAACGTGCGGGCTCATCTACTTGATCGGGAGACGCGTCTTTGGCCACGGGGTCGGGCTTCTGGCTGGAGCTCTGGCCGCCGCCTATCAGATGTCGATCTACTTCAGCGTGGAGCTTCTGCCCACAACCCTGGAGGTCTTCGCTAACGCTCTCATGCTCTGGTTCCTTCTCGTCGCTGAGGAGAAGCGGACAGCTGGTTGGTGGATCGCCGGCGGGGCTCTTCTGGGTTTCTCGGCCATCGTCCGGCCGACGGTCCTTGTCTTCGCGGTCCTCCTTATTATATTCGTCAAGGGATTCCGCTTGTGGAGGGGGAGCTGGCGCCCGGCCCTGGCCCTCGGCGCCGGCGCCCTGGTTGTGATCCTGCCGGTTACCGCGATCAACCTTGTTCACGGCAGAGACGCGGTTTTCATCGCGTCCCAGGGTGGAGTCAACTTCTACATCGGGAACGGCCCGTACGCCGACGGCAAGACGGTTCTCCTGAGGGGGACCTACGAGGCGGAGTATTCACACGGCCTGGGTGAATACCAGGATCAGGTTCATCTGATGTCTGTTGCAATGGCCGAGCAGGCGACGGGCCGCGGGATGAAGCCGTCCGCCATCGATCGCTACTGGTACGGAAAGGCCATCGAGTCGATCCGCGACGGTCCGGGCCGCTTTGCCGGGCTGTTGCTCCGGAAACTCTACTACTTCTGGAACTCACAGGAGACCAGCAACAATCGCAATATCGGGCTCTTCATCAGGGAACACAGTCCCTGGCTGCGTTGGCCGCTCCCGTGGTTTGGTCTCATTGCCCCGTTGGGAATCGTGGGACTCGTCGCAGCATGGAGACGCGGGCGCGGCGTTCGCCTGCTGACGTTGTTCCTGTTGGGTCAGATGATTGCCGTTGTCCTGTTTTTCGTAACAGCGCGGTTCCGGATGCCGGCGGTGATGGCTCTCCTGGTGTTCGCTTCCTACGGAGTGTTCTGGCTCGTCGGTAGAATTCGGGCGACGGACTGGGCCAGGGCGGCTCTTGGTGTTGTCTCTCTTGCGGCGCTGCTGGGCGTTGTTCATACAGGTTGTCTTGGAGTGCGACGAACCCCCGACCTTGGCATCCAGTATTTCAATCAAGCCGTTGCGCTATTGCGTGAGGAGCGCGTGGAAGAGGCGGCCGGCCTCATGCGCCTGGTAACCCGGATCAACCCGTCGGATCCCATGATCCATTGCGCGCTGGGCTCAACGCTCCTCCGGATGGATTGCTACGCGGAAGCAGAGGAGTCGTACGAGCGGGCATTGGCAATCCGGCCATCCAATT
>JAGLYR010000171.1 GCA_023132135.1 Candidatus Eiseniibacteriota bacterium | reverse complement strand
CGCAGTCCAGACACATCCTGCGACACTCGCAGCAGGGATTCCTGAATAATCCAGGCTAGGCTAGAGCATTCGCAGAATCGGATTCTTCGTCCTCATTCTCACCTTTCCATACCACCAGCACAGCGGGTACATGAGGATCAGGAGAGCGATCCAGCCAAGGTAGGTGGCGTCGAGGCCCGACGTGCGGTAGGGCAGTGGTCCGCGCTTGACGAGCAAGGCGAGAATAGGGATGTGGAGGAGGTAGAAGAACAGGGCCGCCGATCCCCAGCTGCGGAGCGGATGGAGAAGCCGCTGACCACGGTCTCCGATGATCTGGAAAACGCCGCCGAAGAAGAGGATGGAGCCTGCCGCCCAGAACTGGTGGACGAGGCTCGGCGGGTACTTCTGGAAAAGGAAATAGGACACGGACGGGAATCCCGAGTGCGCAAACAGGTTGCCGTAGCTGTGACCGAGGCGGACCAACGCTCCGCCGGCGAAACACGCAAGGGCCAGAAGGAACGTGTACAGGATGCTCTTGCCGCGATCGGTCCATGCCCTCAACCAGCCGACTGCAATCACAGATCCCAGGGTGCACAGGGCAAACCACGGAATGACAGGGTACTTGTTGAACTTGCCGGCCGTGACGAAGGTCTCCATGGGGAGTTGCTGCCACCAGATGTGGGGGTCGTAGGGGATCGCGACCAACCACGGATGGATTGCGAAAAGCGCCAGGGCGAAAAGAAGACGGAACGGCCAGCGCCAGTGGACAATCAGCACCAGCAGGGCGATCGAGATTCCGATGCAGGCAATGATGCCGATGTGTGCCAGCCTCAGCCGCGTGAAGCCACCCCAGCACGAGTTGACCCATGTGAGCTGCAACAGGACCAGGAACAGTCCGCGCTGAATCGTGCTCCACCTCGTTTTCCAGGCAGACGCACCTCCGGCCACTCGCCTGTCGTACGAGTGGAACACCATCGCCCCGGCCAGTATCAGGAACCCGGGTGCGCACAGATAGGAAGAGTAACGGGTCAGGAATTGCGGGACTGTGTCAAAAAGCGGATCGATGGGATTGAACCAGAACCAGATGGAATTGAAGTAGTACGAGGCGTGATCCAGAGCCATGAGGGCGATCACAATGCCCCGGAGGTAATCAATGAAGAGAAATCTCGTCTTTTCCGTCACACTTCTTTCCCGAAGGTGTAGAGCACAGCGATCCGGCGAGAGCCAGGTCAGGAATCCCCGGAAGGCTACCCTACCCCTGTATCTTGTGTCAAGGGCCTTTGCGGGCTAGCCTGAATAATCCAGGCTAGGATTGGGGAACGGACGTAAATGGTAAATCGTAAATGGGGGGAAACGATGGAGACAAGGAAGTAGGGGGCTATTCCAATGCAGTTCTCCGAGCGCCATTTACCATTTACAATTTACGGATGTTGGCATCATTTAACAATGAGATTGACTCGGCTCTCGTGTACCAACCACATGCAGACCACATAGTTGCAGCACCAGACCGCAAAAGTTGTGCATAATCCAGGCTAGGACGATTGGTTGGCTGTCTCAAATTCCTACATTGACTCGCCGGGTATTCCGTTACTAGACTGAGATCGGCCGCACACAGGGTGGCGGATGTCAAGAGAGGTTGTCCATGAGCACCCGCACCGGGGGAGCTATGCCGAGTCGAGAAGTTCCCGCAGAGGAAGAGCGCAAGCCCAGCGAGTCCGTCAAGAAACCGCCTCATGACCTGTTGGAGGCGCAGGCGGAGAGTAAATGGCTTATGCAGGCGGTGTTCGACGGAATCCAGGACGGGATCAGCATCCTTGATTCCGATCTCAATGTCGTCAGAGCGAACACATGGATAGAGAAAACATACACGGCCGAAATGCCGCTGGTGGGCCGGAAATGCTACGAGGTTTACCAGAAGCGGCAGTCTCCATGCCCGCGGTGTCCGAGTCTTGCAGCACTCGAGACGGGCGAGATGCACAGTGAGGTCATGCCATATCCGTCCTTCGAGGAGCCGGCGGGATGGGTCGATTTGTCCTCGTATCCGCTGAAGGATGCCGACGGCAAGGTTGTGGGGGTTGTGGAACACATCAGGGACATCACCGATCGCAAGCGGGCGGAGGATCTGATTCGCGAGCAACGGGATCTTGGGGTGGCGCTGAGCGCTGCTCATGGACTCGAGGAAACACTCCGGTTGTGTGTCGAAACATCGATCCGGGTCTCGAGAATGGACAGTGGCGGGGTGTATCTCATTGATCATGTCTCCGGCGCGGTCGACCTCGCGTTCCACCAGGGATTGTCTCCTGGCTTCATACGCGGAGCGTCGCACTATGACGCGGACTCCGTCAACGCGCGCGTGATCATGGCGGGGAAATCGGTCTACACTCTGTATCAGGAACTAGGGGGCTCCCCCGACAATGGTAAAGTGGGTGAGGGCCTGCGTGCGCTTGCCGTGATCCCCATTCGTTTCGAAGACAGGGTGATTGCCTGTCTGAACATCGCCTCGCACACCAAAGACGACATCAGCGATCTCGCACGCACTTCGCTGGAAACGATCGCTTCCGGCATCGGCAGCGCGATCGCCAGGGCAAAGATGGAACACGCTCTGGGGGAGAGCGAAGAGCGTTACAGGGATCTCGTGGAGCTGAGCCCCGATCCCGTATTGATTGTCCTGGACGGTCGGTGCCGGTTCGCGAACCCGGCGTTTTCGGAAGTCTTCGGCTACACCCGGGATGATGTGGACAGGGGGTTGAGTTACTTCGATCTCGTCCGGGAGCAGGACAGGGAGGCGGCCCGCCGGTGGTACGAAGATCGACTCGCGGGGAAAGAGGTTCAGCAGACGTACCAGGTTGATCTGGTTGCCAGAGACAGAGCCGTCATACCCTGCGAGACCTCGGTTGCGGCCATCCAGTACGAGTCGCTGCCGGCCGGGCTGGTCATTATTCGCGATATCACGGAGCGCAGGTGCGCCGAGGAAGAGCGGCGGCAGCTCGAGGCCCAGGTTCAACACGCCCAGAAGCTGGAGAGCCTCGGCGTGCTGGCCGGCGGGATTGCCCACGATTTCAACAACCTCCTGATGGGAATCCTGGGCAACGCTGAGCTGGCGAAGCCGGAGATCAGTACCGGGTCGGGGGCGCTCGACCACATTGAGGCTATCGAGACTGCGGCCCGGAGAGCAGCGGAACTGTGCGCACAGATGCTGGCATACTCGGGCAAGGGACGGTTTGTGGTCCGGGCGGTGAGTCTCAGCGAGGTGGTCGAGGAGATGGCGCATCTTCTGGAGGTGTCTATCTCAAGGAATACTGTTTTCAAGCGTGACCTTTCCGCGGATATTCCCCTCATCGACGCCGACGCCACCCAGATCCGGCAGATTGTCCTCAACCTCATCACCAACGCTTCTGAATCTATTGGTGATGGAGGCGGTACTATTGTTCTGGACACAGGTGTGACCCATTGCACGCGCGAGGATCTGGCGAAGACGTATCTGGATGAGGACCTGCCGGAGGGAGACTACATCTATATGGAGGTGTCCGACACCGGATGCGGAATGAGCGAGGAAACGCTCTCGAGGATTTTTGAGCCGTTTTTCACGACAAAGTTCACGGGGCGCGGGCTGGGACTGGCCGCCGTTCTGGGCATCGTGCGCGGCCATCGCGGGGCAATCATGGTGTCGAGCGAACCCGGTTGTGGGACGACCTTCCGTGTATTGTTCCCGCCGGGCGTGCAGCCGGCAGCAGTTGCCGAACCCAGGATCCCCGAGTCCGCGGACCTGAAAGCTCAGGGGACCGTTCTCGTCGTAGATGACGAAGAGGCGGTCCGGTTTGTGACCCGGAGAATGCTGGAGAAGGCGGGGTTCGATGTCCTGACAGCCGGAGACGGTCGGGAGGGCGTCCGGATTTTCCGCGATCGTGCGGATGATATTGTCGCAGTGATCCTGGATTTGACGATGCCCCACCAGGCCGGGGAGCAGACCTTTTACAGACTCCGGGAGATTCGAAGCAACGTGCCGGTGATCCTTGCCAGCGGTTACAGCGAGCGGGAACTGTCCGAGCGGTTCCGGGGGAAGGGTCTTGCGGGATTCATCCAGAAGCCCTTCGGGTTCGCAACGCTCACGGAGAGATTGAAAAAGGCATTGGAGATAGTCCCTGGTTCCTAGTCCTTCATCCTCCAGCCCGATTTCCCTTTTGAAAACACCACAAATTCTGCTAGAATCACAAGCTGTGTATCTGCACGACACTGGAGGGGGGAGTGTGCCCGCCGTCGCAGGTATGGCGGCTGGCGTGCGTCCGACGTGATCCATGAAACTCATTGTTCTCCTCATCATTCTCTTCGTGATCGCCGGGCTGGTGGAGCATTTTCGCCACCAGCGATCGTTGGCAAAGATCCCTGTCCGGATCCACGTCAACGGAACGCGGGGGAAGTCCTCGGTCACGCGGCTCATTGCCGCCGGGCTGAGGGCCGGCGGGGTTCGATGTCCTGACAGCCGGATCCGGACAGTCATCGTGTTTAGCGTGGCAGGATTTGGCTTGCACCATTGGTGACATTCTGATAGAGTAACACGCTCTGGTTTGTCGGGCGTAATGAGGAAGATGGTCGGTGTGCCTTGTCCCCTGCGTAGTTTGTAGAACCCGGAGGTGGCAGTGAAGCTCGTTCTATTGGTGGTCGTGGTCTTTGTGCTCCTCGGGCTTCTTGAGCACTTCCGGCACCAACGCTCACTCAGGCAGATCCCCATTCGGATTCACGTCAATGGTTCGCGCGGAAAGTCTTCGGTCACTAGGCTAATCGCAGCAGGCCTGAGAGCCGGTGGCATCCAGACTGTCGCGAAGACCACAGGTTCCGCTGCGAGGTACATCCACCCCGACGGCAGCGAGCATCCTGTCTACCGGCAGGGCCCGCCCAATATCAAGGAGCAGATCGCCGTCATGCGCCAGGCGGCTGCCGAGGGAGCGAAGGCCATGGTGATGGAGTGCATGGCAATTCGTTCCGACCTCCAGACTGTCACGGAGAGAAAGATCGTCCAGTCAACGATCGGGGTCATCACCAACGTCCGTCCGGATCACCTTGAGATCATAGGGCCCACCATCGGGAATGTCGCCCTCGCTCTCTCGAACACGATCCCGACACGGGGGCAACTCTTCTGTGCGGAGCAGGACTTCGCCGAGTTGTTCGAGGACGTTGCTTCCCGGCGTGGCTCGAGTTTCCATCTCAGCGACCCCCGGAATCTTGGTGACGGGGACCTTGAGGGTTTTCCTTACATCGAGCATGCCGAGAACGTGTGTCTTGCGCTGGATGTTTGTGAGGTGCTGGGTGTTCCGCGGGAAACGGCACTGTCGGGTATGCGATGCGTCACTCCCGACGTGGGTGCCCTTAGGCGGATTATCCTCCGTGAGGGGGACCAGGAGATCGAGTTCGTTAATGCTTTTGCCGCCAATGACCCAACGTCCACACTCATGGTTTGGAATAGGCTCGGCCTATCGAAACAAGATCCGGAGAAGATCCTCGTCCTCATAAACTTGAGGGGCGACCGGATGAGACGGAGCAGGGACCTCGCTGATGTGATTCACGAGAACTTGAGAGCCGAGAGATACATTTTGATTGGGGACCAGACGAAGATGTTTCGCAAGTGGGCGGTGCGCCGCGGCGCGTCCCCAGAAGCGTTTGTCGACTTGGGGAGAACGTCGGCTGAAGACGTGTATAGCGCTCTCTTGCGGATGGCGAAACCTGGTTCTTGTGTAGTGGGTGTGGGAAACATCGGAGGGGCCGGGCAGGCATTTCTTGAGTATCTCGAATCTCGTAGGGGGCAAGGATGATTGTTGAAACGATCGCGATCGGGCTCGGGCTTGTGGTGAGTCTGGCATTCTCAGAGATTCTCGGCGTGGCCGCCGGGGGGCTCATTGTTCCTGGGTACATTGCTCTGCACCTCCACGAGCCGCTACGCGTTCTGGGGACTCTGCTGGCCGGGCTTGTCACGATGGCTATCGTCAGCATTATCGGGCGCTGGGTGTTGCTGTTTGGTAGGCGGACGCTCGTCCTCTGCGCGTTGGTCGGATTCCTTGTGGGGCATCTCACTTGGTACGTCCTCGTCCCGCAGACGGGCGCGGATCCAGAAGTCTTTCGATTCATCGGCTATATCATCCCGGGTCTCATCGCCTATTGGATGATCCGCCAGGGAATCGTGGAGACGGCGTGTACAATGTTGATTGCCGCCTTCATCGTCCGAGTGACGCTGATCGCGGCCTACGGGGGGCGTCTCATTGAATCCTCTATCGGGTAGAAGGCGGATGTTGGTCCTGGTGGGGCTTGCCCTGTTGGCCGTGGCCTGCCAGGGGGGCATGGAGTGGACGAAGGGTCCGGTCCAGCAGCCCAACTATGATCTCAGTCTGGATGCCGCTTCACGCGCGAGCAGAGCGTTTGAAGTGATTCACCGTCATAGGCTGGAGCAGGAGGCCATCCTGGATCCAGTGATCGATCCTGCGGAGACATATCTCATCGGCCCGAAGACCAGCGTCATCAGGAGTGCCCGGGGAGTGCTCAAATCGAAACTGACGAGCCTGAACCCGAACTTCGCGGCTGTCGTCGTCCACTACCTGAAGCAATTGCCCTTG
>JAGLYR010000170.1 GCA_023132135.1 Candidatus Eiseniibacteriota bacterium | reverse complement strand
ATTCCCATCACCTCGGTGAGTGCTTCCGGGTACGGGGCCACCGATCCGGACTTCACATGGCTGGACATGGAGGCCCTGCTTCTGGCGGAGGGGGTTTTCAGTACCCGCTCGGTCGCCGCCTCTCCGGGTGGGGAAAACGACATGGGCAGGGGCCTGCCGCCCAGAGGGCGGGAGAAGATCTGGGAGGCAATCGAGCGTAACGGTGTACGTGCGATCCGGACGGGATCATTGGAGGAAAGCATTGCCCAGCGGATGGGGATCTACCACGACCAGTCTGGTGGGCAGAGGATCAAAACCTACATTAACGTCGGGGGCGGGATCGCTAGCCTGGGGAGCGCGGAGAACAAACCGTTCTTGAACTCCGGGCTACTCATGGATCTGCCGCTTATGAACTTTCCGCGCAAGGGGACGATGATGCGGATGGCGGACTCTGGGATCCCTGTGGTACATCTCTCCCGCGTCCAGTCGATTGCCCGGGAGCATGGTCTTGCGATCGAACCGGTCGAAATGCCCGAAGTGGGGTTGGGAGACGTGTTCCTGAAGATAGCATACCGTGTCGATTTGGCTGTGGTGCTTCTTATTGTCTATCTGGGCATATGTTGCCTGGCGTTGCTCCCGGAGGTCCGCCGGCGGGTTGCCCCTGGGGAGCGAAACAGGAAGAGGTGAGAAGTCACTGAGGAAGCGTTTGAGATTTGCGGATTGTAGGGGGTTCCGCTGCGTGCTGTGGGTCACGGTCCTTGCCGGGTTGATGGCGGGTCCAGCCCAAGCTGCCTACAAGTGGCGTTCGCTGGAACCGGAGAACTCCCCCGGGAAAATCTGCATCGCCATAGACGATAAAGAGTTGACCTACCACCGGTTGGAGGACCGCTCGGCCTTGGAGTTCACCTTGAGTGGGCCGAGGCGCGTCAAGATTGTCACCCGTTACATCTACGATGAAAAGGACCCAGCGCGCGCGGGTTTCACCGTTCGGGTGATCGAGGACGGAGCGGAGCTCTTGCGGAAGGCAATTTCCACCGAGCCGAGTGATGCAGCACACCTGTGTGGGAAGACTGACGGCCGAGTGGGCCAGATTCGGCGGGTCTACGTGGATATCCCGAGTGGGAAGCATACATATCAAGTCTTTGTCGTTGAGCGAGAACGGAAAGTGGCCGCGCGCGTTTTTCGGAAGGTCAAGGTTCGCGAGACCCCCATGGTTTCCCTCACTCCTTTGGAGTACAGCTCTGTTTACACACTTCAGTTCGAGAGTGGCGCCTTGAGCGAGCACTACGGCTTCGCGAGTGATGAACCTCTCCGGTTCCAGATCGTGGGACCGACGAAGGTGAAGGTATGCACGCGCCTTGACTTCGACACCTCGATGAGCGGGAGCCAATCGTACGGGATTGGAGTGTTCCAGGGCGAGGAGCAGCTCAGGGTTCACCGGTATCACGTGAGGAAGATGGCGACGGCTTCTTACCTGGAGTACCCCGACATTTTGCCAGGTCAGAGAAAGTGCTTCTGGCTCGAGGTACCGGAGGGATTGCACACCTACGAACTGCAGCTTGTAGACGGGTCTGGGATACGCGCGACGGCGAAGATCTATATCCCTGAAGAGGATCTTGGCAAGGGCCGCTAGAAGGACCGGTTCACCGAGGCTGGGAGGAGTCTTGAGGACATCATCGAGGAAGGAGAAGAGAATGGAGGGGGGGGGCAGGGTGCCCCTGGTGAGGGGCTTGGCCTTGGTCGCAACACTTGGGGTCCTGTCGCTGACGTTGCTGATAGTCAACTGCGGAAAACAGGATCTCTACAGCCCGCCCACATCTCCGTTCGAGATCGTCGGGAGGCTCAAGCTGCCCAGCGATAACACGGGCGTCGATGTACTGGGCGACTTCGCCTACGTGGCCGGCGGGCAGGCGGGACTCCACGTGGTGGACATTTCCGACCCCGCGCATCCGGTCCTCAGGTCCACCCACGACACCAGGAAACGGGCCGACGCGGTGAAGGTCATTGCGGCCCCTCAGCCAGATGGCAGCTATCTGCATATCGCTCTGGTGGTCGAGGGAACCGAGGGGATCACGACCTACAACGTGACCAATCCCGACAGCGTTGTGGCCTTTGAGGCCGGGAGTACGGCCGTCGATGGTAAAGGGATGTTCATCATTGAGACGGATGATCCCAGCGAACCTTACTACGTGTACCTGGCAGAGAGCTGGAAGGGGCTCAGGGTCTTCCGGTCTGTCCCCGTCGCGCCGGGCAAGCTCGACTACTTCGGTGTTTTCCTCTACTCGCGCGGCTATGCCAAGGCTGTGGAGGTCGTTGACGGTTTCGCCTACATCGCGGACGATGAGATGGGCCTGACCGTGATGGATGCGCGGGTTCTGGTCCCCGGCCAGCTGGAGAAGGTGGCGTACTGCGATACTCCTGGAAACGCCCGGGATATTGAAGTGGTCGACGGGTACGCGTACATCTCCGACGGCAGCGGGGGGCTTCAGATCCTCGAGGTGAACGAGGACGAGACGCCGGTGATTGTGGGCTCGCTGGCTCTGAACGGAGACAGCGATGCCATCAAAGTCCGCGACGGGATGGCCTTTGTTGCGGCCGACGATGGTGGACTTCACGTGATCGATGTCCGCAGTCCGCGGGCGCCCGTTCTGATGGGATCGGTCCTCACTCCCGATGCCCACGATGTGGCCCTCGGGAACAACGGCCTCGTGGTGATCGCGGACCAAGAGGGAGAAATCATCATCTTTCGCGGCCCAAGGGCGTTCGAGGATGTGACGGCTCCCGGGACAGTCTTCAATTTGTCGGCGACGCCGAACACAGCTTCGTCTATGGAACTCGTGTGGGCCGCGTCCGGCGACGACGGATTCGTAGGTCAGGCTGCGTCGTACGATATTCGGTACCATACCGAGTCAATTACGACCGGCAATTGGGACTCCGCAATTCAGTGCACGGGGGAACCCGTGCCGTCGTTGCCGGGGGAACCCGAAACGTTCCTCGTTACTGGACTCGTTTTCGAGACTCAGTACTACTTTGCTCTTAAGGTTGGCGACGAGGTTCCACTGTGGTCCGGGATCTCAAGAGTGGCTATTGCTACGACGCCGTCCGGCGTCTACCTGAGAGATCTCAGCCACTCCCCCCACGCGGCAACCCCCGAGTCCACCGTTGTGTATAGCGTCAACTACAGCCATGCAGATGGGGAACCTCCGGTGACCTATCAGGTGATGATCGACGGTGCTCCGTTTGACATGACGGCGATCGACACAACGTATTGGGCAGGTGCGGTGTTTGAGTATCAGGCTATGGGACTGGAACCCGGAACGCACGAGTACAGTTTCTACTTCGAGGACGCTGTGGGCAACGCTTCCGGGACCGAAACGGTCACAGGCCCGCTCGTGGGAGTCATCATCTTTGAGATGGGGAGTCCGGCGAGCGAGGCCGGGCGGAATTCCGACGAGGTTCTCCACACGGTGGTTCTGACCCGGGACATCGTGGTGTCGGCCCACGAGGTAACCCAGAGCGAGTACGAGCTCCGGATGGGCGCTAACCCCTCGCGTTTCGCGGGGAGCCAGCGTCCGGTGGAACGGGTGGACTGGCTGGATGCGATTGAATACTGCAATGCCCTGTCCGACGCCAATGGCTATCCGCGTGCCTACACTGTGAGCGGGTCGGATGTTACCTGGGATACCGAGGTCGGCGGGTGGCGGCTTCCCACCGAAGCCGAGTGGGAGTACCTGTGCCGGGCCGGGACCCGGACAGCCTTCTTCACGGGCGATATCACGGAGGAGGCCTGCGGTTTGGATGCTTCCCTGGACCTGGCTGGCTGGTACTGCGGCAATGCGGACTCCAGCACACACGAAGTCGGGTTGAAGCAGGCGAACGCATCGGGTGCCTACGACACGCACGGGAACGTGTGGGAATGGTGCTGGGACTACTACGGGCCGTACGATGAAGAAGCGATCGTCATCGATCCGGTGGGGACGGAGACGAGCGGCCAGCGCGTTGTCCGCGGCGGTTCATGGTACTATCACGCGCGGGATTGCCGTTCGGCCTGCCGCGGTCCCCGGTGGCCGAATTCACCGGATGACGTTGTGGGATTCAGGGTAGTCAGAAATAGTGATTGATGGGGAGCGCAAGCGGCGGACAGCAGTATTCCCCAATCCTAGTCGCCTGTCACCCGTCACCTGTCACGGGGTTGGGGCCAGTGCCCCGTCCTTGCACGTAGCACCGGTTCCGAGCCTACTTCAGCAACATGATCTTGATGGTCTCCGCATCCTCCTGCGTCTTGAGCCGACAGAAGTACACCCCGGATGCAAAACCCGTTGCATCCCAGCGGATCTCCTGAGGTCCAGCCGGCCGGACGCCGTTCGCTAGCTCGGCCACCTGACGGCCGAGAATATCGTAGATGCTGATCGTGACATGTTCCTCACGCGGCAGCGAGTACCGCACGACGGTGGACGGGTTGAAAGGATTGGGCCAGCTGGCGAGGCCCGGTCGTTCGGCGAGCGCCACTTCCTTGCCCGTGTCGATTCGCGACGGCGCGCGGGTGGTGAACTTGACTGCGAGACCGTTGGAGAGGGCCGCGGATTCACCGGGATAGACTCCCGAGAACACGTACTCAAGTCCCACGGTCTCCGTGTGGTCCTCGATCCCCACCGTAGCCTGCTGGTACGTCAGGTCGATGTCCACGATCCGCTTGTACTGGAAGACGATCTCTCCATCGACCGTATCGAGGTACTCCTGGTCGTAGAGAATCACCTCAAAGGTCTGCAGATCGTCGTTGTCCATCTCATCCCAGTAGGGAATCCGGCTCCACTCCACTACAAACCTGTGCCCGGCGGTGTCCGCCCACGTGTAAGCCCCGTCCGCCACACGGATATCGTTGATTCTCCGTCTCGGATTGAGGTTCTCCCAGAAAGGAGCCACCATTGCGAAGTTGCCGTAGGAGTCGGGCAGGTGCCAGTTGTTGAAATCCCGGTACCAGTCCAGATCGAAGGAGAACCAGCCGTTGTCGGACACAAGGATGCTGTCGTAGGACACGCCGTAGAAGACGAAGTCGAAGGGCAGTCCTATGGCCTTCAGACGGTCGTTCCGCAGGTACAGATTCTCGCCCAGACCGCCGTAGGCGGGCGAGCAGGGAATCCAGTCGAACACGGGGCTCGCGTCGTAGTCCACATCCGTGTTGTCGTAGCAATAGTAGCCGTATGCATCCGGGCCCATGGGGGCGCAGTGATCCACCCGCCCGACGATGATAGCGAACGTCACGGTCGAGATTCCGCCTTCATCCGTGGTCAACTCCATCTCGAAACCGGCGGCCTGGCCCGTCGCCGCCTCCCCGCTCACCACCACCTCGAAGACGTCAGTAGTGTTCTCCACCGTGTCTCCCACCGCGAAGGTGCCGAATGTTCCCACGGAGTCGGTGATCGTAATCCATGGAGTAGACGTGCGGAGAGTTGCCTCCACTCCGGAGGCGTCGGCCGAGCCGGTGTTGGCAAGCCTCACGGTCATGTTCGCCGTTTCCCCCGCATCGAGGATACTGTCGGCCGAAGCCACGGCGCCGAGATACAGGGGATCGGGGGCGGACACCTGGAGAGTGAAGTACGACACCGAGTGACTCGAAGCCCCGAAGGAGACATCGAGGCCCACCCGGATGACGAATCCGTCCTCGGCTGACGTATCCACGGAAAGGACCAGGGGAGAGGAAGATGTTCCTTCGCTTCCCGCCGCGATGTCGCCGAAAGACGCCGCTGCGGCCAGCACTTGGGCGCCCCAGATGGAATCGATCGCGGCCGTCACGGAAGTAGCTGTGGTGGTCCCCGTGTTCCGGAGTGTGAGTTCGATCTCCACCGTCTCGCCGGGATTCAGCACACCGTCATCATTCCCGTCGCTCGCATCCTGATCGTCGTCGTCCAGATCGTGATCCGCATAGGCGAGGAAAGCCTCGGGGACGGTTACCGCTGCGACACCTTCGTACGGCGCGAGATTCATCCCGGTGACCGTGATGTTCAGGGAGTCTACGCTGTTGTCCGGGATGGCGGGGACCAGCGCGACTCCGCGGGAATCGGTGTGCGCGGAGCCCAGCACCTGATTGCCCTGGACAATGCCGATGCGGGCGCCGGGAATGGGCGACTTCGTCTTGGCATCCTCTACGGTGATCTCGATGAAGCCCGTCCCCACAGGAACGGAGGAAGGGTGCACTACCTCGATTTCCTGAGGCGCGGCGGTCCAGATGTTGAGCTCGGGATCGCCCTGGAGGTTATAGATGTAGAAGTAGAACTCCACGGACTGATCGGCGCTATCCGCAAACCAGAGCTCGGACGGGAACTGCTCGATCATGCGGATCTTTGCGCCGGTCATGATGGGACCGACCCGTCTCAGGTTGTCGACGCGCATGGATTCGTAGAGTCCCATGGCCATCCGGTCATTCCACCTCGTGTAGGACCACGGGTCCCCATTTCCGACAAAAGCCACGGCCCCGCGGGGTTCCGTAGGGCTTCCGGAACGGACCCATGCCTCGCCGAACGCCTCCGCGTCGGCGCCGAAGTTTCCCGTGTGGCACACGCAGCTGAAAACTACCGGCAGCTTCCAGCCGTTGGAAAGTCCCCCGATGTTCACGGTCTGGAACTCCGGCGGTTGCCAGCCTCCCGTTCCAAAGGCCCAGCCGCGGTAGTTGATCACGGTCAGACCGGAGTTCACAGCGGTCGTGATGGGCACGACCCCGTCCCACTGGCCGGATCCGTCCTCGAAGGCGTAGACGCTGTCCACGCTGGTGAACCCGGCATCGAAGAGACTCTCCGCGCAGAACCGGCTGGTCTGGACCGGAGTGGCGGACCCGTAGTCGCCGGCTACCATCAGCGCCCGGCTGAACCAGTCGGTTCCCTCGTCCGTGTACGGGTGGCGCTCGTAGTTCACTGTCTTGGCAACCATAGTCTCAGCTTGGTAGGTGTCCTCCACCGAGAACCTGCCGATGAAAAGATCCGGCAGGTAGTCCTCGTCGTCCGCCAGGACGTACACATGATCGGTCACGTCGCCCCCGAAGTAGTCGGTGGGAATATCGTCCACATCTCCCACCAGGAGGACATAGAGCGGGGGGTTGTCCCACGTCTCGTAGGCGTTGCGGATGTAGTTCTTGATGCTGGTGAGGCCCACGCCTGTTTCGTCCGTGGTCGCCACGGTGACATCGTAGCCCTTCAGGCGTTTCCATTCGGACAGCGGATCCAGGGCGTCCGCGTACTGGGGTGCGGTAATAATCAGGTAGCCCGTGGTCCCGTCCTGATGAATGGCGCAGTAGAGTGCCTGGCTGGGTGTCGCGTCCACCGGGCCGGCAAGAGAACCCTTGAAAGGCACCTGGCCCGCGGGGGAAAGGACGATTTCCACCCGGTCGTACCGGATGATCTCCCCCGTGTCGGCGTCCAGCCCGTGAGGCCGCAGGGTCACTGGGATCCAGCGGTTGCCCCGGAAGCTCATGGCCGATCCCACAGTCACAATCCCCGCAGGCGGCTGGTCCAATTGGGAAATGGTCCCACCAGTTTCGCACCGGGTTTTCCCGGGCACCAGCGTCTCGACTCCGGCGGGGACGGGGACCAGACGGCTCACCACGGGGAGCTCGCCGGCGATCCCATCCGTCCCTGTGTATGTCATCACGACCTGTTGCCCCTCGAGCCTGACGTGGATCGCCTCGCCTTCTGCTGCCGAGGCGGCGAGGACCGGGGGCATCGCCAGTGAGAGGCCGAGAAGAACGAGGATCATGAGGGCTGGGTGCCTGCGCATGCTATTCCTCCTTACATAGTCCGCACATAGTCCGCGTTCCGGTCGATAGTCCACCGAACGGATGCGAACATGAGTTCTCTTGGCCGAAGCCGGAAGTTGCAAGCAACTCAGTATGCTACCACAGACAGGGGGAGATGCAAAATGGAAATCGGGGAATCTGCCGCGCAGGCGACCGAACAAGAAAAACGGCGGGCAGGTCGCCCGCCGTTCGAGAAACGTATCTGCTGCGCAGCAGCTCTAATTGACCATGACCATTCGACCGGTGTGGGACCGGTCGCCCACCGTCAGACGATAGAAGTAGATTCCACTGGCGGCGCGTTCCCCGGAATCGGTGGTGCCGTCCCACGTGACCCGGTGGGTTCCCACCGCCATCAGGCGGTCGTTCAGCGAGGCGACTTCCCGGCCCGTCACATTATAGACGCGAAGGGTCACTCTCGCGGGCTCTGTCAGCCCGAATTCGATGGTCGTTGACTGGTTGAATGGGTTAGGGGCGGTGGAGATGAGAGGATCCCGGGTGATCCGGACGCCCTCGGTTTCCACGGCGCCGAAGCAGGCCACGGGATTCGCGCCGATGAGGGCGCCACCGCAGATCTCGGGCCCCGATGGATGATTCCCCGGCGCGCAGGGAGAGGAATCCTGCAGGTTGTAGTCGTAGACCAGGGTGTCGCAGAAGACAGGGCTGGCTGAAAAATTGCCCGTCCCGATGTTGCCCCCGCACAGGGCATCGCCCCCGGCATTCCCGAACACATCGCAGCAGGAGATGAAAGGTTCCGCTCCCGCGTTGAGACATGCCACGCCCGCTCCGATGCCGCTGAAGGCGACTATGGTCTTCTCAATGATGGGGTTGGCGCTGTAGCAGGCGATGCCGCCTCCGACACCGCCGCCCTTGAAGGGGGGCGCAATGGAGTTGTGAGCCACGGTGCAGTTTGTGATGGTGACATCGGACGCCCGGCAGAAGAAGCCTCCGCCGTCACTATCGTCCCCCGTGGTTGTGTTTCTCACCACCGTGCAGGATTCCACCGTCGTGGTGGAGAACTGGAGGAAGCAGATGCCGCCGCCCTGACCGAAGTCGCCGGTGACTTCATTGTCCCGGAGCGTGCAGGCCGTAATCTGACCCCCGCTCTCGATTGCGCAGATTCCACCACCATTGATGCTGGCCGTGTTGCCCGAGATGGTGCAGTGGCGAATGGTCGGCGTGGAGTTCTCGCAAAGAATGGCGCCGCCGCTGCCGACGCCACCGGCCGTGCTGTTGCCGGTGAGCTCACAGCCCTCGATGGTGGCTGTCGAGTAGCGGAGGTAGACCGCTCCGCCAATGGGGGCCGCGTTGCCGTCAAACTGGCAGCTCTGCGCGCTGCCCGTACTCTGCTCCAGATGCAGCCCTCCGCCCGACTTGGCGTCATTGTGGGTGAACACGCAGTCTGTGACAGTCAGATCCGAAGACTGCCGGGCGTTGATGCCGCCGTCCCCGTTGGGGCCGATCGTGCAGTCGCGGACTGTCAACGAGGATTGCCAGCTGTGGACGGCCGGCCCGTAGTCGGGCCAGTTCTTGTCAATACACTTCATGATGGTAAAGCCTTCAATCACAACATCGGTGATTTCTCTGGAATAGATGCCCATCCCGTTGAACTGAGCGTCAATCGTGGTCACATCCTCTCCGGAACCCAGGAGGGTGACGCCGGATTTCATGATCACGCAGGCGAGGCCGCTGCCCGGCTCCGCCGGGGGATGATGGGTACAGTCGTTGTACGTCCCCGGAGCCACGAGGACTGTGTCGCCCGCGGACGCAGCATCCACAGCCTTCTGGATTGTCGGATACGGGGTCGGAACATTGAAAACGGTAGCGTGGGCGGGCAGGGACACGATGGCAAACGCCACCGTCAGCAGAATCATCCGTCGCATCGTTGATCCTCCGTTCAGAGATACCGATCTTCAAACGTGCTCGTACTCTATGATACCACATTCCCTTGCGCATTGGAAGAGTAAACTGCTGGTCAGAGCATAGTCCCGTTTA
>JAGLYR010000017.1 GCA_023132135.1 Candidatus Eiseniibacteriota bacterium | reverse complement strand
TCTCTATTGCGGTCTATTGTCTATTGTCTATTCTCCTCTCCAACAACGCACCAGCACATCGCGGGCACACCCATTTGCACATAATCCAGGCTAGGTCATCGCCGGGACGATCTCGTCCATAGGTACACCCTCGAGCTCGTCTTCGACGGCCAGTATTCCGACGGAATACACATCGACATCCGGAGCGATTTCATGATAGGAAAGTACGGGCAGCGTCGGGAAGGTCGCTTCCGTCATGCGCCTGATCGCCAGCCGAACCTGGGGAGCGCAGAGGATCGCTGGGCGTTGCTGGCGATCCAGGATGGATTTGACCATTCCTTCCAGTTTCTTGAGCAACAGTTGCGATTCGGCTGGAGGCAGCGCGGTCCCCAGCCCCTGTCCCCCTTCGCGCGCTGCCTGCGAGATCATGTGTTCAACTGCCGGATCCAGCGAAACCACGTGAAGCTTCCGCTCGGGACCCACCGCGCTGCTGCTGATTGCCCGGCTCAGTCCCGCGCGCACGTACTCCGTCAGGACATCGACTTCCTTGACCTGGGGACCAAAGTCACCCAGGATCTCCAGGATGGTCGACAGATCCCGAATGCCCACCCTCTCCTTCAACAGATTCTGCAGCACCCGGTGGACGGTGCCCAGGCTTATGACCTGGGGAACGACATCCTCCACAACCGCGGGAGCGTCCTTCTTCAGTTCATCCATGAGGAACTGGACATCCTGGCGTGTGACGATTTCCCACGCGTGGGATCTAACGACCTCCGTCAGATGCGTGGCGAGAACCACACTGGCCCCGACCACGGTGAGGCCCAGATCCTCCGCACGCGATTTCGCAGATCCCGTGATCCATTTTGCCCGAAGACCGAAGGCCGGCTCTTTCGTCTCCACCCCATCAATCTGATCCAGAAGATTCTCCGCTCCGATGGCCAGATGATGACCCATCGCGATGGCTCCAGTGGCCACCCTGCTGCCCTTGATCCGGATCTGGTAGTGGTCCGGTTTCAGGCGAATGTCGTCCCGAACCCGGATGCGGGGGACGATGATGCCCAGATCCCCCGCCAGCTGCCGCCGCATGGCCAGGACACGGTCCAGGAAATCACTCCCGCCTTCCTGGTCTATCAGAGGAATCAGCCCGTAGCCGATAGCCACTTCAAGCCGGTCCAGCTTCAGGTATTCCTCCGGCCCCTCGTCACGCCTGGCCGGAGGCGCAGGCGCGGGAGTCTCTTCCTGTTTCCTGTGCCGGGTCAGGCTTGCCCGAGCCACCAGCAGAATCCCGCCAGCCATAATCATGAGCGGCAGGGTGGGGATTCCTGGAATCAGCGCCAGGGCTACCAGGGTCCCGGACACAACCAGCAGCGGTTTGTGCTTGGAGAAGAGTTCCGTTCCCAGGTCCTTCCCCAAGCTGGAGGCGGCGCTGGAACGGCTCACGACAATGCCCGCGGCCGTGGAGATGATCAGGGCCGGAATCTGGCTCACCAGTCCATCCCCTATCGTCAGGCGCGTGTAGGTCCGCAGGGATTCACCCGCGCCCATACCCATCTGGAGCATGCCCACGCCGAAACCCGCAACAATATTCACAAGTGTGATTACAATTCCGGCAATGGCGTCGCCCCGGACGAACTTGGCCGCGCCGTCCATCGCCCCATAGAAGTTGGCCTCTCGTGAGAGATCCTTCCTGCGGCGCAGGGCTTCTTCCTCATTGATCAGCCCGGCGTTCAGGTCGGCGTCGATACTCATCTGCTTTCCCGGCATGGCATCCAACGTGAACCGGGCTCCCACCTCCGCGTTCCTCTCTGTACCACGGACAACCACCAGGTACTGGATTGCCACCAGAATCAGGAAGATCACGAACCCCACAATGTAGTTGTCCTTCACGACAAAGCTGCCGAAAGCACCTATCATCTCCCCCGCGTAGCCCTGGCCAAGGATGAGCCGTGTCGACGCCACGTTGAGGGAAAGCCGGAACAGGGTCACAACCAGCATCAGGCTGGGGAAGACGGACAGCTCCAGCGGCGCGGTGACGTAGAGGGCGTTCACAAGCACGACCAGCGAGAAACTGATGTTGACGGCCAGGAGAAGATCCAGGATAGCGGTGGGCAGGGGAACAATCATGACTCCCAGGATCCCGATCACCCCTACCGCCAGCGCCACGTCGGGATGGTCCGCGATATTCAGGAAGGATCTCTTCTCTGCAACTGGTTCAGTCACCCGTGTGTTCCCTCCTCAGGTCATGCCTTTTGCCCCAGTGGCGAGAGCTTGCCCTTGAGCCGGTAGACGTAGCTCAGGACCGCAGCCACGGCGCGGTAGAGTTCCTCGGGGATTTGCTCTCCGACTTCAGCGAGATTGAACAGGGACCGGGCCAGGAATTTGTCCTCGACCACAGGCACGTCGAACTGCCGGGCAATGGCCTTGATCTTCTCCGCGACGAGACGTTGGCCTTTCGCCACAACGGTGGGCGCGCCCATGGCTTCCGGATCGTACTTGAGCGCGACGGCCACGCGGGTCGGGTTGGTCAGGACGACGTCGGCGTTAGGCACCGCCTGCATCATTCTCCGTCGCGCCAGGTCCCTCTGCAGGCCCCGGATCTTCCCCTTCACCAGGGGATCACCCTCCATTTGCTTGAACTCATCCTTGACCTCGCGCTTGGTCATCTTGAGGTCCTTGAAGTACTTGCGCCGCATGAAAACGTAGTCGATGATCCCCAGGATCAGCAGCACGAATCCCGCCCTCAGCGCCAGGGATATCACAAGGTCGCTCACACTACTCATGGTCTGGGCCAGATGGACATCCGTGAGCTCCAGCAGCATGGCCATGGCATCCCTCACCGCCTGGTAGCACACATAGCCGATCAGGACAACCTTGACCGTGTCCCGGAACAGCCGGAAGAACGTCTGCCCCGAAATCAGGTTTTTCGCTCCCGTGACGGGGTTGAGACGCGACAGATTCAGGGCCAGGGGCTGCGTCGTGAACACAAAACCTCCCTGCACAAGGGCTCCCACCAGAATTCCGCCGAAGAAGAGAACCGCGAGAATGGGTATCAGGAGTTCTCCCATCCACGACCCCCATGAGGCCAGGATAGCCGACATCGATGCCCCGGTGACCTCCGTTTCCGCAATCCCCGCGAAGCTGCCCTGGAACCGCTCCATCATCATCCGTTTCATCCACGGGCCGGCAAACTTGAGAGTCGCAACACCGACCAGGACCATGATGGCCGACTTCAGCTCGGTACTCTTGATCAGATCACCCTTGCGGCGGGCCTCCGTTCGGCGCCGTCCGGTGGGTTGCTCTGTCTTTTCACCTTTGTCCGACACCTACGCCTCTGCTTCCTTCCCCCGGGTTCCACTTCGTTCCGCGGTCACGGCCTCATCAGTTGCAGCAGTCCGTGCAGTTCCACCGGGATCCCGTTGATCACTCGCCGCATCAAACTGATGAACACGGGCAGGGTCACCGTGAAAGCCAGCGACCCGACCACAATCCTGAGCGGCAGCCCGATGGTGAAGATGTTCAGTTGGGGCACCCCCTTGGCGACGATCCCGATGGCAATCTCCGTCAGAAACACACTGGCAAGGACGGGCATCGCAATCTGGATTCCAAGAACAATGGTCCGGCAGAACACGCGGACAATCCCCTCGGCGAGGCTCGCCGGGATCTGTGCCTGTCCGATGGGAACCATGGAGTAGCTGTCGCCCAGCGCCTGGAGAAGCATCCGGTGTCCCCCCATGGTCACAAACAACACGAGAACCATCATGCCCTGGAGCTGGTCCAGCAGGGTTCCCTGCTCCTTGGTCACCGGATCCACAATGCTGGCCAGGCCAAAGCCGATATGGACGCCCGCCAGGCGCCCGGCGAACTTGGCCGACTCCAGAAACAGCAGCACCGAGAAACCCAACAGCAGGCCCACGGCCAGTTCGCTGGCAACCACGGGAACGAAGCCGATCCCGGAGATCCCGGCGAGCTCCTGCGAACCAATCGCAGGCAGGAGCAGGAGCGAGAGCAACAGGACCATCCAGATCCGGTGAACGGGCGGCAGTGACTTCTGCCCGAACACGGGCGCAAGAAAAAGAAGTCCCGCGACCCGTACCCCCGTCAGGAGGAACAGGGGCAGATCCGAAGCCACACGATCCATCCACTCCATCTGCAACCCGTCCTACTGGATGAACACCCTGAAATCACCAAACAGGAACGTCGTGAACTGAACCAGTTTCTGGATCATCCACGGCGTGAACAGCAGGAAAGCCAGAGCCACCGCAAGGATCTTTGGGATGAAGCTCAGGGTTGCCTCCTGTATCTGCGTCACCGCCTGCAACACGCTGACGGTCACCCCCGCGACGAGACCCAGCAGAAGCAGAGGGCCTCCCACCTCAAGGGCCACCATCACGGCATTCTGGCCAATACGGATGAGCATTTCCTCACTCATCTTCAACTCTCTCCTACTGAAAACTCGTCACCAACGACTGAATGATCAGATACCAGCCATCCACCAGTACGAAGAGCAGGATCTTGAACGGCATGGAAATCATGATAGGCGGCAGCATCATCATCCCCATGGACATCAGGACGCTGGCGACAACCATGTCGATCACCAGAAACGGGATGAAGAGCAGGAAACCGATCTGAAAAGCCGTGGTCAGCTCACTGATCACGAAGGCCGGGATCACGAGATACGTCGGCACGTCATCTCTGCCGGAAGCATCCTGCAAACCGGCGATGTTCATGAACAGCTCCAGGTCTTTCTCCCGAGTATGATGGAACATGAAGGCCCGGACGGGCTCGAGCGCCCTGTCCAAGGCTTCCGATTCCTCGATCTCCCCGGCCATCAGCGGCGCAAAAGCATTCTCCTGGACATCCTGCCAGACCGGAGCCATCACAAACACGGTAAGGAAAAGCGAGAGTCCCAGCAGGATCTGGTTGGGAGGCACCTGCTGCTGCCCGATAGCGTGCTTGAGGAAAGAGAAAACCACGACGATCCGGGTGAATGACGTCACCAGGATGGCGAAAGCCGGAGCCAGGGACAGGACCGTGAGCATAAGGACGATCTTCAGCGTCATCGGGAGTCCCGTTGGGTCATCGCTGTCCCCGACTTCAAGACTGATCTGCGGAAGCCCCCAGCAGGAGCCCGCGCAGAAAAGCACCACGGCAGCTACGAGCACTGCGCCGAGAGCTCCGGCAATCAATGTTGCTCTGGGACGGGCCATTCCACACTTCCCTTCGTCAACCGAGAACTCAGACGCGCGGCCGTACGACCTTCGTTGCCAGGCTTTTCAGGATGTTCTGGAATCCTCCCGGCCGCGCCGGGGACGCCGGACCTTCCGGGTACATCTCGCTACTCTCTTCCAGGGACAGTTCCACGACCGGCGTGATGCTCGCTTCCGTCACTCCGACAACCACGACGCGTTCTCCCATCCGCACTGTGTAGAGGGCGCGCTTCGGAGCCAGGTAGCAGCGGTCCAGCACCTCAACCGCGCCCCGCGCCTCAACGCCCCCCCGTCCCCCGATCAGTCGAAGGGTGTAGACCGCCCCCACGATGAGCAGAAGAATCAGTGCCAGCGCCAGTGCTACTCGAAGGGCCAGGCCGGAAATCTCGATCTCTCCTCCTTCGTAACGGCCCGGCTCAGCGGTTGGGTCAGCGGCGGCGCTCCCGTGCAGCCCCCCCCAGCAGAAGAGGATCACGGCCAGGCAGATTGCCGGCAACAACAGCACGAGCAGACGTTTCATCTGTGCAGCTCCCTCCCGCTATTCCCGCTTCGCAGCGCTGGGATCCACCAGTTCCGTGACCTGGATTCCGAACTGGTCCCCCACAACAACGACTTCCCCACGCCCAACCATCTCGCCGTTGACCAGAATATCCACCGGCTCTCCCAAAGGCCGGTCCAGCTTGACGATGGACCCAGGGCCCAGTTCCAGGATTTCCCTGAGCGGCAGGATCGTTCCACCCAGCTCGACGGTGACCGGGACGGTGACCTCCATCAGGAGCTGCATGTTGTCGCCCACGGCCGGAGATCCCCGTGACGACAGCGTCTGGAACTCCGCCCGCCGGACACCCGTGGCATCCTGCGTCCCACTCTCCGCCGCACCCGGCTCGTCGCCCCCACTCCCCTCGCCCTCGGATTCCCGAGCTTCTTCCGATCCTTCCCCGTCCTGCTCCGCTGCAGGAGGCGCATCCTCACCATCCGGTTCCGATCCGGCGCTCTCGCCCTCCGCAGCTTCAGGGGTCTCCTCCACTGTCTCAGAAGATGCCTCCGCTGCCTCAGGGGCCGGGGCCTCCGCTTCCGGAGTGTGGTCCTCTTCCGCAGACGCGCTTTCCTGCTCGACAACCTCGGTCGCTTCTTCTGTGCCAGCTGCCAACGTTCCGCTCCTCTCCAATTCCGTCACAAGGGCTTGCTGATCTGCACACCAAGGACACCGTCCGCAGTCCCCGGATACCCGTTGAAGGCGTGCCGCTCACCGATAATGATCCGGATTTCGTCGTCGAGTTTCCGATCCAGGTAGAGTACGTCTCCCACCTCCAGCGAAGTGAGATCCTGAATCTGGACCGGCGTCGGCGGCATCTGGACCCGAACAGGCAGGGCCACCCCTCCTATCATCTCCGCAGTCATTTTCGTCACGCCGCCGACCGCCTCGGCGCCGCTGTCGACGTCTCCCAGTGCGCCCCCGACGATCCCGGCCAGCTGTTCGCTGCCATAGAAGAACCGGAGCACACCCGTCGTTTCTCCAAAGGTCAATCCCATTGACGAGATGACCCCTCCTCTGCCCTGCAGCTCCGCCCGCTCCTCGCTAGTCAGGTACGCCGGTTCACCAGCGCGCCCCTCTCCTCCCGGCCAGGCCTGCCCCAGAGAGGCCTGGACTACTCCGGCCATCCAACCCAACAGGGCAATCTCGATGGAACTCGCTTCGCGATCGGGCTCCCGCTTCTCTCCCTGCCCCCCGAGCAGAAGCTCCACGAAAGCCTGCGCCAGCCCGGACTCCATCCGCACTAGGACATCCCCGCTGGTCGATGAGGGGGTGAGGGAAAACACCGGATCGTGCGGGGGTTCCAGGAAAACGCCGGCGTTTGCTTCCCTAATTTCCTGGAACTCCACCGTGCTCTCCGTTCTCAGCCCCTCCGAGAGTCGGCCCGACAGGATTTCTGCAAGACTCGCCTGGTGCGCGCCGAGTTTGCTCCGCACTCCCGTCGTGAGCCGCTCCGGATTTCTGAAGTCGTAGGGCCTGACCTCAGGAGAACGGCCGCTGCTTTCGGCTGTCGCCATGCCGACACCCCACTACTGGAGGACAAAGTTGACGAAATACACGGCGTCCAGCTCTCCCGCAGGGAGAATCTCCTCCACTCGCCGTTGCACTTCCTGCCGTATCTCTTCCCGCGTGTAAACGTCCGACAGCTCCTCGACCGTCCTGGAGCCGAAGATCTGGATCAGCAGATCCTTGACCTGGGCATCCCGTATCCCGATCTCCCGGATGACCGCGGGATCCAGGGATTCGAGCCCAACGCTCACGCAGGCATACCGCATTCCACCGGAGCGGTGGGGGTTCACCACCAGGTCTTCGATCACGTACACTTCGCCGAAGGGAGCAACTTGCTCGCCGACCACTTCCGCAGCCAGGATCTGCCGAGCCTCGCGTACGGCAAGCCATGTGGATAGTTTCGGGACCACGACCTGTCCCGTGATCTGCGAGGAGGCGAAGACGACCCCCGCGTACAGGGCCGCCGTGCCGAGCAGGATCAGAAGAGTCAGGGTGTTGATCGTGCCGAGTGGGGGACTCGTTTTCCCTGCACCCGCCTGCTCCGTAGCGGGCGGGGTTGCACCCTCGTTACCGGTTACTGCCTGGTTTTCCTCAGCCACGGCTATCCCTCCCTACGGGTAATCCCGAGCGCCAGAGACCGAGGATGCCACCCCACCCTGAGTGCAGGGACTACCGCTTCAGATTCATGAGATCCGTCAGCATCTCGTCGCCCGTGGTGATAACGCGGGCATTCGCCTGGAACCCGCGCTGGGCGACAATCATCCGTACGAATTCCTCCGAGAGATCCACGTTGGACATCTCAAGCGACTTCGAGACGATCTTTGCCGAAATCGTCTCACCGGCCGCGCCGACCATGGCGTGACCGGAGTTGGGGGAGATCTCGTAGAGGTTTCCACCCGCTCGCACGAGACCCTCCGGGTTCTTGAACTTGGCCAGTACAACCTGCCCCATGTCCTTCACGGTGCCGTTGGAAAACAGTCCGGTGATCTTGCCGGACGGGTCCGCGGAAATGGAAGTCAGGTCGCCCATCCCAAAACCGTCCTGGGACATCGCCTTGGTAGTGAATGGAGAGGAGAACTGGGTCACTCCGTCAAACCGGTTGACTGTCCCGGCCCAGAAATCGATGGACATGGCATTGGCCCCGGAGTTCGGGCTCAGGGACACACTCTCGACCCCGCTGTCGAAGGAGAACTCCCGGAACGACCCGTCGGAGTTGAAATCCACCGTCCCCCTTTGTCCTCCGGTGATACTCTCGCCACCGTCGAAGGACACCTCCCAGTACCAGCGATTGGTCGCGGCGGTACGGGTGAAGGTCATGTTGAGAGTGTGCTCCTGCCCGAGAGTATCGAAGGCGATGATCGACGTCAGGTGACTCGTGTCCTCCGTGTCGATGACAAGCGTTCCCGCAGCCAAGCCGCTGTTGGCATTCACCGTGATTCCACCATCGCCGACGTCGGAGATCCCCGTCATCAGGCCGGAATCAGAATCAATCGTGAGCGTGAGAGCCGTTGAGGCCAGACTCGACTTGCCAGTCGGCGTGAACGTGTCGGTTGCCGTGAGCGTGCTGGCCGTGCCGCTGTTCGCCTGGAAGGCAGACCCCACCCCCGCGCCGAAGATCTGGCGCGTGATGTTGCCCGCCACCGCGGCCGAGCTCGCTATGTTATACAGTGTTCCGTCCCCAGCGTAGTCGCGGGTCAGTTTCACTTCCCCGCCTTCGAGGCTTGCCGTCACACCGCCCGCCAGGTTGTTGATGGCGTTGATGAGTTCACTGACCGTCGACGAGGTGGTCAAACCTGTGATCTCAATCGCACTCCCGCCGTCTACGGAGAGGGTGAAATCGGAAACATCCGTGACACCCAGTACCAACAGCGTTTCCGCACCCGTGAGAGCTCCGGGACTCGAGAGGTTCGCTCCCGTGGCGACGCTGGCGGTTGCATTTGCGCCCGATATCGTGACCTCGTGCTGTCCGCCCGCGCCATTCACCGCCATCCCCACCGCCGAGGTAACACCCGTCGTCCCGGCGGAGGCCAGCTCCGCCGTACTGTTGGAAGCCTCGGCATCGAGGTTCCCGCTGAACTGCACTCCCGTGGTGGCTCGGGCCGGCACTCTCTCGCCAAAGGGAAGTTGCAGCTTCTCCAGCGGCGCTCCTGCGGGGATTTCACCCCGGGCACCGGCCAGCCACCCTTGAACTATCATTCCGTTGCTCGGACTGGTCAGGTAGCCGTCTGCGTCGAACACGAAATTTCCGGAACGTGTGTAGTACTGCCGGTTGCCGTCGGTCAGAACAAAATAACCCTCGCCGTCGATCCCCAGATCCGTCACGATTCCGGTCTGCTGGAGCATGCCCTGGCTCTGGTTGGTGTCGACACTGGCAATTTCCATTCCAAGACCCATCTGGATCGCGCTCCGGCCTCCCAACTCGTTCCGGGGAGCGGCCGCGTCCCTCAACGTCTGCACGAAAGTCTCACGGAATCTGACTCGTCCCGACTTGAACCCGTTCGTGTTCACGTTGGCAATGTTATTGCCCACGACATTCATACTGAAGAGGTGCCCTTGCACCCCGGATACTGCGCTGTAGAAACACCCTAGCATTTCACACTCCTTTGCCTTCACCGCCTCAGTCAGTCGGCGATGAGGAACCCCCTCCCGAAGGAGGTCCAGTCCCTGAGTGGTTTCTGTGAACCTCAGGCGATCACGGCACTGTCAATGGACGTGAAAACTCCGTCCTTCCCCGTCTGCATAGCCGTGATCACCGTCCGGTTGCGGACGCTTACGACAAAAGCCATTTCATCCAGCAGGACAAGCGACTCGCGAGCGCCCTTCTCGCCTGCCCGGGCCACGGCCGAGCCGAGGCGTTCCAAATCAATCTGTTGCAACGAGACGTTGCGGGTCTCGAGGCGCTCCATCGCGTGTCGAGAGAACTTCAGCCGTTGTTTCTCGCACGCATCCCGCCACGCGGTCTTGAACTCCTCCGCCCCCTTCCGCTCACTGCGGACACCGGCGCCCGGACCTGTTCCTGCCGGCCCCACACGCCCGATTCCGTTCATCGATTCGCCTCCTTCCGCAACCAGAGGAACACCCGTTAGAGTTCGTCGACTACTTCCAGAACGTCGGCCATCAGGGACTCGTTCTCTCCCATGACCAGCCACGCCGTCCCATCTCTGTACCGGATTCCGTCCACCTTCCCCACCAGCAGTTCATCCACGGCCACTTGTCCTCCGTCGCCGGTGACGGCGGTCACGCTGAAGGTATAGGACCCGGCCGGCATCAGATTGCCCTTGCTGTCCCGGCCGTCCCACTCAAAGGAGTGATCCCCCTTGGAGTGTTCCAGGTTGTCTATGGTTGCAAGCCGACGGCCGTTCGAATCGTAGATCGAGACCTCGACCGACTGGGCATCGCCGTACAGCCGGTATCCGAGCGCGGCCGGCTCATCGGCCGCCTTTCTGAAAGAATCGGTGGCAATCCGGACTCCTCTGCCAATCAGGGTGGTCGCCATCGTGTTGTTCAACAGCTGGCCGAGGAGAAGATCCACCTCCAGGTTCTGCGTCAGCTTGTAGTTCATGTTCTCCAGCTGCTCCAGGGAACTGAACTGCGCCAGCTGCGCGATCATCTGGTCATTCTTCATCGGATCCAGGGGGTCCTGCATCTGCAACTGCGTGAGTAGCAGCTCCAGAAATTGCTCCCGTCCCATCTCCCCGGAGGCTGCACGCTGTCCCGCGTCCTGACCCGAACCACCCGTTCCCAGGATCGATCCGATTTCCATTTCCGCTCACCTCCTCTCCACGTTTGTCACATCCAGTAGTCCAGCAGGTGTCCACCCCCGATGGCTCTGGCAACAACCGGCTCAGGTGCTTCGGGACTTTCCTGCTCGGATTGCCACCCGTCGCGTCCCTGAAACTGATCCCCGGAATTCTGCTGCTGGCGCGCCTGCTTCTCCTCCGAGAGGAGAACATCGAACTGACTCAGATCCAAGCCGCTGTCTGCCAGCAAGGCAGACAACCGTGGAAGATCCGATTGGAGCATCGCCTTGACCAACGGATTCTCTACCTCTATGAACCCGTGAACGGACGCATCCGTCACCGCCAGGCGAAGCCGGATTTTCCCCAGCTCCGGCGGTTCCAGGTGAATCTCCGCTTCGTTGCTGCTTGATTTAAGAAGCCAGCGCGCTTCGGTTTCCAGCTGCTCCAGAACACTCTCGCGGAGCGCCCAGGCCTCCAGTTCCGCCATCGCGAGTGGAGTTCCCGTAGCAATCTCCCGGGACTGGGCAGCCAGAGCATACAGAGCAGTAGGATCCGCGATCCGGTTTGCACCGGCGAACTCCGCCGGGTGAATTCCCACGTCCGCACCGCCCCGGCCCTCCACCGCACCCGCATTCGTGCGGAACTCCAGAGCTGGGGAGATCTCCTTCTCGACCATTGAGACGGCCTCGAGATTCTTGAACTCGGGACCTCCATTCACCTCACCCTCCACAACCCGCGCGGCCTCTGCCGATCCGTTCCGTGTCCCGGGAGGTGCCTCGTCCTGTCCCGTTTCTCCACTGGAAGGCCTGAATGAGGTATCGCCTTCAGTAGATGACGCGACCTCGCGAACCTCCGTGAACGCCGGGTCGTCGGATACCAGGTGCAGTCGTGGAGTGTTCTTAGCCAGTGCAGTGTCCTGCGTCGTGACCTCCTTCACGAGTTCGAGATCCGTCTGGATTTCCGCGGACACACGGGCGTCTGCCGCCGTGCCCGGATTCACCTGTTGGAAATCCCCGTTAACCTCTCCGGTCGTCAACGACCCGGACGGCGGACTCGGCGAACCTTGCCCAACCGCGGCAGACCGATCTCCCGTGAATGTCGGATGAGAACCCGGAGATTTCTCAATCCGGCGCCACGGCGGCGACCCGGCGAGGTTCCCCGGTTCTTCTCCCACAGGATTCACGCTGCCCCCAACGCCGGCCGGTTCGCCCGGTTCCACTGGTGGAAGAATGCCCTCTGCCACCGACGGCTTCGCCGCCACTCCAATCCAGGGGGGAGGGACCGCCGGAGATTCCGTGCCGGGATTCCCCGGGCTTTCGACCGGAGCCCTTCCCACAGGCACCTCCCCTTCGAGATCCGGGAAGAGGTCTTCCAGACCGGGTGTCGCAGGGATCTGCGGATTCCTGCCCAGCCCGTCCCCAACCGGAACTTCGGTGGCATCCATCCTTCCATCCAGAGACTCGATGATGTCCTGGAAGGGCGGGACGCTCTCCGCGGCGTCTTTCCCGGGAGAGCACCCGGGTATCCCCGTGCTCTCAGCAGCCGGAGCGCCGGAGTCCGGAACCATCTCTGAAAGGAATGGAATTACGCTAGTGCTCATTGGTTATCCCACCTGACCAGCAGCTCGCTCATGCGGGCTGCCTTGCTGGGTTCCATTTCCGCCAAAACCTTCGCTGTACTCTTGTCCTTCATGTTGGCAAGGATCATCACCCCCTGTCTTTCCGGCATCGTGTTGAGGATCAGCGCGACCTGCTTCGGCCGCATCTTCTCGTAAACCGCAACCAGCCTGGCCAACTTGCTCGGATCGAAGGGGAGCACGGGTTCGGCGAGCCAGCCCGCTGAGAGGATCGAATCCGCGCCACCGGCGCCCTGTAGATCCCCGGCGAGCTGTTCCTGCCCCCGGTCCTCCGCCGGCTCCGCGGAACCGGGCATGGAGCTGCCTTCACCGGGACTGGTTTCCGGGTTTTCCTGCCGGGTCTCCGTTGTTGCCGCTCCCTCCAATGGAGACACCGCTTTGGCTCCGGAAACATCGGCAACGACCTCCGGCACCACGGGCTTTGTCCCCCCGGGCCGGGACGGAACTTCCTGTTCGTCCTGCTTTTCCTCCACCTCTATTCCCAGACGCACCCTCTCCACAGCCAGAATACTGTCCACCTGCGCGTGGCCGGGCGCCGGCCTGAGGTGGGGAGCCGAGAAACTCAGCACACCCTGAAGGTAGAGGTGAAGCGGTACAGAGGCCAGGAACACAAACACGGCTCCCACCACCACCAGCAGGATTTTCTTGATTCCGGGCGAACTACTGCTCTGCCCTTCTTTCTGCGCCTTCTCTTCGTTTTCGCCCGCCATGCACCCCTCCTGGTGGCAGGATCCGGCAATCTACTTCGCCGCCCGATTTGCCCTTCGCAGGAAAACGTCCCTGCCGACTTCGTCCGTCTCCTTCTGCTCCCGGCGCGTCCACTCTCTCATGTACCCGATCAGACCCTTCTCCTTGAGGTTTTCCAGGATCCTGCGTTCCTTCGAGCACTGCACCAGGTCCTCCCGCTCGTGGCAGACTCTGCGGGACGAGTGCTTCACGGTCTGGTCCTGCCGATCTACGTCCGTCATCAGCCGAGCGAAGCGGGCGCGGTGAATCGACTCGCGAATCACGTCCAGCGGACCAGGCGGCCGGCGGAGCATCTCCTGCCGGCAATCCTCTCCCTTGGACCGCAGGTGGAGAAACACGCTCTTTTCCCGATCCAGCACCCGCTGCGCGTTGGCCAGATCCTGTTTCTTCAGGTCCTCCACGCACTTCTTTGATTCCATGACCTTCTGCAGTCTGAACCGGTACTTCGGCATTGAACCGTCAGTCTCCCTAGTTGAGCAGTGCCTTCAGTTGCCCCACGGTCTGGCTGTAATCCGTCCGGTCCCCGATGTCCTGTCTCAGGAACTCCCGGATTGCTTCGATCCTGGAGATGGCAAAATCGATGCGCGGGTTGCTCCCCTTCACATAGGCTCCGATGTTGATCAGATCCTCCGCGTCTCGATGGGTGGCCAGCACCTCCCGGACGCGCGCGCCGCCGCCCCGGTGCTCCGGATCCACGACATCGATCATGACCCGGCTCACGCTGTCGAGCACGTCGATCGCCGGATAGTGATTCTCCGAAGCCAGTTTCCGGGACAGGTTGATGTGACCGTCGAGGATGGATCTCGCGGCATCCGCCACCGGCTCGGTCATGTCGTCGCCCTCGACCAGCACGGTGTAGAGTCCCGTGATACTGCCGACGGCCGAGGTTCCCGACCGCTCCAGAAGTTTTGGCAGAAAGGCAAAGACCGACGGCGGGTATCCCTTGGTGGCCGGCGGCTCCCCGACTGCCAGTCCGATTTCCCTCTGGGCCATGGCCACGCGCGTGATCGAATCCATCATCAACATGACGTCAAGTCCCAGGTCCCGGAAGTACTCGGCGATGGTCGTGGCCAGCAACGCCCCCTTCAGCCGGATGAGCGCCGCCTGATCGGATGTCACAGCCACGACGATGGATTTCTTCAAGCCCTCCGGTCCCAGGTCCTTCTCGATGAAATCCCGGACCTCGCGCCCCCGTTCCCCGATGAGGGCGATGACGTTCAGGTCGGCTTCGCAGTTTCGCGCGATCATGCCCAGGAGGATGCTCTTGCCGACCCCGCTTCCCGAGAAAATCCCGACGCGCTGGCCCTTGCCGCAGGTGAGTAACCCATCGATGCAACGGATTCCCGTAGCCAGCGGCTCCGCTATCCGCTGCCGTGTCAACGGGTCCGGAGGCGTCGCGATGAGAGAACGCGTCCTCTTGGCTCCGGTGGGGCCACGCCCGTCGATGGGTTGGCCCAGCCCGCCCAGCACCCGGCCCAACAGCTCATGTCCCACATGAACCCGCAGGGGATGACCGTCTGCCGTTACCGATACCCCGGGGGAAACCCCGCCGATTTCTCCCAGGGCCATGAGCAGCACGCTCTCTCCCCGGAACCCCACGACCTCCGCTCGAACCTGCCGTCCCTCGGGGCGGGCTTCGATGAGGCACGCGTCGCCAATGGACACGGCCGGTCCCCTGGACTCGATCACGAGCCCTATGAGTTCCGTCACCCGGCCCGTCAGACGAATCCCGTCGGTTCGCTTGACTATGTCCAGGTACTTGTCCGTATCGATTGCGATTGGGCTCATTTCACCGTCTCGACCAGGACCCGTTCCAGGGTCTGGAGCTGCTTTTCGATCTGTGCTTCGACGTTGCCCGTTTCAGTTTCAACGAGACACCCGCCCTTTCGTATGCGCTCGTCTTCTTCGATGTTCAGGGATCGCGTTCCCTCAACAAGGTCGAGCCATTCCGACTGGTGTTCACGGACAGTTCTCAGATCCTCCGGATTCACCCGGACGGTGACCCTCTCCTTCTCAACCACGTATCCGAGAGCTCGCCGCACCGTCTCCAGTACGACGTCCTCTTTCACTGCGACTATGTCCCCCACGACCCGCCGCGCGATGGCCACGGCCAGGCGGAGGACCGTCTCTTCCGCCGACTTGAACAGGTCCTCGCGCTGGGCCATGAAGTCGTCCGCGATCGAGGTCAACCGTTTCACCGCCTCAGCCACCTTCTCCTCCGCCCTGCTCTCCGCTCCGGCGAACTCCTTCTCCCGTTCAACCCAACGCTTCTCCAGATCCCCAAGAGCCGCACGGAGTTCCTGCTCCTGTCGCCGGGCATCCGCGAGCTCGGCCTGCGGCCCCGTGGGGTTCTCCACGGATTCCCCGCTTTCCTGCGGGACCATGACCTGAAAACTCCCGTCCAGAATCCTGGCCGGTCGGATCACCCTAGACGACTGCATTCTGTGTCGCCCCTCCCCGATCAATCACGATCTCGCCCTGTTCCTCCAGAGCGCGCACGCGTTCAATAATCCGGTCCTGAGCCTCTACCACCTCATCCGGTTTCACGGACGTCATGTAGTCCATTTCCTCCTGGATGGTCACCGCGGCTCTCTCGGAAACGTTCTTGAAGATCTTGCCCTTGACATCCTCATCCGCTGTCTTCAAGCCAAGGCTGAGGTCCTTCAGATCCACTTCCTTCAGAACCCGCTGCATGGCCCGGTCATCCAGAAGCAGGAGATCGCGGAAGACGAACATGAGTTTCCGCACCTTCGTGGCCAGATCTTCATCCCTGGAAGCCATGTTCTCCAGGGCCGTCTTCTGGACCTCCAGTGGAATCATGTTCAACAGGCCCGCGGCCTTCTGCTCGCCCCCCAACTTCTCCAACCTCTGGACAGGCTTCCCTTCTTCTTCCTCCGCCGGCGCCACCACGGGTCTCAGGGCCTGGTGAACCAGAGAGGCAATCTCCGGAGACAGTTCCTTCATCGTCGCGATTCGCCAGGCTATGTCGGGCTGCATGTCTTCTGGCAACCTTGCCATCACCAGGCCGGAGAGATCCGGATCCATCTGCGTCAGGAGAAAGGCGGTGGCCTGGGGATGCTCGTCTGCAATCAGGCCCGCGAATTTTTCCGGGTCCCGCGTCACGAAGGTCTTGAGATCTTCGTTGTTCCGCCATTCGATGCGCCGGACCGCCCGCTCTGCTTCGTCCTGCCCCAATCTGACCTCGAGAACCTTGGCGGCTTTCTCCAGACTGCTCTCGCCCCTCGTCTGGGCTGCGGCCATCCGATTCATGAACTCGGCCAGGACCTCATCCCGTATGTTCTCCGGTATGGTTCCCAGTTGAAGGATTTCGCCGGCAAGAAGCTCCACCTCCGACCCCGGCAGTTCCTTCAGGAGCCCCTGCGCGCCGGGCCCCAGGCTCATCACCACGATGGCGGCCTTCTGTATTGGATTGAGATCCACCACCGACATCACGCTCATGGCTGCCTAGTCGCTCTCCGCTATCATGTTCCGAATCAGGGTCGCCGATTCCTCTGGTTTGTTCCGCGCTGCACTGGTTACTTGACCCACCAGCATCTCGATCTCTGCCCGGTCAGCCGTCTCCTGTTCAACGGCCGCGCCGGCGACTCCCGGTACGGGAGCAGGACGAATCCCGGCCAGCATTCCGGTTACCGACCGGAAAATCTTCAGGAGCACAAGGGAACCCAGCCCGACGGCCAGCAGCAGGAATCCGTACCGCAGGACCGTCTGCAGGAGAACCTGGCGCTCCACATGCTTCATTTCCTTCTGCTCCCGGACCAGATACTCGTCCGCGAACTGGATGCAGGCGATGTGGAACTGATCTCCCCGGCGCTCATTGAAGCCAACGGCGTTCTTGGCAATGGCTTCCAGCTCCCGGAGTTCCGCATCCGGTCGGGGAACAAACCGAGCCTCGCCCTCTTCTCCTTCTTCGCCCTCCGGGGTTTCGTAACGACCATCCACGGTCACGGCAACGGTCAGCCGCTCCACGGTTCCCGGAGCCTTCACGAGCTTCTCGACCGTCCGGTTGATCTCGTAGTTGGTAACGGAATTGAGGAACTCTCCCCCATCCCCGCCCTTGCTTTCCTCACTGAGCTCTTCGCTGCGAATGACGGCGTTGTCCGGGTCGAACATCTCCACGTCCCGCTCCAACCGCTCGAAATCCAGTTCAGCTGTGACCCGGACCACGGAGTTCCCCGGCCCAAGCACCCGGTCGAGGAGCGTCTGGGCCTTCTCTTCGTACCAGCTCTCAATACTCGATTTGGCTTCCAGCTGCGCCAGGTTCTCCCCGCTAAAGCCCTCGCCGGTCTGGCCTCCGGCCAGCAGGTTCCCGTAGTAATCCACGATGTTCACGTCATCCGCTGCAAGGCCTTCCACACTGCCGGCCACCAGACTGCTGATGCCCTGGGTCTGACGGCGGCTGAGTTGAACCCCCGGTTTCATCCGCAGCATGACCGAAGCCGTCCCTGTCCTGCTCTCATCCATGAACAGGCTGCGTTCCGGAATAACCAGATGCACGCGGACTCCGAGGATCTCGTCCATCTCGCTGATAGTCCGGGCCAGTTCGCCCTCCAGGGCCCTCCGGTAGTTGACCTGCTGCATGAAATTGGTCATTCCAAATCCACGGTTGTCGAAAATCTCGTAGCCCGAACCGCCGTTGCCGGGAAGTCCCTGCCCCGCCAGATCCAGACGGGTGGCGTAGACATCCTTTTCCGGGACCCTGATCGTCCGCCCCGAATCGGACAGCCGGTAGGAAACGCCCATACTCCGGAGTTCCTCAACAACCGCGCTGGCCTGATCGGGATCCAGGCCTGCGTAGAGGACCACGTAGGTCGCGTGTTGCGCCAGAAACGCGGTCACCGCAATGGTGATCACCGCGCCCGCAAGGAGGCTGACCGTCATGAATCTCTGCCCCGACCCCATCCCATTCCATCGGGCTCCAAGGCCTGCCAGCATCCTCTTCAGTTCATCTCCCAAGGAACCGCTCCTTCTCTCGTTCCAGTGTTCTCACCGCCGGACCTGACTAGATGGATGTCGCCGAAAGCTCCTTGTACGCGTCCAGAAGACGGTTCCGGATCTGGATCAGCAGGTCCAGGGCCAGGTTCGCCTCTTCCACGGCAAGCATGACCTGGTGAACATTCGTGGCTTCCCCCTGAGCGAGACTCACCACCTGTTGCTCTGCCAACCTCTCCATCTCCGCAACCTCTTTCAGGTAGCCTTGCAGCGTCTCTGCGAAAGACGGGCCCCCTTGCGAAAGGCGGTCTTTTGTGCGATGAGCCTGCTCGTTCATCCCATCGATCTGCGAAATGGGTGAGTGAACCGGCACGCTTCTGCTGATGTCGAATGCCATTTTCTCTAGATCTCCAGTGATTTGGCGACCATGGCCTTGTACGCGCGCATGGCCGCGAGATTGGCTTCGTACGCGCGGGTCGCTGCCATCATGTCCACCATCTCTGTCACGGCATTGATGTCCGGGAGACGGACGTATCCTTCCTCGTCGGCATCAGGATGGGTTGGATCATGAACGAGGCGGTACCCGGCGTCGGTGTCTACAACTGCCTCTGCTTCCACCTTGGGCAACATCAGCTCCTGCGAGCGACGCCCCGCACCTCCACCCAGATGCATAGGGGATGTCTGCCTCAGCGACACGCGATGCGAGCTGGTCGCCCTAGACGCCGCCTCGTGCGAGTCCGTGCTGCTCATGACGACTCTCTGCCTTTTATAGGCTCCGCCTTCCTCCGACCGCGTGGCGTCCGCATTGGCAATGTTCCTGGCGATGGTCTCCATGCGCTTTCGCTGGGCACTCAACCCGGAAGCGCTGATCGCCAATGGCGCGAAGAGCTCTTCACTCATCCGTTTCCCTCCCTGGTCCTACCTAGCTTCCCTTGATACTGCTCCGGAGACTCTGCAGTCTCAGCACCGTCAGTTTCGCCGCCACACTGAACCGCAGCTCGTTCTCCGCCAATGCCACCGCTTCCTTTTCCAGATCCACGTTCCCACTCCCGTCGCCGCTCGGCACTTCCCTGATTTCCAGCCTGCGGCCTCGGGAAACCGCCGCGTCAAGATGTCCTGGATGCGTCACCTTGGGACGAAGCCCTCGCCCTTGGGCCTTCCCCAGCTCGTCGGCAAACGTCACCTCACGCCGTTGGTAGCCCGGTGCGTCGGCGTTCGCTATGTTGCCGGCATGCACGCTCTGCCTCAGGGCGCTCAGATCCAGCATCCCCCTGAGCGCAGCGAGAGTGCCTTTGTCAATCTGTCCAATGCGGGTCATTGCTGATCCCTCCGCAGTTCCATCACCAGAAAACCGGCTTATCCGGTGGCAGATATTGCAAGTTCCAGGCCAAGGAGCCCCTGCACACCTATCTTGTTGTTACGCATGGCGTTACAGTACAGTTTGGGCGCGCCGCCTACTGCATCCGGAAACCGGAAGAAGACGATCTTTCCATCCCGGGAGGAACATTCTTCCTTTCCATCCCCTCCGCCGCCACCTCCCGTTGAGGAGTTGACTTGAGGAAATCCATCCGACCCATCATGTGGAGCTTATTCCTCAGTGTCCGGCTGCTGATCCCCAGGCGAGAGGCTGCCAGGCTCCGATTGCCTCCCACTTCCTCCAGCGTCCGGATGAGAAACGCGCTCTCCACGTCTTTCAAAGATGTCCCGGCCGGAATCCAGTACCCCTCCCGCTCACCCTCTCCGGGATTCTGCTCCCCGATCAGATCGTAGAAGCACTCCGGCCCGATCACGGCCGCTCGAGACAGAATGGCCACCCGCTCCAGACAGTTCTCCAGCTCACGCACGTTGCCCGGCCAGCTGTATCGCATGAGGAGATCCAGCGCCTCGGGGCTTATTTCCCTCGGTTCGAGACTGTTGCGCCGGCATTGGAGCCGGAGGAAATGCCGGGTGAGATCCGGGATGTCGCCGAGGCGATCCCGCAGAGGAGGAACGGCAATGGGAAACACGCTCAAGCGGTAGTAGAGGTCCGAGCGGAATCTCTCTTCACGGATCTCCCGGGCCAGGTCCTTGTTGGTGGTCGCGATAACACGCACGTCCGCCCGGAGGGTTGCAGCGCCCCCCACTCTCTCGAATTCTTTCTCCTGCAGCACGCGGAGAAGCTTGGCCTGACCTCCCCAAGCCATTTCCGAGATCTCATCCATGAGGAGTGTCCCGCCGTGGGCCAGCTCGAACCGTCCTCTCCTCTGCCGGATTGCTCCGGTGAACGCGCCCCGTTCGTGGCCGAACAGTTCGCTTTCGAAGAGAGTCTCGGGAAGCGCCGCGCAGTTGAACCGGACGAAGGACCGCCCCCCCCGCCGGCTCTGCTCGTGGACAGCCTGGGCCACCAGTTCCTTCCCGGTTCCTGTTTCCCCCGTGATGAGAACCGTAGCCTCCGTAGAAGCAGCCAGCCGGATGAGGGATTGCACTTCCTTCATCTTGGGACTTCCCCCCACAAGAACCCGCCTCTCCGGCCCACCCTTCGCCGCGCGCCAGGGATTCCCTTCTTCTGCTCCACCGTCCATCAGAATCCGCTCAACCAGCTGCTCCACCTGCTCGCCGCTGAATGGCTTCGTGAGGTAGTCGCAGGCCCCCAGCTTCATGGCTTCCACAGCATTCTCAACCGTCGCGTAGGCGGTCATGATCACGAACCGGGTGTCCGGCGAGACTTCCCGGGCCGCCCGCAGCAACGAGATTCCATCTCTCCCGCGCATCCTCCAGTCGGTCAGGACCAGGGCAAAGCGGTCCTTCTTCACCATGGACAGGGCGTCTTCCCCATCCGCGGCAGCCTCCACCCGGTACCGCTTGCGGGACAGGATTTCCGTGAGGAATTCCCGGATCAAAGGCTCATCGTCGACAACCAGGATGCTCTTCAGGGTGTTGGAGCCGGGCACGAGGCCTCCTTCCAGAGTTTCACCTGAGACGTGGTGGCAGATGGAAGCCGGATGGTCACGGCCGTTGGTCCTCCGGGCCTGGACTCAAGATGGACCTCGCCTCCGTGTGAGGTTACGATCCGGCGAACCGTCGTAAGCCCGAGACCTGCGCCCTTTTCTTTCGTCGTGAAGAAGGGCGAGCAAGCCTGCTCAGCGACTTCGGGAGTCATGCCCCGCCCCGTGTCGGCAATGCAGACGTGGACGAAGGGAGGGCAGTCCCCATCTGCCAGGCGACTGTCCTCCCGGTCTGTCCCCGAGACCCCAACAGAGACCGTGATGGCCCCCTCATTGTCCATCGCCTCTCTGGCATTCAGCAGCACATTCCACACTGCCTGTCGCAACTGCTCCTCATTGAAGCGGACGAGAAGCTTCGAGCCGGACAACCGGCGCAGCAGACGGATCCCTCCGGTTGTCGCCGGATCCTCCTCGAACAGGTCCAGAACCTGTTCGAGGATCGGCACGACATCGCGGGTGATGAATTCCGCCGGCAGAGGCCGTGCGTTTTCCAGGAGCCGGGAGACGGCGCGTTCCACTCCAGCGACCCCCTGCTGGACCTTCGCGACCAGCTTGGCGCGGGCAGGATCCGACGCGAGATCCCGGGCCAGGAGCTCCGCGAACCCGGCCAGACCCGCCAGGGGATTCCGGACCTCGCTGGCCACCTCCGCCGCCATCTCCCCAACCGCCGCCAGAGTTCGCGTGCGAAGGAGCTCTTCCTCGAGCAGCTTGGCCCTCCGGAGATCCCGGAAAACCTCGACCGCCCCGAGAATCTCGCCGCCCTCCCCCCGCACCAGTGACGTACTGAAACCAACAGGAATACGGTCCCCCTTGGCCGTGGTGATCTGTTTCTCCCCATTGTCCATGGGAGAACCTGTGTCCATGGTGTGCAGAGGGGTAAGTCGCTCGGCCACGCCTCGGCCAACCTTGTCCTGGTACTGTGTTCCCAGAACCGTTTCCGGGGCGCGGCCCGTGATCCGGGCGGCGGCCTGGTTGAACTCGATCAACCGGCCCTGAAGATCCACGGCGATGACACCCGCCGACAGGCAGCGCAGAATGCTGTCCAGCCGGGAAGCCAGTTGCTCCCGCTCGTCCAGACTTTCCCTGAGTTTCCGGTTGGCCTCTTCCAGAGCCCAGTTGAGGTTGGTGCATTTCCTCTCCAGCACCGTGCATGTGGCCCGGAGCGCGTCCAGGCTTTCGCTGAAGGACCCGAGGAACGTACCAAGGGAATTCGATTCCAATATTCTTCTCCTGTGGCAAGAATGGGAGATGCTTGCCGCTCTGCCACCCCTTTAGGCGGTTTTTGTCAGCTTTTACGCATCTGCGTATAGACAAAGCAGTTGGCCGGTATCACTACCTATTTCGAAACTTTCGGGGGGAAACTTGAGGAGAAAGTGTGGCTTTCCTGGTTCCAGGTGGGAAAATGCTAACCCGTTGACTCTCTATCGGTTATTGCTGCACAAAAATGGTAGTCGTGGGACGCGTGCACTTTATCGCGTCCTCTTCCGGGATTGTTCGCGTTCCGCTGCTTCCGTTTCTGTTTCTCACGCCTTCCCGACCGCATACTCCCTCTCGGCCACGCTGCGAATCATCTCGTAGATCTTCTCCACCTTCTCCGTCGCCACCCGCGGTTGAGGATTCATCTTCTGCCACACGGTGCTGGTGATAGAGAAGTAGGTGATGTGGAGAGCGATGGCTTCCTCGAGACGCTTCGTGCGCTCTGCAGGATCCTCCACGGCATCGATGGGCTTCCAGAGCCAGTTGAGAAGCCCGGGGGTCTGGACAGCCACCTGTTCGTCGTACGCCCGGTTCTCCCCGAAGATAGTCGCACCACCCATGAGCAACCCCAACCAGGGATCCAGGAACTGCAACCGCTTGCCGTCACGGGCCAGGGCTGATGATGGAAGATGGTACATCTCCAGGGCCAGGTTTTCCCCCGGCTCCATCCGGTCCCGGGCAACCTCGACCATGGGAAGGAGAAGGTTGTTGCGGGCCGCCGCGTTCACGGACTTCCGCAGGAGCCTTGGCCTTCGGGAGAGACGCGCTCATGACGAATGCTAAAGAGGTTCTGCTCCCCCCGCATCTCTCCAACCCCGCACCGTTCTTGAGGAGTCACTCTTCCTGGTTCGATTCCATGGCTGGATCCCGATCCCATTACACATTCCTCTTGGTTGCGGGGAGACACGGATCTCCCTCAGCTCCGCCGCATTGCCCAGATTGGCCACGTACTCGACCGGGATGGGCATCACGGGCTTTCCTTTCCGGACGAGATGGTTGTAAAGGGGGCACATGAAATATGCTCCGCGCACTTTCTCTTCCGCTGCGATAGCCGACCGCGCCGCTTCGTTGAACTCGCGGGTTCTCCGGAAAAAGTAGGAGCCCGCGCTGGCCAGATTCGAGATCACCTCTTTCTCGGCTGTCATTGTTACCCGGCCGTCCTCGCGTGTGGCGAGATAGCTGAACCCGGGGTTGTCGGAAGGGAATGCAGGGATCGCGCCGCTCCAGTGAGGAGGCAGGTTCGCAATGGCACATTCCAGGTTAGCCCGGAAAGCCACGTCCGCCAGGTGAACGAGGAGGGGATCCTCCGGCAGAAACTCTCCCTCCAGGCGGCTCAGGACTTCCAGCACGGTGCACACGGCCCCGTCGGTGTAACCGTTGAGAACGACCACGGCCGGATCGAACTCGCTGCATAGTCCCGTTTAGCCTGCGTTTTCCGCCAGCACTGTCTCTATTCCCCGGGTTGTAGCCTGGGTTATTCAGGCTAGCTGGGTCTCAGAGCTTCTCTCTGCTTGAGCTCCTGTTCCATCCCCAGCGCCCAGCGCGTGCGCTGTTCCAGCTCACCCTGCAACTTCTCGATCGTCTCATCCCGCTCCCGCACGTCCCGGTCCAGTTGAACCCCCCACTTGCCGCGGGCTTCCACTTCCTTCCACAGTTCCTGTTTCTCAGCCGCGCGGGTCCCAATGGCGTCGGCCAGTTTAGCCACGAGGACGGCCCGTGAACGCAGACTCTCTTTCACCCGCCGCATCCTGTTCCCAGCACTGAGGTGCTTCAGGAGATCCCGCGCCAGCATGATCCGCCTGCCGCTCTCCGCTCCATCAGCGTCCGTACCCGGGGCCGCCACTGCATCCATCAGAACCCGGACTTCGGAGAAGCTCAGCTCCTCCACAGTTGGGATCCAGCCCAGGGCCCGCTCGATCTCGCGAACGCCCTCTTCCCCTTCGAAGAGCCGGGCGGTTTCCTCCATCGGCCGGTCCAGCAGGTTGGTCCAGGTCCACTCTGCGCCGGTTTCCGGTTTGAAATCCTTCGCCGTTGACTTGTACTCATCATACAGGTAGGAAAGATACATGACGGCGGATCCCGGGAGATAATCCTTGAATGCAAGCTCATGCAGCATTTCCCAGAAGGACGCCACGTCAGGATCGAAATCCGTGTCGATCCCCTGTTCCTCCACCATCTGAGAGATGCGGGAGTTGGGGAAGTACGTCAAGCGGCTCTGGCAGTAGTACCATGCCCGGTCGTAATCACTGGTGCGCGTGTTCTTCGGCATCGCCAGCATCAAGTCGAGCGTGTCTCGCCGGTCGTCATCGGTCTCGAAGGAATTCGCTGTGATGAGATCGATCTGGGCCCTGCACTTGAGGTCCTTGAGTACTGCCGCCGCCTCGATGATCTTGCTTCTCGGAGTCTTCCGGTTGAAGATCTTGTAGAGCGTCCGCTCGCTTCCGGATTGCACCCCCATCGCCGTGTTGTCCAGGCCAGCTTCCACGAGGGCTTCAAAGACCTCCCTGTTTACCTTGGAGGGGTGCGTGTAGCACCAGAAAGGAAGAGCGACGCGCTTCTTGTACTCGGCGGCGAATTCCAGGGCCCACTCACCGTTGAAGGTGAAGAGATCGTCGTAGATGGAAATCATGCTCGTGGCGGGGTTGGCCTTTGCCTGTTCCAGCTCCCTGATCACGCTCTCCACGCTCCGCTGCCGGCAGTACTTCTGGCCGCGGTACAGGTCCTGCACATTGGAATTGTGGCAGAAGGTGCAGGCAAAGGGACACCCCCGGGAGGTCAGCATCGGGTACGCGCCCAGATCATTGTCGAATCGCCCGTCGTTTTCGATGAGCTTGCCACGCACGATGGAGAATTTGTTGGCGCCATCGTAGTCGATGAAGGGCCACTCGGAGAGCTCTTCCTTCGAAACGAGTCTCTCCATGGGATTCTTCTCGATCCCCGTTTGCGTGTGGTACCAGAGGTTGGGCGCTTTCGGAAGAGCCCTGTACAGAGAGCCCGTTCTGTCGATGGCATCCAGCAGACTCGGGAGAACGAAATCGCCCTCGCCCACGCAGACGACGTCGCTTCTCTTGATGGCCTCATCCGCCTCGGAGGTGGCGCCGATTCCCCCCATCATCACGGGCAGGTGCAGCTCTGACCGGATCCGGCCGGCCAGGTGCGTCACCAGTTGCGCCTGCACGGAACGATAGGAAAACCCCACCAGGTCCGGAGACAGACGACGCAGGAGATCCAGAAGCAGACGCTCCTCGATTGCATCACCCACTCTCGCCGTGTCGCTGAATGTCGCGTGGTGGTACTCGCCATAGCACACGAGGTAGTACTCGTGGCGGTTCTTCACCAGAGACGACAGCTGCCGGGCGCCCATGCAGCACCGGTCGTTGGGTGAAATCACGGCGATCTTCGCCACGTTGCGTACCTCCCCCTCTTCGCGTTCTTCGTGGTCCAATCTTTTGAGCCTTTGTTCCTCAAAGCGGACATCCGCTGCTGTTTTCATCGGCAGCTATGCCACACCGGTTTAGATTGTTCTCAACCAATGGCCCCGGAATCCCGAAAGTAGCATTGGATGTCCGAGAGACGGCAACGTTGGTAACGGAGGGACAAAGACAGCCATGCATCCACTTCCAGTCAAAAGAACGAACCAGGAACCTCAGCTGTCCGTCGTAATCAACACGCTCAACGAGGAAGCGAATCTCGAGGATTGCCTGGAGAGCGTGAAAGACATGGCGGACGAGATCGTCGTGGTGGACATGCACAGCGATGACCGCACCGTGGAGATCGCCCGGCGCTACACGGATCGGATCTTCTTCCATGAGCGGACCGGCGTGGTTGAACCCGCCAGGGAGTTTGCGATTCAACAGGCCGCGGGGGACTGGATTTTCATCCTCGACGCCGACGAGCGAGTCACCCGCGAATTGGCCTGCAGTATCCGCGATGTCATCTCCGACCCCGGGGGCATTGACATCTTCCGCATTCCCCGCCGGAACTACATCGCGGGACGATGGATGGAAGGGTCTGGTTTTGGAGTTGATGTCGAACGCCAGCCGCGCCTGTTCCGGAAAGGCGCCCTCAGCTGGCCGGACCGGATCCATGCGCTCCCCGTCATGCACGGTGAGGAAGGGCTGCTGCCCTTGCCGCTGGAAGCCCGAATCGACCATCTCGCCTACGACGACCTCTTCGACTTCGTCGACCGCCTGAACCGCTACACGGACCACGAGTGCCGGAGCCTGGAGCGGGATGGGAAAAAGTGGTCCCTCGAACTCATGTTGACCGCAGCTCTCAAGGAAGCAGTCGAGCGATATGATCCCGGGACCGACGGTGTCCACAGCCTCGTGTTGGCCGTATCCATGGCCTACTACCGGTTCCTGACCTGGGCCAAACTGTGGGAGAAACAGGGCTATCCCCAGGAGCCCCTGCCCGCGGACATTGCCGATCTGGTCAAGCTGATCCTGGACCCCGGGACCGCCGACCTCAAGCAGGTGCAACTGCAGGCTCCGGAGAGTCGGAGAACCGGGGAGCCGGAGCACTCGGAGTCACTCAGTCCTCGGTCCTCTGACACCAATTCGCAGATCAGACCCGGATACGGTACCGGTTTCCACGAAGATGAAGGGCTCTGGCGATGGATGGGCCACCAGGCCAAGATCATGGTTCCGGCTGATGCGCTTCCCGTGGAGGTGGCGTTCACCCTGGTTTGCCTCGATGCCCGGTACTACGATCCATTCCCCTTTGTGGTGGAGATCTTCGCCGGGGACCGGCATCTGCAGACAGTTACGTTTGACGAAAGCAACCAGAGGGTGCCGGTTCGCGTTGTCCTGGAAAATGACACCCCCATCCTTCTCAAAAGCTCGTCTGTCTTCATCCCCGTCGAATTGGGACTCGGACCCGATGCCCGGATCCTTTCCGTCCAGGTCGTCGGCCTGTCCGCCGTCTGCGGGGAGTCTGATGGTTCTCCGCGCCGGGACAGCGCCCACTCGCCGGCGCGCCCCGCCGTCCGCCTCGGATTGATCATCGCGGACTCCACGGCGCCCGAGAAAAGATGCAACACCGATTCCCCGCTGGCCTTCGGCTACTTTGTCTCGTACCTGCGCGAGAAGATGCCCGAATGCGAGGTCCTTTTCCGGTACACCATTGATGATCTCCTGGCCGAGAATGTCGACATTGTGGGTATCAGTTCCTCGACCGAGGAATTCGAGCTGGCCAAGTGTATGGCGAGAGAGGTCAAAGAGAGAAGTGACATCCCTGTCATCGTCGGGGGCGTCCACATCACGGTTATTCCCCCGAATCTCACGCCGCAAATGGACATTGCCGTCCTCGGCGAGGGCGAGGTCACGCTCCACGAGCTCCTCCAGTGCTTCAAGGAACGGGGCAAGCGTTTTCCGCCCGAAGACCTGAGAAGAATTCCCGGGATCGCGTTCCGGGACAACGGGGCACTTTTCCAGACACAGCCCAGGCCCCCTATCAAATCGCTCGACTCCCTGCCGTTCCCGGACCGGAAAGCCATTGGAATCGGCCTTCCCAGCGACCGGGCTTTCCTGTTTACTTCCCGGGGCTGCCCCTACCGGTGCATCTTCTGCGCGAGTTCCCGCTTCTGGCAAAACCTCCGCTACTTCTCGGCCGACTATGTTGTCCGGGAAATCGAGCACATCCATCGCGACCTTGGTGTTAGCAACGCGCACTTCTTCGATGACCTTTTCATCACGCCCAGAAGCCGGATCCGGGAGATCTGTCGTCTCATCGACGAAAGGGGTCTCAACAAGGAAATGGCTTTCAGCGGCGCGGTTCACGCGCATCTGGTGGACCGTGAACTCTGCGATATGCTGGGCCGGATGAATGTCGTGGAAGTGATGTTCGGGGCCGAATCCTTCTCGCCCGGGGTCCTGGATTACCTCAAGTCCGGAACCGCGACCCCCGAGGACAACCAGAGGACCATCGATCTTCTCAACGAGTACGGCATCCGGCCGAATCTCTCCCTGATCTACGGCGCCCCGGGGGAAACCCGCGAGGATTTGCAGACGACCTTCCGCGCGCTGGAAGAAAATCTCCGCGCCGGGAAAATCCAGCGATGGCAGCGGGGACGGCTCCGTCTATACCCCGGCACGCCCATTTGGGATGAGGCGCTGAAGAGAGGAATCGTCTCCGAGGGCATGAACTGGAACGAGGTCAAGAACACCCCTGCCCGCCACTACTTGGGTCCTATGCCGGAAGAGGAATTCAGCCGACTCCTCAGGGACCACGAAGAACGCTGCATCGAGATTGCCTCGGACAACTGGCAGATGTGGCGGGAGTGGGGACTTTCGCGAGAGGAAGTCATCGAAGTGTTGGCCCGGCGCCGGCCGGACCTTGTCGCGTCCTACGTCGATTTCAGCAAGGACCACACCGACGCCCAGATGGGCGACGGCTGGCATTCTTTGGAAGGGCCCGACGGCAACCGCTCACGCTGGATGGGCAAGGAATCCGCCATCTATCTCAAGGGCAATCCGGAGCTCACCCACGTCCGAATCCATGGCGTCGCCTTGCCGGACAAGTTTGAAGGCCGGGACCTCACCCTCAGGATCTCCGCCAACAACGAGCTTCTGGCCGAAGTCCCGATCATCGATTCATCTATTGAGATCCTGTCCGAACTCCCCGAACACCTGCGAACCGAAGATCTCCTGCAGCTCAAGCTCACCGCGTCGCAAACCTTCAACGCGCCACCCGACATCCGCGATCTCAGCGTTATCATCTCCAGCATCGGGTTGGTGAGTGAACCGGCGGGCGTCCCTTCCGCGATCTGGGGGGCATGAGCCTTCCCCTAGCGCCGAAGCGCCTGAAATCCGGGGACCAGAGTGCCCGGGACAGCTCCGTCAACATCCGCTATTCCAACACTTCCGTCGGGTTTTGTGGCACTGCAAGACCTGACCCCCAACACGCAAACCGCCCAGGTTGGAAGCACCAACACGCCTCACAGATTGCACGACGGGTGTTTCTTGGCGGGGCGCAGGATACTGTGTCCCGCCAACTTCTTTGCCCTCTGTGTCCTCCGTGATAGTCTTTTGCCTTAGATTTTGACGGCATCGAATACGACACTCGCGCAGCCCAGGTTTTGTCCGAAGATGCCGTGCGACATCCTGTCCAGGATGTAGTAGTGGGTCCGGAATCCAAGCCAGGCCATGTTCACAATCATCTCGAGACCGAAGATCCGGAAGACCGGGATGCCCCCATCGCGCACAGGATCCCCGTGATACATCGCCTTGTCAAAGAAGACCGGGTTACCGGCGGCGTCCAGTCGTGCGATCTCCTGATCCAGGTGTGCCACCGTGCTGAAGGGAACCGTGAACACGTGCCTGCCGCCGCGCTTGAGCACGCGGTAGATCTCGGCATGCCCCTTGTAGGGGTGAGGAATATGCTCGAACACATCGGAGGAGAGAATCAGGTCGATACTCTCGTCGTCAAAGGAGAGGTCCGTCAGGTCCTGGTTCATGATACCATTCACGAGCTCGCCGCTCTTGTGCTGGGGGCCGAAGTACTCGCTGCACACGTATCCGGGCATTCCCTTGAGGAACTCGTGAATGGCCCCCTTGGCCTCCGTGTTGTAGATCGCGAAATCCTCGAGGTTGCACAGGTCCCGGATCGAGCGAATCTTCTTCTCCACGGCGGCGTCCACGGTAGCCGAGACCACGTATCCGATCTGCCGCTTCCGGTTGTTACTCCCGCAGCTCCGGCAGAAGCACGTTTCCCGAACGTTCTCTCCGATCCCCTGCATCAGGGTGATTCGACCGCACACCGGGCATCGAATGGGTCCCCAGAATCCCAGCTTCCTGGCGAGATTCTCCGTCCAGGATGGCTTTTCCGGGAAGTTGGGGAAGGCAGTCTGACCGAAGAGATTCGGGACATCCGTGGCGTTGGCCAGGAAGGAGGGACGTGAACCTTTCCCCGCGTCCTCGCCCGGGGTTTGTGAAGATGGCTCCACGGTCCGGTCGGTCTCGCGGATCTCGATGGGGTCCGCGGCGATCCTCCCCGTGCTCTCCTGGAGAGCCAGTTGAAGAGCTCGATGGTACAATCTCTTGAAGTCCTCACAGCGAGTGGCACTGTAGAGCTCGGTGCAGGTCGAGGCCGCCTGGATGTATTCTCCCAACTGCATCTGGAGATCTGCGACTTCCGTCAACGCGGTTGCGCTCGGGCCGTTACCCTCCATGGACTGGACCAGGTAGTCGAGCGCTTCCCGAGGATGGCCCGCTTCCCTGTGGGCTAGACCGAGATGACGCAGAATCTCGGGATCTTGGGGGTCGTTGGCCATAGCCTGTTCCAGCGCCTGGATGGCATCCTGAGGACGGTGAATCATCCTCAGGGCCACGCCGAGACCGAACCAACAGTCCATGGCACAAGGATCGAGATCCAGCGCTCCCCGGAAGGCGAGCTCCGCTCCGGCGAAGTCTTCCTTCTCGATGAGCGCGTAGCCCAACCGTCTCTCCTCCTGCGCGCGCCGTTGAACACCTTCCACCCACTCGAAGATTGGTGATCGAACCATGAGTTCCCTCCGCAACAACCTCGTGGTCCCGCTCATCAACATGGTCTCTGTACGAGCATGGACACACTCGTACGGTGTCCAGAGTACGCAAACCATGTGCCAGACGAGCTCGAAGCCCGGACGACCTGAGTCAACTCCCGCTGTTTCACATGGTTGGAGGGGACCCGGCGGGTTGTCCGGAATATGCATCCACTGGCTGGAGCAGGAAGAACTTTCCTCCCGGACGGGTCCGTGCACGCTTTCTGTCCGATCTCCCCGCCGTTCGCCGGATCGAAGGGAACCCCCCTTGCCAATCAGACATGGACAAATGGTGCCGGAAAGATCCATAATAAGCCAATAAAGCTAACTACGTCCCGAGGAAACACTCACCCTCAGGGTCTCCGCCAACAACGAGGTTCTGGCCGAAGTCCCGATCATCGATTCATCTATTGAGATCCTGTCCGAACTCCCCAAGCACCTGCGAACCGGAGATCTCCTGCAGCTCAAGCTCACCGCGTCGCAGACCTTCAACGCGCCACCCGACATCCGCGATCTCAGCGTTATCATCTCCAGCATCGGACTCGTCCGTGAGCCGGCGGGCGTCCCTTCCGCGATCTGGGGGGCATGAGCCTTCCCCTAGCCTGAATAACCCAGGCTACAACGGCAGCGTTGCCGTCTCGGGTTTTGTTGCATTGCAGGACCTGCCCCCAACATTGCGGTCTGTACAAACAGGTCGGCTGAATGAAATCGGGATTGGAGTTGCGGTCATGCCGCTTCAGCGCGTCTCTTCCTCTGGTCGGACAGGTCGAAGCTACTGAAGAAAGGGCTTGCGTCGTCACCGTTGGTGTGGTACAAAACCTTGGCACTTGTCAATAAGTGCCGAGGTATTGGGACAAAAGGAGCCATCCATGAGGCGCACAGCCATTGACAGAACCCTGAGAGTCGTTAGAACACACGGTGTTACAAGACCAAGAGATCTTGACGCCCACGGCATCCCGCGCAAGTACCTGAACCGGCTTTACCACCAAGGGCTACTGGCACGCGTGGGCCGGGGTCTCTACGCCCTGCCGGATGCTCAGCCTACGGAGAACCGGACGATCGCCGAGGTCTGTAAGCGGATCCCTGAGGGAGTAGTCTGCCTGCTCTCCGCACTTCAATTCCACGGCCTGACCACACAGATGCCGTTTCAAGTCTGGCTTGCCGTGGACAGGAAGAGTTGGCGGCCACGGGAACTTGATCTCCCCATCCGGGTTGTTCGTTTCTCGGGTAAAGCTCTCTCCGAGGGCATCGAGAGACACGTAATCGAGGGAGTGCCGGTCAAAGTCTACGACCCGGCCAAAACCGTCGTGGACTGCTTCAAGTATCGAAACAAGATCGGACTCGAGGTTGCACTGGAGGCTCTCAGAGACTGCCGACGGCAGCGGAAGTGCACGAACGACGAGCCCTGGCAGTATGCGAAGATCTGCCGAATGACCAACGTGATGAAGCCATATCTCGAGGTGCTAGGTCTCAGTTAGCTCAGGGTGCTCACGCGCGAGCCAAGCGGAAACCTCACGGCGGAGACGCCGGGCTGCAGTCACCGCGGCATCCGCCTCTGTCCTGGTGACGACCCCAACCTGCTCGTACATCGAGCGACTCCGCTTCTTGCGGAACTCCTGCAGTTCCTGCACGTCGTTCAGGGAGAGCCCGAGCGTATAGACAAGGGATTCCAGCCGCCGGTAGTGGTGCGAAGGTGCTCCTTTGCGCACGCGGTAGCCGCAAGCCGCAAGCGCGGCCGAAGCCGCGGCAAGGCAGCTCGCGAACGCATGCTCGAGGCGGCCATCGTCGGACCACACGGACTCAGCGTCCCGGAGCTCGCGATCTGCGACCTCGAGCAGGACGTGGATAGTCTCCGGCCTTGGCGAATCCGGCCGTAAGTCACCTCGATGTTGATCGACCCACTCGTCCAAGGTCATCGGGGTTTCCTATCAACGCGATCTTCGGTTCTTCCAGCAACCGGATGAAGAAGCTGTGTCCTGCCCTGAGTTTTTCTTCGTACTCTTCCACGGAATAGACTGTTGGACTGATGTCCCTTCCAAGGCGCTCTCGCGCTCGAAGCAGTGCGGCTGAGATATCGGCGAATGGGGCGTCTGCCACTATGAGCAGGTCCACATCGCTTCTGGCATCGGCGGTTCCCGCCGCCATGCTGCCAAAGACGAAGGCGATGTGGATGCCCTTCACTTGGGCCAGGGAATCCCGGAGAACGTCCGCGAGCCCGGCGGTCTTGAGGATCAAGCCGCGCAGCTCGGCGTATATGGGGCATTCGGGGTTGGCGCTGTAGTAGGTGAGATTACCCCGCTTCTCCCGAACAGCGATGCCGGCGTTGGACAACGCGCGCAGTTCGCGCTCGACGGCTCCCTTGCCGGCGCCCGTGATTCTCACGATTTCACGCAGGTAGAAGGCCTCGTCAGGCCTTGCAAACAGCAGTGCCAGAATGTTCCGGCGGGTTTGCGGTAGAAGTGCTTCAATCATAGCCGCCCCCAATCTGAGGACGATTGTCCCCTTTTTGGGGACAGAGGTCAAGCCGCAATTCGGCCGCGGTCAGTTCAGACCGGCGTGCTTTGTAGGGTTTTAGGGGACGTAGTTAGCTTTATTAGCTTATTGTGCGTCTCTTCGGCACCATCTGTCCATATCTGATCGGCAGGGGTTCTTCTCCATCCCGCGGACGGCGGCCGAGACTGTCTGCCGACTAGCACCAATCGCTCGGGCGAGCTCGCTCCCATTCCAACCGAGATGTGAATGTGAGGATCTATCTCAAGCCAAGATGCGCAATAAGCTAATAAAGCTCACTACGTCCCCTAGATTTCTCGTTTGGCTTTCCCTGCCGTACCGCCTGACGATTTTGTCCACCGCTTCATGAAATGCCGCCGGCAGTTCATCAATCTTCTCTTTTGCAAGGCTGACGCTGCGCTCGCAGAGTGCGATGTGTTCCTCATCGGGTGTCACATAGCCATCTCGCCTCAGATTCGTAAGCTCCCGATACAGAGCAAACGAGAAAGGACCGTACTTGTACGGGACGAAGTCGTAAAACGTCGGCTCGTTCTTCAGGCCCGTCTCCTGACGGAGCAGGAACGCGAGCTTCACAAACACCGTTGGACTCAACGGCTTGTTTGCCCGCGACAGGAGCGCAAGGACTGTCTTTTGCCGTATCAGCACGTCGTTTCTCCCGAAACGTACATCATTCTCTGCTTCCTCCCGAGATCAAATAACGTTCCTTCGCTGGCGGCCAGGCACTGGTCAATGAGCGCTCGCCAGCTGGCGATGGGTTTCTTGAGCGCAGCCTGCTCGCTTGCGGTAGTGGCAACGAGATGTTCCGCTCCGTCATCCTTCTTACCCGCCAAGGCGGTGCCGACTAGGGCTTGCGCGACCAAGCGCAGGCGTTCACGGTCGGGCCAGGCCTTATCGAGGAAGCGGTTCAGGTTTCGCGGTTCGTTCTTGCAGTCTGGGAACACAACACTGATTTCGGACCCCGGCAGTTTCGGTAATTGGTGTTGTGTCCCCAGACAACCTGCAGCCGCTTATTCGGCCCGCTTCAGAAGGGCAGGTCGTCTCCATTCTCTGTTCCTGATTCCTCTGGCTGAATTGTGAGAGATAGTCTCTCTTGATTAGTGATGAGCCATTGCTCCCCTTCAGGAGTGGTCTTGTAGACCATGTATGGGTCATCGAGTTGGTCGGTCCACAGATCTGATTCCAACAGTTCCTTGGCAGAAAGGGTCTTGAGGGCGATCCCAACGGCAATGTCGGTGAAGCCTGCGTTGTTCATGTCGTTCTTGATCCGGTAGCCTGGTACATACCCGTTGGAAAGGAAGGAATTCTGCATGATTGTGACGAGAGCTACGAGTTCATGCTGGTTCAGTCCCCGGGTATCCTTTACCGAGGGAAGCGAGACAGCGCGCCCAATCTCTTCGTTCTTCTTCAAAACCGCCTGTATTCGCTTGGATATCTTTGCCTCGAGTTCTTCGAAGTCCTGAGGTGCACCCGTCTTGTACTTGATGATGCTCCGGTGCTGGACGTCAAAGGGATACTTGGTTGTTCGCTCATCCGAGCAAACCAGCACGACTTCGCGAGGGATCGCGAAAGCAAAACCTAGCTCGAACCAGACATTCGGATTATCTGTTGTGATGTCGCCAAAACAGATTGCCGCATTCCGGATTCCATTCTCGATATCCTGAATGGGAATGCTCACCGATGGATCGCGGTCAACGCGATAGGGTTCAACTCCGGCGGCAGAGATGGCGGGTGCAAAGACAGACTCATAGCGTTTGTCAAATGTGCTCTCGTCGAATGGCTGCATTACAAAACATCGTCGCATGATTCCACCTTCTGGCCGAACAGTGAGTAGACTGATCGCTATAAGACTCCCGGTGGCCCGGGCCATGAGCCTAACACGGCGACAGTCCCAGCCGGAAAACACGATTAACCGGCCCACTCACGGATCGACCGTGCAAGTGCCCTAGGCTTTGCCACCTTTCTTCGAAGGCTGCTCTCCCTCCTTCACATCGTGCAAGGGAGGACCCTCAGGCGGGGACTCGTTGGGTTCTGGTGGTGGAGACTGTGGTTCGTCATCGGGAAACATCACATACTCCTCCAGGCATCTGACACATAATAGCGCAGAAGCCGCAGCTGGTTTCACCGCCACCATTGGCATGCAGAATTCCACTGATGACTGCTGACACCAGCATAATCGCGAAGAGTATCAGCAGCCACACGATGGCGCGGTGTGCTCGGTAAAGGTATTCCGACTTCGATACGTTGTTCCAGAAGTTCACTTCCGTCGCCTCAGCGTATCGTTGCTTCAAGTAGTCCTCGAAAGCTACCTTCGCCCGATCGCCGCCCTTGTAGTAGGCCAGCACTTGCTCCTCATGCTCATTCAACTCGCGAGGCGTGGGCATGGCCTTGTATGTAAAACCGTGAAGAACCCTCATCAGGTAGACCACTGCCAGAACAAAAGCGCTCGCAACGCCCGCGAGCATGGCAACAAATGAGAGTGTTTGTACGTCCCATTCGTATCGGAAGGACCGCGCGAGATAGGCTGTCGCGGTAGCAATGAGAGACAAGATTCCTATGGGAACGTTGAGGCCACCCTCAACATCCTTTCTGCGCCCCCACTCCTTTTCGTAGGCGGACCTGCAGTATTCAACTTCCATCGTCATCCCCTCGGCGGCGCGCCGCTGCACCAGGAGAGACACGTGCAAATGAGTTGGCACCTCACAAGCATTGCAGCGACATGATACCAGTTTGCCACTTCTGTGACAATCCCCTTGTACGCGGACGAGACGGAGCGAAGTCGGTGCTGCGGCACAGGAAATGACTGGGTAGGGGGGCAGCGTATTGCAGTCTGGGGACACAACACTGACTTCGGATAATCTGGGGACATAGGGGTTGTTGAGAAAGTGGTCGCGATGTTACCGGTAACCAGCTAGACTTCCCGGTGTCACCTGAGCAGGAGGATACCGGGAAATGATCGGAAAGCAAGACCGGAGCCAGCGGACGCTGTTCATACCGGGGAGATGAGGGATCTGTCGCTCCGAATTCCCGAAGCCAGCACTGTGGGTGTCAAACGAAGAAAACGCCAGAATTGACGTGAGTTACGCTTATCTTAGGGGTGGCTTTCCGGGACGTAGTTAGCTTTATTAGCTTATTGTGCATCTTTCCGGCGCCCTGACCTTTGGGTTACGGCCCAATTCCGATTTCATTCTTCACTGAATCCTTGATTCTGGCCGCCAGGGGCCACTATTATTGGGAATCAGGCTGAGATGCCACAGCCTTGACATAGCAGCAGACCTCTATTGTCCGAAGGAGCCTGACTTGCCAAGCATCCTGAAGCCTCTCTTCCGTCCTGATGTTCTGCGGCCCCGCATCAAAGCCTTCGAGCTCCCCGATGATGCCAAAGAGGCTAGGGCCAAGCTCGAGCAGTGGGCTGAGCTCTTCACGTCGGGAGAGGCGGCGAAGCAGAAAGAGCAAAAGCTCCTCCCTGATTTTCTCACGGATGTTTTCTACAACGTTCTTGGCTACACAGGTCCCGCCCAAGGACAAAACCGGTACACAATCTCCAGGGAGGAACGCGTCGAGGCCAGTGGTCGGGTCGCTGACGCCGTGCTCGGCGATTTTCGGCCGGACCAGCGGAAGCCGGTTGTGGTGCTTGAGGGTAAGGGCCCGCGTGATCCTCTCGACCGTCCCTTTGCAGGCCGTCGCATGTCAGCGATAGAACAAGCCTACCAGTACGCTACCAATCTTCCTTGCGACTGGATCATAGTCACATCCATGAGGGAAACGCGTCTCTATTACAAAGGGGCCGATCAGTATACCTGTGAACGATTCGACATCTCTAGGCTTGCTTCGGATGATTTCCAGTTTCGCAAGTTTGTCTTCCTCCTCGGTGCCGAACGCGCTGCTCCTGAAGACGGTCGAAGCCATCTCTACAACGTCCTTGAGGAATCCGAGAAAGCCGACCGCAACGTCACCAAGGAGTACTACGAGCAGTACGCGAACATGCGGCACGATGCCTTCTCGGCTCTCTGCAAAGCGAATCCCGAGATCGACAGACACGATATTCTGACGGCGACACAGAAGCTACTGGATCGAATTCTCTTCTCCGCCTTCTGTGAAGATCGTGGTCTGCTCCCAGCAGAGACAATCAAGAACGCCTACGAATACAGGGACCCCTACAACCCCCATCCGATCTGGGATAACTTCCGTGCGCTGTTTGGCTTCATCAACAACGGCAATGCGGACCTTCTTATACCACGCTATAACGGCGGCCTTTTTGAGCAAGACCCTGTGTTGGACAACTTGGCCGTGCCCGACGACGTGTGTGCCTTCTTCAAGGTATTGGGCGACTATGACTATCGCCCGGTCGAGGAGTTGGAAGAGGAACCTGAAGATGAGCCAATTTGCCGGATCGTCGACGTTGACATCCTCGGCCACATCTTCGAGCAGTCGATCACGGACTTGGAAAAGCTCCGGGACGAGCTGGATGGCATCACGGATACCGTTGACCTTGCGAAGCACAAGTCCAGGCGCAAGAAAGAGGGTGCGTTCTACACTCCGGAGTTCATCACTCGCTACATTGTTGAACAGACGCTGGGCAGTGTCCTTCGTGAACGTTTTGAGAAGCTGCGCGATGATCATGCCAAGAGGGCTAGGGGAACGGCAGGAAAGGTCCTCGAGGATCCCGCAGCCTACGACGCCACCACTCTCAACTCGCCTCAGAAACATGCCCTGATCGCCTTCTGGCTGGACTGGCAGATTGAACTGGCGAAGCTGCGCGTCCTTGACCCAGCGTGCGGGAGCGGAGCCTTTTTGATCGAAGCCTACGACCAGCTTTACGCGCACTACCAAACCGCGAATCATCGACTCGAAGAACTCCGGGGAAGTCCAGAGCTATTCGACCTGAGCCGTCAGATTCTCCAACAGAACCTCTATGGAGTCGACATCAACGAGGAAGCTGTGGAGATCTGCCGCCTGAGTCTCTGGATCAAGACTGCTGAGCGGGGCAAGGTGCTCACAGATCTCGACCACAACATTCGCGTCGGCAACAGCGTCGTTGACGACCCAGCGGTGCATCCCAAGGCATTCAAATGGCGGGAAGCCTTTCCTGAGGTCTTTGAGGATGGCGGGTTTGATGTCGTTGTTGCTAATCCACCATACATCCGACAGGAGCTGTTGAGCCCCTACAAGGCGTATCTCCGGAAGAGATACCTCGCGTTCCACGGAATGGCCGACATATACGTCTACTTCTACGAGCTTGGTGTGAAGGTTCTGAGGCCTGGCGGGAGAATGTCCTATGTGGTTACCAACAAGTGGATGAAAGCAGGCTACGGGGAACCTCTACGGCGCTTCTTCGCAGAGGAAACTTGGCTCGAGTCTGTTGTAGACCTAGGACACGCGAAGCAGGTCTTCAAGGAAGCAGACGTTTTTCCGTCGGTTGTCGTGGTCCGTCGACCGTTGGATGGCCCACCCCCCCAGACCACTCGAATATGCGCGATTCATAGGGAGCAACTGAGAGTTGACAACCTGAGCAGGCAGATTGCAGAACAGGGTTTCGAAATAGAGAGGTCACACCTTGACGCTGGGGCGTGGCATCTTGAACGACAGTCAGTACTTGAATTGATGACAAAGCTACGCAAAGCGGGGAAGCCACTCTCAGAATTCGCCAACACCACACCCTACCGAGGACTCCTGACAGGACATAACAAGGCGTTTCTCATCGACAAAGCGGCTAGGGATGAGCTTATTCGGGATGATCCGGGTTGCTCCAAGATCATACGACCGTGCGTCCGTGGTCAGGACGTGCGGCGGTGGAGCCCATGCAGCCCGAGTCGGTGGATGATTGTTCTCAGATCAAGCGCCGATCACGATTGGCCGTGGTCCGGAGCTGGAGAGCGGGCGGAGCAGGTTTTTGCCAAGGTGTACCCGAGTATCCATCGGTATATGGCTCAACACAAGGAGCGCTTGTGCAAGCGTCGAGACAAGGGTCGTTTCTGGTGGGAACTCCGATCGTGCTCGTACTACGATGAGTTCGAGAATCCGAAGATTCTCTATCAGGTAATCCAATACCACCCCTCTTTCGCGTTCGACGATTCATCAATGTTTGGCAACGACAAGACTTTCCTTCTCCCTTCCCGGGACTACTATCTCCTCGGTGTCCTCAACTCGCCGCTCATGTGGTGGCACAACTTCAGATACCTGCCCCACATGAAGGACGAAGCTCTGACTCCGCAGACGTTCAAGATGGAGGTGCTGCCAATTGCGGAGCCGTCGGACCAGCTTCGTGCATTGACCGAGAAAGCGGTGAGTACTCTCATCGACGGTACCCGAGAACTGATGGAGGTTCAGGCAAAACTCCTAGATTGGCTCAGAGTGGAATTCGACATTGAGAAACCGAGCAAGAAGCTCCAATCACCGGTCGGCTTGACCAGTGACGAATTCATAGACGAGGTTAAAAGGGGACGGGGCAAGAGGAAGTCTCTCACATCGGCCAAGTTACAGGTGCTCCGGGAGGAATATTCTGGGGCGATTGAGCCTAGGCGCACGCTGGCTGTCGAAGGGTTACGGCTGGAGAGGCAGATCGGCGACTGGGTGAACAAGGCTTATGGCCTGACTCTTGACGAAGTACAGCTGATGTGGGACACAGCTCCGCCCAGAATGCCAATCCCCAGGCCAGAAAGCAGCTAGGCTCAGAGTGGTCTGGCATTGGGCTATCGTATGCGGTAGAATCACTTTGTGACGCGCTTCTCCATCGCTTATTCGAGGTGTCCACCGTGTGTGAGAAAGACGCAGAATGGGCCAAGGATCGGCTTGAACGAATCCGACGGGGAAAGCGAACCGGGGGCGACGCTCTGCCAGGAGCGAACGCGATTGAGCAGCTGTTCTTTGAGGTTGCAGACATTCCTTCACTGTATTTCTCTGGAAACGATCGCAGTCGTGGCAATTCGGTCACTTTGGAGAATGGGCGCGCCAAGTACCCCGATTTCAGGTTCCGTGATGAACCTGACAAGGTAATCGAAGTCGTCGGCACATACAGTCACCCTCCCGGATACCCTGAATGTCTGGCGGAGGCCTACAAGGCCGCAGGAATGCCGGCGCTGGTGCTGCAGGAACCGGATATCGTCAAGGACCCTCGGGGTTGCCGCCGTGCCGCTCTACTTTTCTATGGCAAGTGTCCTTTCTGTGGAGCTGAATTCACGGGAGATGCGCAACGGCCGATCAAGTGCAGGCGTTGTGGGAAGGAGATGTAAATGCAGTGGGTCAAGGACCCTTATGCAAGGAGGTAGAGACAAATGAAGAGTCCGTTCCTGGTGCGATTTGCCAGCTCATGTGACAGTGTGCCCGCGCAGTTCCCGGAAGACCGAATTGACCGGACCCTTCTGGTTTCGGGCGATATTAACGCCTCCGTTGAAACCAAGCACACCGCAGTAGGGGGTGAAACGACTGACGATGACTAGGCACGTGAGAGAGCCTTTCTTGCTGAGATATGGCGTGAGGATCCCAATGACGCGCCACTCCGACTTGCGGTACGACCGCAAGTTGATGTTGCTCATGTCCGGCGACACACCTGCCATCCAGGATCCAGCTAGCAGATTCGGGTGTGACACCGGAGAGACAAAGGTCAATAGAGAGACCACAGATGACATCTAGTCCTAGGCCTGGGATCCTGGTTGTTACCACGAAGATCGACATCACAGCGGACTATGTGATCCTGGCCCTTCGTGAGCGGGAAGCTCACTTCTATCGCCTGAACACCGAGGACCTTCCCCTAGAAGCCCGTTCCCGATTCATGGTTGGGGCCAAGTCCCGGAGCTCCACGTGGGAATGGACTGACGCCACTGGGAACTGCGTTGATCTCTCCGGTGTGCGGTCGGTCTGGTATCGTCGGCATCGTCTGCCAGAGCTTTCTCAGGAACTCGACAGCGACTTAGAGGACTTCTGCCTTCGGGAATGCCAGTGGTTCCTGAGAGGTGCCCTGCTGGCGCGGGATGTCTCCTGGATGAGCCACCCGACAGCTGTCTCTGCCGCTGAAGCCAAACCCCACCAGCTTGCTATTGCCTCACGGATTGGATTTAGGGTCCCGCACACTCTGATCACGAATGACGCGTTGGCTGCGCGTGACTTCCACAGGAGACACCGTGGCCGAGTGGTGGCAAAAGCGTGTCGCATGGGCTACATCCGACGTCCGACGGGAAACTACAGCATCTATACAACGCCCGTGTCGCAGACGGATCTCCAAGACGAAGGGGCTATTCATCTGGCCCCCGTCATATTTCAGGAACATGTAGACAAGGCTTGCGACCTGCGGGTGACAGTGGTTGGCGGCACAGTGTTTGCGGCAAGAATCGACTCGCAGTCACTACCTTCAGCGATGACCGACTGGAGGAGAACGGAATCGGCTGACTTGCCGCATTCGAGATGCGATCTGCCACCGCAAATAGCTACCAAGTGCAGGAAGCTCCTCACAGCCCTAGGCCTGAACTTTGGGGCCATAGACTTGGTCCTGGACAAGACTGGTAGCTACTATTTCCTTGAAATCAACCCTAGCGGACAGTGGGCTTGGATACAGGATCGGCTTGGGTTCGATATCTCGGGCGCAATTGCGGACTGGCTGGTGGACGCAGAGGGTGACAGACGCGGCGCTGCCTGATGGGGGGGACGCATGGTATGGGAATGGTTGGTGGATAGGATCTGGCCAATGCTTACGAGTCGGCCCGGCGAGCCAGAGTCGATACCTGACGATCTGTGTTCCGGGGATGAAAAGGCCATGCTGGTCCTCGAACAGATCAAGCGTCAGGAGGAAGCATCCAGCGGAAGGCTGGATGCTGTTGAACGCAAGCTCCAGGGCGTCGTACCCGTCTGTTCCGTGGTTGTCGCTGTGGTCCTTGCTTTGCTGGTAAATGTTGCAGCAAAGGGGATTCTCCGACTGGGGCCGAAGCTGACAACTGCTGGAATCATCGTCGCTGCCTACATATCGCTTCAGATACTCAGAGCGGTTCTCGCCACGATTGTGGGACTGGAGCGAAAAGGCTTTGAAAGGCTCACCATCGAGAAGATCGTACCACTCGAGGGAGAGACAGAAGCAGAGTACCAGTGCAGGATTGCCCGAGAGCGAGCCTCCTGCTTAACGCAGAACCAGGAGGTGGTAAACGAGCGGGTCAGCCAAATGGCTGTAGCACACGAGGCTTTGCTGAACGCAGTTGTGGTTCTTGTCGCTTCAGTGATCGCCGTGGCGGCACTCATGATCTACTTGGCCTGGGATCCATGAAGATGGATCTCGTCATCCCAGCAGTCGATCAAGTATCAAACGTGTCACTCTCGATGCAGAGGAGGCCGGATGTTAGGGCCCGTGGCCTTTCTCAGCCTGAAGTCTACGAACAGTCCTCTTCTTCTTTTCCGCCTGTTCGGAATTGTTCAATCTTCGACTCGTCCAGATCAATCCGGCCAATTGGATTCCCTGCGAATCCCCTGAGTTCCAGGCCTAGGGCCTTCGTCTGCTTCCCGGCGGCGTGATCCAAGTAGCAGACTATCTCGTGGTAAGATCTCTTCACGAGTTCCTCGAATTCGTCGGAGGTCATCTGGCGAACCGGACTTGCCTTCGCCTCGATTTCTGCACTTGGATCCGCCAACGGGAACGATGTGATCTCGAGGAGTATGCCCCTGGTTGCCAGCCGCATCCTGAGCTGTGCAATGTAGTCTTCAGGATCGCACATGATCTTTGTGCCGGGCAAGTCCAGCTCCGCTTCGCGCCTAGTAAGGAATAGATCTATAGCGAGGCCTAGAGCATGGACTGCGGCGAACAGCTTCCAGAAGTGAAGTTCCAACTCTGAGCGCTGGACCTCCATTGGCTTCTTGCCAGCCTTCAAAACGACTCCGCCGCGGGACCGGGAGCGCTCATACAGCATGTGGGCAAAGCCAGCTCGGAGCTGGGGGGAGTACACGTCCTTCAGAATATCGAGACCCGGTCTCTCGCGCACCAAGAGTTTGACAATCTTCTTTGGATCTCTCCCTCTTATTCTGTCTAGCAGCGAGACCTCGCCCCCGTCCGCAAGGACGATCGCTGTTTGCAGTGCGATGACTAGGTGTTTGAAACAGCCTTCAGCGAGCTGGTGGTAGAGTGCTAGCAGCCAAAGACAGCGCTGACGATCATTTAGAGGGTCGAGATCTTGAGTTCGGACGATAGCTTGGTAGTCTCGAAACTTCCATTTCGCGGCGTGGAGGTCCTCCACAATATGCTGGCAGTTGTCTCGAAAGTGCTGAGGCTGTTTGCCGAAGCTATCCTCCAACAAACGCACTGACTTCACTATCAGCTTGTCCAGGTCATTCTCACCAAAGTGCCGCGCAGAACCGCCTAATTCGAGGAAAAACGGGACAAGAGACTTTGCCTCTTCTCGCCTGTTCCGGAAGTGCTCAAGGTACTCGGCCAAGTGTACCTCGAACCATTTCAACAGGCCATCGACCGACCGCTCGAGACCAGGGTCTTCTCTAAGCAGTGCGTTCATATCAATCATCAGATCCTCCCGAGCCAAACCTCTATTTTCGCATACTTGTGATTGAGAAGGGCGCCGTCACGCGCGCTTGTTCCAAGTTCCATCTGACCGTTGGGTTGGTGACCCAACTGCGGATTTCAACTAGTTGTAGACAAATCAGTTAGAGATCCCTGCTAATGGCTTGCTAACGGAAAACGCCGGCGCCATCCTGGATTGGGAGGGCTTTCCGAGGGCTTTCCGGGACGTAGTTAGCTTTATTTATTGTGCATCTTTCCGGCACCACCTGTCCATATCTGATCGGCAAGGGGAATTCTCTTTGATTCGGCGCACTTAGGACGAACGGTTTGGGGGACGGCAGTGTGGGTGTCCTTCGACGGG